>NZ_CP108996.1:4610403-4917763 GCF_036226565.1 Kribbella sp. NBC_00709
GGCTCGCACCACCTGGACCACAGGCACGCGAACGCTGGGCACGCTGACCCATGTCTGCGGACCGCAAGGGATCTCCGCCGCGCCCGGCGCCCTCCAGCCGCTGACACTCGCCAACCCGCTCCCGGCCGGCGCCACGACCCTCACCGCCAAAGCCACGGGCACGGCTCAGCTGGACGCCGTTCTCCTTCTGCCCACTGTTAGTAGCCTGCGCATCGGCGGCGCTGCGTTGCTGGCCAGCGTGGACACTCATGCTCGCGTGGTGAGCGTCGCGGGCAGGCACTCCTACAGCTACGATCCGGCCGGCAAACTAGTTGTCAGAGGCAACGCGTCGCGCGCCCTCGTCGTACCGGGTGGCTTTACCGTCGTGCTCGGCTGAGCGCCTCCGCGCACCAGTCGGCGACGAACGCGAGCGCCTGGCCGCGCTGGTGGAACAGGTGCCGGCTGTCGACCTGGCGGTGATAGGCGTTGTGGGCGGGATCGGTGGCGCGGCCGAGCAGACCCGGCAGCAGCCAGGCGTACTTCACCCCGGACGCCATCACCGCCAGCCGCACCTCGTCCGGGTCGCCGTGCCAGCCCGCTTCGCGCAGGCCGTCGAGGTAGTTGGCGATGCAGGTCTCGGCGAGCTCGGGGAGGCGTTCGGCCGGCCAGAACAGGTCGAAGACCGCGTCCGGGATGTAGTTGCCGATGTCCTCGCCGAGCGCGCCGTCACCGGTGAAGGCCCAGTCGAACAGCGCGAGCTCGCCGGTCGGTCGCTGGATGACATTGGAGACCCAGAAGTCCAGGTGGCAGGTGGCGCGAGGGAGACTCGCGACGAGATCGAGCAGCGCGTCGCGGTGCACCATCAGCCGGGTCCAGGCCTCTCGCAGTTGACCGGGCCAGGTCTCGCGGATGAGCGGCTGCTGCCAGGCCGCGTCGTCGGTCAGCAACTGCCAAGGGACCTCGCGGGTCGTCGAGTAGTCGCGCAGGAAGTCCGTCGAGGTCCACGGCCGTTCGGAAGTCGGTTGGGCCTGCCAGCGACCGAGGGCTCGCGTGAGTGCCGCATGCTCGGCGAGGCTGAACTGGGTGCCCGAAGTCCCGCCGATGTCTTCCATCAGGAGGACGGCGCCGTCCGGCCACTCCTCGACCTGCGCTTCGGGCAGGACGATCCCGGCGTCCGCGAGCCGGCCGCGGAGCTCGTCGTCCTGGTACACCTCGAGCTCGCGGCGCCAGTAGTTCCAGTGCCGCGGGTCGGTGGACGCGGCCCACGGTCCGGTCGAGTCGACCGGGCTCTGCAGTTGCTTACGCACGGCGGTGCGGCTGTCGGCGTACGTGATGCGCTCGACGGTCGCCGTCACGGCGTTGAGCGGGTTGTGCCGCAGCGTCGCCGTACCGACTTCCGGGTGACCGGTCATGAAGAGCAATGCTGACATGCGCGGGTGGCTCAGCCCAGCAGGATCTTAGGTGGCAGACCAGTCAGTGCTTTGACGTCCCGGGTGAGGTGGGCCTGGTCGGCGTACCCGGTGAGGGTGGCGACGTCGGCGAGGGCCAGGCCGGTGCGGGCGTGGTCGAGGGCGACGTTCATCCAGAGCACGCGGTCGAGCATCTTCGGCCCATACCCGAACGCGTCCAGGCAGCGGCGGTGCAGCTGGCGCTCGCTCAGCCCGATCGTGCCCGCCAGCCGGGAGACGCCGGCCGTGCCGCGGAGCAGTCCGTCGCGGACGTTGCGCAGTACGTAGCTGATCAGACGGTCCGCCGGCTCGTCGACCAGGCTGGCGACCTCGACGTCCAGCGCCTCCGCCGGGTCGGGTGAGGATCTGATCCGGTCCAGTAGCTGCCTGCTCCTGGACGGTGACCACAGGTCGGCCAGCGGGACCCGCTCGTTCAGCAATTCGCGGGCCGGTACGCCGAGGAAGCCGGGCGCGGCACCGGGCGCGAACCGAACCCCGGCGTACTGCGTCCCACGTGGCGCGCTGCCCGTCCAGGCGCGACTGTCCGGCCCGGCGACCACGAGCTGGCCGTCGATCAGCAGCAGATCCATGCAGCCGTCGGGCAGGATCCGATACTCCCCACCTTCAGCCGTCCGCGTCCACAGGTCGGCGCCGGCGACGCGCGCGGGGCGCTCCCGGTACGGCTCGACCGTCACAGTCATGCAGCCAGTCTGCTACGGCCCGCCGACAGTTTCTCGAGATCAGTGCGGGAGTACGACGTCGAGCACCGGGACGTCGACCGGGAGGTATTTGACCAGGGCAACGTTTTCGCGGACGAGCTCGTCGCGCAGCGCCGCACCGGTGCGGCGGTCGATCACTGTCCGCCAGATCTCGTTCCGCCGGAAGTAGTCCGCGCCGACCCGGAGGAAGCGCTCCTCCTTGGCGAACACCCGGTACGACGACTCGGCCGGAACGTCGGCGAGGATCTCGCCCTCGAGGTACCGGTCGCCGACGCCGACGTGCAGCTGGAAGGTCTGGTCGGTGTCGTTGCGGAACTGCAGGTCCACGTAGTTGTAGACGATGCTGCAGCCCACGCCCCACGGCAGCACCCGCCCGTTGTCCGGGAACGGGTCGAAGCTGTGCGTGGACCGCTGCGTCACGGTCAACGGCGAATGCAGCACCATCCAGTGCAGCAGGTTGGCGAGCTGGCAGATGCCACCGCCGATCCCCGGCCTTGCCTGCCCGTTCGACAGCCGCATGCCCTGCACGTAACCCTTGCGCCGGGTCGCGTTGCCGACCAGCTTGTTGAAGGAGAACGTCTCACCCGGGCGGATCAGCAGCCCGTCGACCTGTGCGCAGGCAAGCTTCAGGTTGGTCACCTTGTTGTGCTGCATCCACATCTCGGTCTCACCGAGCTGGCGCAGCAGCAGCGACTTGTGCCGCTTGATCCGCACCGGAAGATCGCCGGCCTGCCGGACCCCGGCGTACGGCGTGCTGGACCTGATCCACTCGAGCCGCTTGAGAACCCGGTGGTACCGCACGGCCAGTGGGTAGAGCAGCGGCATCCGCTCGGTCCACCGGCGACGGTGAACCGCGGGCAGCACCCTGGCCCGCTCCGCGTCACTCAGCTCCTGCACCTCGACCCGCCACGGCGCACCCGGCGTCACCCCAGCCGACGCCGGTTCGTGTACTGGTGTGGCGATTGTGGTCTCAGACATCATTCCCCCGAACGAGTTGGCCGGCCTCGCGACCGACCTCGGTACCGTACGCCGCCGCAGGCCCATTCAGATGACAGCAACCGCACGATCCGATTGCGCTCCCTATGACGCCGGACGGCCGGCAAGAGTTCGAATTCAGCCGATCTCGAGGGCGGTGCAGACCCAGCGGTTGCGGCGGATCTCCATCCGCAGCGCGATCGCTCGCGACCGGCCGCCGCGGCGTACATGCGCGGCGACCTCGGCGATGAACGGCTCCGGCATGAACACCCGCACCGACTGCACGGCACTCTTCTCCTTCGCCCCGCGAGTCACCGCGGTCGTGTTCAGCCCGAGCAGCCGGACCTTCCGGTTCAGCTCTGTGAACACCGTGTCGTCGGTGAACCGCACCAGCTGCGAGATCGGCCGGTCGCCGGCCAGCACCTCCGAAACCGCCTGAGCCAACCGCCCACCCCACGCCCTGGCCTCCGGCACCTGGGGCCCCTCAGCCCGCCCGATCGCCCGCCCGGCGTGCCTGTCCTGCGGCGGCTGAGCCCCGTCAGGCTGCCCAGACGCCTGCTCTGCACCGGCCTGCACCGCGTCGGCCGGCACCGCGTCGGGGACTGCGGTGAGTGCGGGCTTGGTGGCTGATCCGACGGGTGCAGCCGCCGGGGAGAGCTTGGTGACGGCCATGAGAGCCTCCGTTGGTTCCGGTGCCGTGGTCGGGTTCGTCACGACGGGGATGTCCGTCGTACGCGAGGTCAGAGGAGCGTGCGGGAGATCGTCCGCGCGGAGGTTCTGTGGCTGGCTCATGTCACGGCTCCTGATGGGTGGGCGGGAGGTGGCCGGTGGATGCGGGCGGGACGCGGAGCACCTGCCCGGGAAGAATCAGGTCGGGGTCGTCCCCGATCACGTGGCGGTTCGCGGCGTACCAGTCCGGCCACCGTGCCGCGATCGTCTCGACCGTGGCGCCGGGCCCGAGCTCCCGAGCGGCAATCGCCCACAACGAGTCCCCGGCACGTACGACGACCCGCACCGAGCCCCCCGCCCGTACGTCGGTGTACCGCGTAGGAGCCCCAGCGGTAGGCCGATCCGGCACACCGACCCGCATCCGCTCACTCACCGGCGGACGGCCGGAAGTGGTCGGAGTCGCGTCGCCCATCCGGATCGTCGACGGAGGCTCACTCGCCCGCCAGCCGCTCGACGCCTCGGCGCCATGCTGCGGCTCGATGCCCGCCCCACCGATCTCCAGAGTCGAGGCAGGCTCGGTGGAGCGCCAGTCGGAGTCGGTGAGGTGGATGGTGGAGGCGGGCTCGGTCTGGTCCCACTGGAGGACGTGGGCGCTGTCGCCGGGGGCGGCGTTCGCTATGCCGACGGTCAGGGGCGTGACGGCTGCGACACCGAGCCCGGAGCGGAGGAGTGCCCGTGCCGTCTTCGTGGTGATCCGCCCGGCGACGGCTCCGGCGAGCTCGCCGACCACACCGGGGATCTGCTCGAGCACCGTCGTGACGACCGCCAGCGCCAGCCACACGTACGCGATCCAGGCGACCGTGCCGACCGCGAGCACGGTCAGTGAGTCCAGGTCGTACGTCCGCAGGCCGCTGATCGACCCGGCGGTCATCCACCGCAGCAGCAGGCCGAGGGCGACCAGCGCCAGCACCGCGAGAGTGCCCTTCAGCGCCCGGATCATCGCGTTCACTCCGCTTCGCTCCCGACCTATGAGTTTACCTTAGTTTGCTTTGGCTTGACCACTATAGACCGGTTCTAGGCACGCTTTGCAAGTCCTTAACGCACGCAGCGTCGGTTTCCGGTGCGGAGGGTGACGGCCGACCGGCGTCGCGGTACCCGGGACCGGTAGGTTCGCGGTCATGCGGTGGGATGCGTTGTTCGCGGACCTGGAGTCGCAGTTCGATGCGCTCCAGGAGTCGGATCTGTACGGCGAGGTGGCCGACCGGGTCCGCGCCGAGGTCGGGAAGATCACCGTCCTCGACCGGCTCCGCGGCGCCGTGAACACCGTCGTACGCGTCGAACTCAACGACGCCGAGCCCGTCCGCGGCATGCTCAGCCGGGTCGGGAAGGACTGCCTGCTGCTCGAGACCGAGCGCTACGAGGAGTGGCTGATCCCGGTCACCGCACTCGTCGCCGTACACCGCCTGGGGCCGTGGGCCGAGCCGGCCGGTGCCGTCGAGGGCAAACTCGGGCTCGCCCACCTGCTGCGCGGAATCGCCCGCGACCGCTCACCGGTCACGCTGTTCTGCAGCGGCGGCGGCCCCGTCACCGGCACCATCGACCGCGTCGGCGCCGACTTCCTCGAACTCGCCGAGCACCCCCTCGACGCACCTCGCCGCCGCACCGAGGTCTACAACGTCCGCCTCGTCCCCACCCAATCCTTGCGAGCCCTCCGCCGACGCTGAACCCAGGCAGCGGTACGCCGTCCTGCTGCACGCATCGCACCGGCGCCGGCCCGCGGGTGCGACCTCGGGAGAGCTACAGCTGAGCGTCTTCGGTGGTCTCGGCCTCTTCGCCGAAGGGGTGGGCGTCGATGAAGTCCTTGGTCTCGGTGTACAGCCGCTCGATGTACTTCTCCAGCTCGGTCGCCTCGACCCGCCACTGGCCACGGCCGCCGATCTTCACCGCGGGGATGTCACCGCGGCGGACCAGGGCGTAGACCTGGTTCGCGGAGATGTTGAGCACCTCGGCGACGTCGGCGAGCTGGAGGAAGCGGGGACCCGGCATCCGTCGGACTCCTTCACAGAGTGGCTGGTTGGTTCAGTTTGCCACGGTTGGCGGATGGATGACCGGGTTTGTCCCCAGCCTGTGACTGCCTGTGGATGACCGTTCACGCGGCGATCGCGAACCAGGCAGAATGTCGCCCGAGAACGATCGATTGACTGGGGAGACGACGTGGTCGAGACAGCCGTGCGAAGTGGATTCGGGGCGCCGTCGGCTCCGGCCCAGCGCAACCGCAAGGCCCGGTGGAAGGACGGCCGCCTGGTTCTCGGCGTGCTGCTCGTCGCCGTCACCGCGTTGGCCGGCGCGAAGCTGCTGTCGTCCGCCGACGACACCACCACGATCTGGGCCGCCAAGCACGACCTCAAGGTCGGGGTCCCGCTGACCGACGACGACCTGACCACGGTCCGGGTCCGCTTCACCAGCACCAACGACTCCGAGCGGTACCTCGCGGCCGATGCCGATGTGAAGGGGCTGGTCGCCGGCCGCGCGATCGACCAGGGGGAGTTCCTGCCGAAGGACGCGGCCGTCGCCAAGTCCGACCAGGATCGCACCGAGCTGCCGCTCTCGGTCGCGACCGGCCATCTGCCGTCCGACACCGCGGTCGGCGACATCGTCGACGTCTGGGTGGTGCCGAAGGAGGAGGGTCAGCCGGCGAGGCCGCTATGGAGCAGCGTCCGTGTGCTGCAGATCGACTCGGTGAAGGGTGTCGCGGGCAGTTCGGCCCGGCGGCAGGTCCTCATCGGGCTCACCAGCGCCGACCTGTCCCGCATTCCGGCTGCCCTGACCGCGATGCGCGCGGGTGAGCCGACCCTGGTCCGGAAGGCCGGCTGATGGCGATCCCGGTCCTGCTGGCCATCACCGGCGCGCCCTGGGAGGCGGACGTCGTGCAGCGGACCGAGCGAGCGCCGGGGATCAAGGTGGTCCGGCGCTGCGTCGACATCGCCGATGTGATGGCCGCCGCCGCGAGCGGTCAGGCCCGCGCTGTGCTGCTGGCCGACGCCCTGGCCCGGTTGTCGGCCGACGCCGTCGCCGCCCTGCACGCCCGTGGGATCGCCGTGCTCGCCCTGGTCGACCCGACGGAGAACGGTGCGCCCTTCGGCGCCGAGGACAGGCTGAGCCGGATGGGGATCGAGCGGATCCTGCCCGCCGACGTCAGTCCGACCGACCTCGGTCGCGCGGTCACCGATGCGGTCGAGTCGGGCCCGGAGGTCTCGACGTCGCATTTCTCGGGCGGATTCGTGCCGCTCACACCGGAGACGGCGGCCAACTACCAACCACCGCCGTACTCCCAGGGCAGCGGCCGGCTGATCGCGGTCTGGGGTCCGACCGGCGCGCCGGGCCGGACGACGGTCGCGGTCAATCTCGCCTGCGAGCTGGCGGCCAAGCGCGTGCCGACCCTGCTCGCGGATGCGGATGTGTACGGCGGGACTGTGGCGCAGATGCTCGGCATGCTCGACGAGACCTCCGGTCTGGCCGCCGCCGCGCGCTCGGCGTCGAACGGTTCGCTCGACATGATCACGCTCGCGAAGTACGCACGGCAGGTCGAGCCGCATCTGCTGGTGCTGACCGGGCTCAGCCGAGCCGACCGGTGGACCGAGCTGCGGCCGGCCGCGATCGAGGCGATCTGGTCGACGGCGCGGGAGCTGGCGCCGGTCACGGTGGCCGACGTCGGATTCTGCATCGAGACCGACGAGGAGATCTCGTTCGACTCGCTGGCCCCGCGGCGCAACGGCGCGACGGTGGCGACGCTGGAGGCAGCCGACGAGGTGATGATCGTCGGCACGGCCGATCCGGTCGGGCTGACCCGGTTGATCCGTGCGGTCCACGAGGTGCGCGCCGTCGTACCGTCGGCCAACGTCCGCGTCGTGGTGAACCGGCTCCGCTCCGGGGCGCTCGGCGGCTCACCGGGCGAGGCGGCGGCCGAGGCCCTCGGTCAGTACGCCGGGATCGAGCCGACCGCGCTGCTGCCGTTCGACCTGAACGCGGTCGACGCCGCCATGTCCCACGGCCGCAGCCTGTCCGAGGCCGCCAGGTCCAGCAAGCTCCGCAAGTCGTTCCAGCAGCTGGCGACCGCGGTCGTCAAGGAGCTCGTGCCCGCCTGAGCAGAGCCCGGGAAACTCAGGGTCGGGTCGGTGGGGAACTGGGGGATTACCCCGCCGACAGCCGGGCCGCGATGTGCCAGGGTTGGGGTACTTCGACCCGTACCGCAGGGAGTGTCATGTCCGATGTCCAGGGCCGGCCGCAGAGCTCGATGAGCACGAACCGGCGGTACGGGATTGCCATCTCGGTCGCCCTCATCCTCGGCGGGGTGTACTGGGCGCTCACCGGACTGACCGACGGCACCAAGAGCGGCGAGCAGAGCTATCAGGTGCAGGGGGATTCGCTGCTGGTCAAGAGCGGGGCAGCGACGCTCGAAGTACGGCCGGGGGACGGCACCGAGCTGAAGGTCGAGCGGCAGTCCGAGCGGAACGTGTTCGGCTCGGATCCGAAGGAGAAGTACGACGAGGGCGGCGCGAAGCTCGAGCTGAACAGCGGCGGGTGCGGGTTCCTGTCGTTCGGATGCAAGACCAGCTATGTGCTGACGGTGCCGAGGGACCTGAAGCTGACGGTCGAGAGCAGCAGTGGGGACGTGAAGGTTTCCGGGATCTCCGGTGGGGCGGAGGTCAAGACCAGCTCGGGCGACGTCGAGGTGCACGACGTCGGTGGGCCGTTGCGGCTGGAGTCGAGTTCTGGTGACCTCGAGGCGGACGGACTGACCGCGACCTCGGTGACGACCCGCAGCAGTTCCGGCAGCGCGTCCCTGGACTTCACCGTCGCGCCGCAGACGGTCGATGCGAAGACGAGCTCGGGCGACGTGTCGATCCAGATCCCGTCCGGCGCGGAGTCGTACAAGGTCGACACCAAGACCTCCTCCGGCGACGAGTCCGCGAACGTGAAGATCGACCCGAACGCCACCCGCACCATCCAGGCCAAGACCTCTTCCGGCGACGTCACCATCGAGTACAACCACTGACCACTGGGAGTGAGGGCCGGGGCCGGGAGCGTGATGAGGGCCCCGGTCTGAGTAGGCTTGCGGGCATGGTCGAGGTGCGGGTTGTGCCGCGTGGTCTCTTGGTGGACTGGGGCGGTGTGCTCACCTCAGGGCTCGAAGCGGCGTTGCGGCGCTGGGCGGAGCTGGACGACTTCGACTTCGACTCCTACCTCGAGGCAGTGCTGAAATGGCTGCCCGCGGCGTCGCCCGAAGAGGCGGCCGCGGAGGCCGAGCTCAACCCGGTGCACGCGCTCGAGCGCGGCCAGATCGCCGTGCCGGACTTCGAGCGGAAGCTCGCCTCGATGCTGGTCCGCCGCGACGGTACGCCGGTGCCGGCGGAGGGCCTGATCGAGCGGATGTTCGCCCACTTCGAGCACCAGCCCGCGATGTCCGGGCTGGTCCGCCGCGCCAACGAGCGCGGTATCAAGACCGCCCTGCTGTCGAACTCCTGGGGCAACACCTACCCCCGCGACACCTGGACGGGCATGTTCGACGACATCGTCATCTCCGGTGAGGTCGGCCTGCGCAAACCCGAGCCGGAGATCTTCCTGCTCGCCGCCCGCCGGCTCGGCCTCGAGCCGTCGGAGTGCGTCTTCATCGACGACCTGCAGCTGAACGTCGACGGCGCCCGAGCGGTCGGCATGACCGCGATTCTGCACACCGAGTACGACGAGACCCGGCGAGCGCTGGAAACCCTGTTCGGAGCCGACCTGACGTGACCGTGACCACCCCTCCCTCCTCCCCAGCTCGTTCGGCCGGCAGTCGTCGCGTCGTCATCGCGGTCGTCGGCTGCGCCGTTCTCGTCGCGCTCGGCGCCTGGGTCGGCAGCCTGTTCGGCGGCATGATCGACCTGCGCGTCTACCGGATGGGCGGCTCGGTGCTGCTGCACGGCAAGTCGCTGTACGACGCGCAGCTGCCCGGCTCCGGTCTGCCGTTCACCTACCCGCCGTTCGCCGCGATCGCGATGGTCCCGCTGGCCGCCGTGCCGTGGGGCGTCGCGCTGGTGACCTGGACGACGATCTCGGTGCTGTGCATCACCGCGCTGTGGCGGACCAGCCTGCCGAAGACGTTCTGGTCGTTCGTCACCCAGCGCAAGCGCACCGCGGCGCTGATCGCGCTGACCGTCCTGTCGCTGCTGCTCGAACCGGTCTGGCAGACGATTCAGTTCGGCCAGATCAATCTGTTGCTGACCGCAATGATCCTGCTGGACCTGGTCCGGCCGAACGATACGAAGTTGCGCGGCTTCTGGGTCGGTGTGACGATCGGCGTCAAGCTCACCCCGCTGCCGTTCCTCGCGCTGCTGATCGTGACGAAGCAGTGGCGGGCGCTGCGCAACGCCGTACTCGGACTGCTGGCGACGATGGCGATCGGGTTCGCGATCGTGCCGCACCAGTCCTGGCGGTACTGGACCGACGTGATCCTGGACGCGAACCGGGTCGGCGGGATCGCGTACACCGGCAACCAGTCGTTCAACGGCTTCCTGCACCGGATCGGCAACGACGCGAGCTGGGTGCAGCCGACCTGGTTCGTGGTGTCGGTGGTGTTCGGGCTGCTCGTGCTCTGGCTGGCCCGGCGCTACTGGCTGGCCGACGAGCGCGTCACGGCGATCTCGGTGATGGCGCTCGCGGTCCTGTATGCGTCGCCGATCTCGTGGAGCCACCACTGGGTGTGGATCATCCCGCTCGGCGTCAGCCTGATCCGTGGCATCAACCGCGTCTGGGGCCTCAACCCCGCCGTGGTCACCGGTGTCCTGTTCTACGGCCTGTTCGTACTGCGCTCGATCTGGTGGGTCCCGTACCGCGACGACCGCGAGCTCAGCTGGACGTTCTGGCAGTCGATCCCCGGCAACTCGCACCTGATCGTCGGCATGATCGCGTTCATCCTGCTCGCTGTCACCAGCCGCAGCCTGCCTAAGCCGTCAGCTCCCGCAACGTCCGAGACAGCCTGACGGCCAGCTCGGCGTCGACCTCGGCCACCTCGGCCAGCAGTACGTCGACACTCGCGCGGAACGCCCGCCGCAACTCGGCCGCATCCAGCGACTGGACCAGTGCCGGCTCGACGGCCGCAGTAGTGGCTGCAGGCAACAAATGCAACCCGCGACCCTGCGCGTGCGGTACGCCGTGGCGCAGGCACATCAGCATCAGCACGTGATCCCGCACCCCGCTGATCATGTACTCCGCCTGCCACACCTTCCCGCGGGCAATACTCGATCGCGCGTGCAGCGCATATAACCAGCCCATGCCGATCAAGTCGATCGGTGACGGGGCACTCCACTCAGACTGCTCGACCGCTTCACCGAAGAGCAGTTGGAAGGTGGGACCTCGAGCGCCGAATGCGTCGGCCGGAGCGAAGGCGATGTCTACCTGGAGCGTGGAGTCGAGCAGGAAGACACGGTAGACGGTCTGGCCTGACCACATGTCTGTGTGGTGGATGGCGCCATGCTTGGCATACATGGCCGCCGTCCAGTCAGCGAGCACGGCTGCCTGATCGGCAGTTGGCGCGAGGCCGAACGCCAGATCGATGTCCGACCACTCGTCCTCGGCGCCGACTGCGGCCGATCCGGTCAGCGCAGCGCCTGCGATACGTGCATCCGTGCGCGCCTTCGCGACAAGTGCATCGCGGAGGGCCGAGCGTTCGGCGGGTGTGTACATCACGAAGAGAACAGCAGGAGCAGGCCGCCGCAGGTGTAGCCGACCATGACGACCAGCAGCGGGATCTGACCGGCCAGCGCCTTCGCGCGCGGGAACAAGGCGACCGCGCGGTCATGGGCGGAGATGACGCCGAGCAGGTGCCCGCAGACCACCGCCAGCACCTGGATGACCGCGATCGCCGTGCTGTGGTTCGTGATGCCGGTGTTCACCGCGAGGAGACCGGTGCCGAAGATGTTCGCGCCGTTGCTGAGCGGGTCGCTCAGGTAGATCAGCGTCCGCTGCCCTTCCAGGATGAACAGGGTCAGGTAGTGCGCGACGACGTACCCCAAGGCGATCGGTACGACGGAGTGGGCGAACAGTCCAGGCAATGAGGTCCGGGACGAGTCCGACAGTCGCCCGGCCAGCACCGTGGCGCCGGAGTACGTGCCGAGCACGAACAGGATGAACACGATCAGCGCGCCCGTCCCGAGCCAGGTCATCGAGACGTCCTGGTTCTGCGCCCAGCCGATCCAGGTCGACGAGTTCGAGAACCCGTCGTACGCCGTCGACCCGAGCAGGGCGGCCACCATGCCGACGAGGCCCGGCTGCGGCTTCAGGCCGTCGAGGTTCTCCAGCGGACGTCGTACGACCAGGGCGCCGTCGGTACGCCGACCCCACGGGGACAATCTGGACATCAGCGTGGCGTAGACCTCGAACGGGTCGCCCTGCGAGAACCACCGGTCGCCGAACAGGATCGCCCCGAACATCGTGATCACGACGTACAGCGCGATCCACGCCTGCAGCACTGGGATCGTCGCGCGGTCCGGAGCGACGAGCTCGAGCCAGGTGAACGCGAAGATGCCGAGCGCGGCCGGCCAGAGGCCCGCCCATGCCGGGAGCTCGAGCAGGCCCTTCGACGGCGGCTGGCGCAGCAGCTTCGAGAGCAGGAGGTGGAGCGTGCGCAGCGGGTTCAGCGTCCGCCAGACCGGGCCGAACACGATCGAGATCGGCACCAGCCCGACCCAGACCAGGATGTAGATGAACCCGAAGATCGGGTTCGTCAGCCGGTCCACGCCGAACATCAGCGACACCATCGCGTACAGGAAGATCGCCAGCCCGACCACGCGGACGACCCACCGGAACCAGCCCGCGTCCACCGTCCGGGTGATTGCGGCAGGCAACGGCTTCCCGGAGGTATTACCGCGGTACTTCGGACTCCGCCACGCCACCCCGAGCACGACGAACGAAAGCGCTACCGCGACCGCGGCGCCACCCACCGCCAACCCGAACGGAACCGGTAGGTCCTGCCGCCCACCGATCCCGTGAAGGGGGATCATCACGTGCGTCCTCGCTTCGCTCCGGGCGCACATGATGCCGGCATGCTGTGCTCGATGGTGAGCTCGCTCCGCTCGCTCACGAGACGACGAGCTTGGCGACCAGTTTGCCGCTCTTGTGCGTCTCGACCTCGAAGGTGCCCTTCATGTTCGCGGTGAACTTGACCGAGGCGGCCTTGCCCGGGCTCAGCTCGAGCTCCTTGTCGTAGCCGTGGATGTGCAGCTCGTCGTCGGCGTCGCTGATCACCTTGACCAGCACCGTCTGCCCGGCCTTCACCTTGATGGTCGCGCCGCTCGGGTTGACCTTGCCGTTGGCAACGGTGACGTCGATCGTCACGTCGGCCTGCTCGCCGGACGGGTCGGCGGTGTTCGACGGGGAGCTGGTGTTCGGCGAGCCCGGGGTCGGTGTGTTCGTGGGCAGGGTCGACGTCGGCGTACTGGCCGGGGCGCTCGGTGACGGGGTGCTGGAGCCGCTGTCTGAGTCGCCCCCACCACAGCCGGCCAGGACCAGCATGCCGAGGGTGGGCAGGAGAGCGGTGGCGGCACCGCGAGTGAGCGTCGAACGCATCGGTCCAGAAGCCTTTCGAGGGGGTGGTGAACTTCTCGGGGTGCGGGACACACCCTCTTGCCTGACGAACACGAATAGCTCAGTGTTCCCGTACAAGCAGTGTCGCATCGCACTGTCGGTACCGGCCGCTAGGGTGACAAGACGGTAATCGAGCAGAGAGGAAGGTGGCGGTGATGCCCGATCGGCTGACGTCGCTGGATCTCACCTTCCTGAAGGCCGAGTCGCCGGCCACCCCGATGCATGTCGGGACGGTCGACATCTTCGAGCCGCCGGTGCACGGCGACGAGGGGTTCGACTACGAGAGCCTGGTGGCGCTGATCCGGGACCGGATCGCGTTCGTGCCGCGGTACCGGCAGCGGGTCCAGCAGGTGCCCGGCCGGTTCGCGGGGCCGGTCTGGGTGGACGACGAAGAGTTCGACATCACCTTCCACGTCCGGCGTTCGGCCCTGCCCCGGCCCGGCACCCACGCGCAGCTGCTCGAGCTGGTCGCCCGGATCATGTCCCGGCGGCTGGACCGCGCCCGCCCGCTGTGGGAGATGTACCTGGTCGAGGGCCTCCAAGGTGACCGCTTTGCGATCATCGCGAAGTCCCACCAGGCGCTTGTCGACGGCAACAGCACGGTCGACATCGGCCAGGTCGTGCTGGACTCGACCGCTCACCCGCGCGAGACGCCGACCGACACCTGGCAGCCGGAGCACCCACCGTCCGCGCTGGAGCTGCTGGCCGGCGTGTTCTCCGACGCCACCAAGCATCCGACCGCGGTCCTGGAGCTGGCTCGCGCCGAGATCGCCAGCCTGACCGGCTCCACCTCGGTCCGCGAGGTGCTCGGCGACGTCGTCGGCTCACTGGTTGCTCAGCGGCATGTGCAGGAGAGCTCACTGCACGTGAAGACCTCCGGCCAACGCCGGTTCACCACCGTGCAGACCGACCTGGAGGACTACCGCACTGTCCGGGCGGCGCACGGCGGCACGGTCAACGACGTGATCCTCGCCGTGGTCGCCGGTGCGTTCCGGGCCTGGATGATGACCCGCGGCGAGGGCGTCGGGCCGACCCGCAGCGTCCGCGCCGTGATCCCGGTCAGCATCCGTGACGACGAGGACGACGAGCCGACCTCGCTCGGGTCCCGGGTGATCGCCTCGACCGTGAACCTCCCGGTCGGCGAGAACTCCCCGGTCATGCGGCTGCACCAGATCTCGTACCAGACCAAGGTGCACAAGGACACCGGCCGCGCGGTCAGTGCCCGCTCGCTGGTCGGCATCGCCGGGTTCGCCCCGACCACGCTGCACGCGCTCGCCGCCCGGGTCGCGACCACGACGGTCCGCCCGATCGACGACGTGGTGATCACCAACGTCCCGGGTCCACAGTTCCCGCTGTATGCGCAGGGCGCTCCGATGCTCGCGTCGTACCCGGTGGTGCCGTTGATGCCCGGCCAGGGCCTGTCCGTCGGCGTCACGTCGTACGACGGGAAGGTGTACTACGGTCTGAACGCGGACCGCACCGCGATGCCGGACCTCGCTGTTTTCGCCCAATGCGTGACCGACGCGCTCGACGAATTGCTGGACACCACCAAGGGCAGCCGGAACCGGGCCTCCCGGGGCCGGAAGAAGACCCGCGGACAGCCACCGAAAAATGCACAGGCGAAGAAGGCGGGTTCATGAGGGTCTACATTCCATCCACGCTGCGGTTGCTGAGCGCGGCGTGCAACGCGGGGGAGATCGGTCCGGCCCCACTGACGGCGTACGCCGTGACGCCGGCCCTGCGGGAGTGGTATGCCGACGGCGACGACGAGGAGCTGGAGTACGCCGCGATGGCGCAGGCGGCCCGCGCTTCGGTGGGACTGCTCGCGGTGGATCCGGGGATCGCCCGCCGACGGGTGGTGGTCGCGGCCGAGGTCAGCGCCGTGCCGCCGGCCGACGGGTCGGTGGAGCTCGGCGACGCCCGGCTGGAGCTGCATGTGGTGATTCCGTGGCGTGCGGTGGCCGCCGTCCACGTGGATGCGGCCGACGCGGTCCCGGTGGTCCGGAAGGCGGCGGACCTCTGGGAGGCCGCCCACAGTGCTGAACTTCTTGGGGCAGACGACGACGCGGTTTTCGCCCTCGACTCGTGCGAAGGTGAAGACCTGCTGTGGTACGCGACACAAGAGATCCCGGATCTGCTCGCCGCGGAGGGACCCCGCGGGCGGGCAGAGGGCATGAGCTGACGGTGTACTGACAGGGTGACAGGGAGCTGATGGCGATGCAGGCGATCTGGAAGGGGGCCATCTCGTTCGGGATGGTGACGATCCCGATCAAGGTGTTCTCCGCGACGGAGGAGAAGGACATCTCGTTCCGTCAGGTGCATGTCGCCGACGGGGGCCGGATCAAGTACAAGCGGATCTGCTCGGTCGACGGCGAAGAGGTGCCGTACTCCGACATCGGCAAGGGCTACGAGATGCCCGACGGCCGGATGATCGTGCTCGAGTCCGACGACTTCGCCGATCTGCCGCTGTCGAGCAAGAAGGTCATCGACGTCCTCGAGTTCGTGCCGGCCGATCAGGTCGACCCGCTGTACCTGGGCAAGTCCTATTACCTGGCGGCCGACGGCGGCCCCGGCGCCAAGCCGTACGTGCTGCTGCGGGACGCGCTCGACGGCTCCGAGCTGTACGCGCTGGTCAAGGTCGCGCTGCGCTCGCGGGAGAGCCTTGGGCTGCTGCGGACCGTGGACGACGTGCTGGTGCTGCAGGTGATGCTCTGGCCGGACGAGATCCGGGACAAGTCGTTCGCGGCGCCGCCCGAGGACGTCGAGATCCGGTCGCAGGAGAAGGCGATGGCGTCGTCGTACATCGACACGCTGCGGGGGGAGTTCGACCCGGAGCAGTACCACGACGACTACCGCGAGGCGCTGGAGAAGGTCGTCCAGGCGAAGGCCGAAGGCGTGCCGCTGCCGGAGTCCGAGGACGAGGAGACCGAGGGCGCCGAGGTCGTCGACCTGGTGGCCGCGCTGCGTGCGTCGGTCGAGGCGGCCAAGGCACGGCGTGCGGGCGGCGGCTCCGGCTCCGGCGAGTCCGAAGCGGCCAAGAAGGCGCCGGCGAAGAAGGCCGCAGCGAAGAAGGCCCCGGCCAAGAAAGCTGCTGCGGCGAAGAAGGCGCCCGCCAAGAAGGCGGCCAAGAAGGCGACGAAGAAATCTGCGTGAGGGGAGTTCGCGTGAGGGGGAGTCTGCATGAGTGAGGTGCCGCCGACGACGACCGAGATCCCGGCGGATGCGTCCGAGATCCCGGACGATCCGGCCGCCGCGGAGGTCAAGCCGGGTGCGTATCTGCTGGAGCTCGTGCCGGTGCCGGTCACGGACGTCGACCGGGCCAAGCAGTTCTACGCCGAGCAGGCCGGGTTCCACGTCGACGTGGACGTCTCGCCGGCCGACGGCGTGCGCATCGTGCAGCTCACCCCGCCCGGCTCCTTCTGCTCGATCACGCTCGTCACCGGGCTGCCGCAGCTCGACATGCCGCCCGGCACGTTGCGCGGGCTGCATCTGGTGGTGAAGGACATCGAGGCGTCCCGGCAGGAGTTGATCGGCCGGGGCGTCGAGGTCAGCGAGACCGAGGACCTCGGCGGGGTGTTCTACGCCTGGTTCGAGGACCCGGACGGCAACACCTGGACGCTGCAGCACATGCCCTGGCGGCGCTGACTATCGGCCGAGCGGGCGGCGGCGGGCGAGTACTCGGCGGTGGCTGATCCGCCAACCCTCCGCGGTCCGCACCACCGTGTCCTCGTAGGTCACACTCCCGCAGGACCCGTCGGCCATCACACCGAGCCCCTTGGACTTCGCGGCGACCTCGTCGGGGCCGACCTCGGTCAGGACGACGTTCGTCACGTGGTGCGCGACCGGGTTGTTGTCCCCCAGAGCCAGCCCGGCCTCCCACAGGGCGGTAGCGCCGGTGATCACACCGCCGCCCAGGTCGGTCACGTCGTACTGGACGTCGGCGGTGAAGAGCTCGTCGAAGCGTTCGCTGGCGTCGACCAGGTGGCCGTGCTGGTTGATCAGGTCGGTGATGGCGATCCGGTCGTCCGGGTGCATGGTGCTCCTCGATGGGGGGACGGTGGTCAGGTGAAACGTATGCTACAAATGGGCCGTCCACAGGTAGACCAGTCGGGTTCGTGGTTCGCGGGTTCGGCGTGGCACGATGAAGGCGCGCCGGCCCACCTGTAGCCGGTGCCAACTGGACGATCCACCACACGATCGAGGAGCCGCACAGCCATGGATGCCGTCACCGTCGTCCCGACGCCTGCCAACGAGCCCGTCAAGGGGTATGCGCCCGGTTCGGCCGAGCGCGCGAGCCTGGAGACGAAGCTCAAGGAGTTCAGTGCGGCGGGTGCGATCGACCTGACCTGCACGATCGGTGGAGAGCAGAAGCTGGGCGGCGGCGCCCCGGTCGAGGTGGTGCAGCCGCACAAGCACGCGCACGTGCTCGGCACGCTCGGCAACGCGACCGAGGCGGACGGCCGCAGCGCCGTCGTTGCGGCGCTCGCGGCAGCTCCGTCCTGGCGCTCGCTCTCCTTCGACGACCGCGCCGCAATCTTCCTGAAGGCCGCCGACCTGCTGGCCGGCCCGTGGCGCGACACCCTGAACGCAGCCACCATGCTCGGCCAGTCGAAGACGATCCAGCAGGCCGAGATCGACGCAGCCTGCGAGCTGATCGACTTCCTCCGGTTCAACGTGGCGTTCGCGCGGCAGATCGTCAGCGACCAGCCGATCTCGTCCCCGGGCGTGTGGAACCGGGTCGACTACCGGCCGCTGGAGGGGTTCGTCTACGCGATCACGCCGTTCAACTTCACCGCGATCGCCGGCAACCTGCCGACCGCGCCGGCGCTGATGGGCAACACCGTGGTCTGGAAGCCGTCGCCGACGCAGCAGTTCGCGGCGCACTGGACGATGCGGCTGCTCGAGGCCGCGGGCCTGCCGGCCGGCGTGATCAACCTGGTCACCGGTGACGGCATCGAGGTCAGCAAGGCCGCGCTGACCCACCCCGACCTGGCCGGCATCCACTTCACCGGCTCGACGAAGACGTTCCAGTCCCTCTGGGGCACGGTCGGGACGAACATCGCGTCGTACAAGACCTACCCGCGGCTGGTCGGCGAGACCGGCGGCAAGGACTTCATCCTGGCGCACCCGTCGGCCGACCCGGCGGTGCTGAAGACCGCGATGGTCCGCGGCGCGTTCGAGTACCAGGGCCAGAAGTGCTCGGCCGCCTCCCGCGCGTACGTCGCTCGCTCGGTCTGGGACCGGATCCGCGACGACATCGTCGCCGAGACCGACTCGCTGACCATGGGCGACGTCACGGACCTGTCGAACTTCATCGGCGCGGTGATCGACGACCGCGCGTTCGCCAAGCACAAGGCCGCGCTGGACCGGGCTGCGGCGACCGACTCCATCCAGGTCGTTGCCGGTGGCACCTACGACGACAGCGAGGGGTACTTCGTCCGCCCGACGCTGCTGGTCTCCGACGACCCGACCGACGAGATCTTCACCACCGAGTACTTCGGCCCGATCCTCGGCGTGCACGTGTACGACGACGGTGACTACGACGCGGTGATGCGCGGCATGGAGCACTCGGCGCCGTACGGGCTGACCGGTGCGGTCATCGCGCAGGACCGGCACGCGGTCGCGGAAGCCTCGGAGTACCTGCGGTTCGCGGCCGGGAACTTCTACGTGAACGACAAGCCGACCGGCGCGGTCGTCGGGCAGCAGCCGTTCGGCGGGGCGCGTGCGTCCGGTACGAACGACAAGGCCGGCTCGATGTGGAACCTGATCCGCTGGGCGTCCCCGCGCTCGATGAAGGAGACCTTCGCCCCGCCGACGGACTACCGGTACCCGCACCAGGGCTAGCGGGCTAGTCCTCGGCGGACGGTGATGTAGAAGCTTGTGATGTCGTCGACCAGGGTCTCGATCTGGCCCTGGTCGGACAGGTCGGCGTCCAGCAGCCAGTCCGAGATCAGGTCGAACATGCCGCCGACGAGCCCGATCGCGACCCGGTGCCGGACGGTGCGCTGCTCGTCCGGCTGCGGCCCGTCGTACCGGTCCCAGAGCTGCACCAGGAAGCCGGCGGCCCAGCGGCGGTTGGTGCGCCGTTGCCGCTCGACCGCCGCCGAGATGCCGGACGCCATGCCGAAGGTGACCTTCGTGATCCGCGGGTCGTCGACCAGCGCGTGCACGAAGATCGCCAGCAACCGCGGTGCCTCCTGCCGCTCGTTGCCGACGGCCTGCGCGGCGGCGCCGGCCACCGCTTCCTCGAGGCGCTCGGACGTGCGCTGGAGCAGGGCGAGATAACACTCCTCCCGGCTGGCGAAGAGTTCGTAGAAGCTCTTCGTCCCGATGAACGCGGTACTGCAGATCTGTTCGATCGACGTACCGAGATAGCCCTCGGCGGCGAACAGCTTGAGCGCCGCGTCCAGCAGCTGCTCGCGTCGTTCGGCCCGGCGTTGCTCGGCGTCGAGTCCCCGTATGGTCCTGCTCATGCGCTGGACACTACCCCGGGTACCGGCTTCGTAACCGACGGGAACTTATTTCGAACCCGAGCTCTTGTTTGTAACCAGCACCCATGTTCAACTAACCGTGGTTCACTGGTCACCGACCGACACCACCACGGGGAGTTGTCATGCGCAATCGCTTCCGGCGGACAGCCGCCGGCCTGTTCGCTGCCGTCCTGCTGACCGCCTCGGTCACCTCGCCGACCACGGCAAGTGCCGCGCCGTCGTCGGGGTTCGACAACTGGTCCTGCAAGCCGTCGGCCGCGCACCCCGACCCGCTCGTCCTGCTGCACGGACTCGGCGGCAACGGTCCCGGCAACTACTCGTACCTCGGGCCGTTCCTGGCCGCGAAGGGGTACTGCGCCTTCACGCTCACCTACGGCCAGGCCGACCCGAACATCCCGGTCGGCGGGACGGTCTCCATCGCCCAGTCGTCCGCCGAGATCGAGGCCTTCGTGCAGCGGGTCCGCACGGCGACCGGCGCCGCGAAGGTCGACCTCGTCGGTCACTCCGAGGGCGCCTTCCAGAGCATCTACGGTCCGAAGGTCCGCGGGTACGCCGCCCAGGTCGGCCAGGTGGTCGCCCTGGCGCCGCCGACGCACGGTACGACGTTCGGCGGTCTCGTCAGCGTCGGGGATTATCTCGGGCTCGGACCGCTGGTCGATCAGGTGCTGCAGCGGTTCGGCTGCGCGGCCTGTGACGAGCTCATCGTCGGCGGATCGGCCGTCAAGGCGGTGACTACGGGCCCGATCGCGCAGGCCGGCACGAAGTACACGGTGATCGCATCGCGCTTCGACGCGCTCGTGACTCCGCACGAGACGTCGTTCATCCGCGAGCCTGGCGTGACCAACGAGTACGTCCAGGACAGTTGCCCGCTGGACCCGGTCGGCCACGTCGGCCTGGCGTTCGACCCGACAGTCGCTCAGCTGGTCGCCAACGCGCTCGACCCGGCCCACGCGAGCCGGGTGATCTGCGCCTTCGGGCCGCCGCTGTAGATCAGGCGGTGCGAGTGGCCTGCTGTAGTGGCGGGTCGACCAGGAGCGCGGATCCGCACTTGATGCAGATCCACTCGTCCGGTTCGTCGACCAGGTAGTCCGACGGCTCGATCCGCTCGAACGGCATGACAGTCGCGCAGAAGGCGCAGTACTGCGCGGCGTCGACGGCAGGCGGGGTCCGATCGCGCTTGATTCGCTGGGAACTTCGCATGAAACGAGTCACCTCCGGTGCAACCTTCTTCTCAGGTTGCCACCGGAGGTGACGCAGTCACTGCAGCGACACGGCTACTTCGCGCTCCACTCGCGGCCGAGGTCGTGCTCCTTCACCAGGCCGGAGCGGATGGCGTCGACGACGATCGGCTCCAGCTTCTTCCCGATCAGCGGTACGGCGACCTTCACGTCGAGGTTGATCGCCTGGACGGTCTGACCACTGGACTTGTCGATGCTCGCGGTGCCCTTCAGCGTCACCGGCGTGTTCGAGATCTCGCCGGACACATCCGCCGTCCGCGAACCGTCGGCCGCGGCGGGGTGCCAGGTCTCGGTCTGTACGACGGTCAGCGTGTCGCCGACGAACTTGCGCGCCATGTCGGGGATGTCGGTGGCCGGCATCTTCCGGCTGACCCGGACGACGGTGTCGCCGCCCGACGTGCTCACCTGCACGTCGTACGACAGTGCCTTGGTCTTCTCGCAGGCCTGCTCGCGGAAGGTGGTGTCCGTGACGATCGCGAACACTTCCTCGGGGGTGGCGTCGTACGACGCCGACAGCTTCAGCTCCATGCGTTCATCATGGCATTACCGGTCGGCCACCGGGGTGAGCGTGACGGTGACGGTGCGGTTCTGCGCGTCGGTGTGGAACGGCGGGTGCGCCTGATCGCCGGACTGCATGCTGAACGCCGTCAACGGCAACCCCGACGCCGCACTCAAATCCTGCGTCGCTGCCCGCGCCCGCAACAACCCCGTCCGCGAGCCGCCCGAACCACTCCCACCCGGCACAACAACCGAGTACCCCGTCACGGTGATCGCCGCCCGCAGCCCTTGGAGTCGCTTGCCCAACGCATCGAGCGCAGTCGTGCCGGTCGAGCTGAGCTCCGTCCCGGCCGCGAACAGCCCGTCGCCGAACAGCACGCGCACCGCATTCGGCTCCCGCTGCACCACCACACCCGGCCCCGCAACCCGCCGCTGGATCACATCCAGCTCTTTCCCCGCAGTCGCCGCCGAGGCCCGCTGCGCAGCCTCCAACGCCGCCAGCCGCCGAGCCAACTCAGCCGCCCGCTCCTCCGCCCCAGGCGTGATGCTGGTGGTCCCCGACGTAGGTGCCGGTTGCGACGAGGGCGGCTGCGTGAATGGCTCATCTGAGCTGCGATCGAGGGCGACCACCCCAACCGCCGCAACCAGGACAATCGCGGCCGCTCCCGCCACGATCGGCAGCACCGGACGCGAGGCCCGCCGCCGCGCGCGAATCGCCGCAATCGTCTTGCGCCCTGCCGTCGCCCCCGCAAGCATCTCCGTCGCGGGCGGCTCCTGTTCGGTAGCGACCGCCTCCTGTACTCGGGCCCAGAGCGCATCGGCCTCGGGCCAGTTCTTCTGCTGGGCTCGGATTCGGGCCAGTAGGTCCAGGACCTCTGGGGAGGCGTCGCCTGAGTTGTCGAGCTCGACCAGCAGGGCCGCGGCTCCGGCGAGATCGCCTTGGCGGGCGGTGTCTGCGGCTCGGCTCAGGGCGACCTGGTGGCGGAGGTCGGTGATGATCGCGGTCATTTGGTCAGTCCGATGATTGTTTCGCGTTCGTCCCGTGGCAGCAGGCGGATCATCTGCTGTACGACGTGTTCCACCGTCCGCTGGTCGCGCTTGTTGATCGCGTCCCGCCCCTCGCGAACCAGCCGGTCGGCCTCCACGGTCGCCGGCAACAGCCCGGGCTGCTGGACGATCGCCCAGTACGCGTCCTCGTACCATCCGGGTTGCCGCCGATGCAGCCGCGCCATGAACACCGCGGTCCGCTCCGCGACCGAGTCGATCGCGTTCAGGTCGCGCTCGTCGATCGCCTGCTGGGCCTGCTCGCGCAACGCCGTCAGCTCCTGCTCGTCCCGCACCGCACCGGCCTGCTGCACCAGCTCACCGGCCTCGGCGAGCAGATCGAGCAGCTCGCCCGTACGGCGAGGCAGCTCCGCCAGCTCGTCGATGTCGTCGAGCTCCGCCTGGAAGTCCCGCAACCGATCCTCGGCCGTCGCCGCAGCGCCGGCATCCGTGGCCGCCGCCCGCACCTGCTCCCGAACGACCGGCAACGTGCCCTCGGCCTCGAGCCGCCGCAGCCGATCATCCACATCCGGCAACTCCGCGGACCGCTGCAATACCTCGAACCGATCCTCGGCTTCCGCCAACTGCTGCGTGAGTACGTCGGACGACGGTGTCCGCACCGACCCGAGATCGATCTCGGCCTCGAACTGCGCCCCGATCAGCGGTACGTCGGCCACCACCGTCACGAGGTTCGACGCGTCCACCTCGAACGTGACCTCGACCTCGGTCCCGGACGGCAGGTCCATCCGCAGATCGACCGGCCGGATCGTCAGTTGACCGACGGGCCGGTTCCGGTTCGCCCGCACCCGCTCGCCCTGGACCACGGGGATCCGGATCATCGCCTCGTCGTCGCGCCGGAGCAGTGTGCTCGACGTACGGAACGTCTCGCGGGCCGTCGTCGGTACGCCGGCGCCCTTGCGCAGCAGCGGTGAGAACGTCGTGTCGGCCAGCTGGATGCCGAGCGAGTGCGCGAGCCGTGCACCACCGAACGTCTCGGTCCGGTGCGTGATCGACAGCGTGTTCGGGACGACCTTCTGCGGAGCGCCGGCCGGGTCGATCAGCTCGATGGTGAAGCGCGACGTACGCCGCTCGTCCACGTCGACCTCGGTCGCGAAGGCGCCGACCCGGTTCAGCGCGATGTTCGCAGTACGGAACGGCGGCCGTCCTTCGGGGTTCGCCAGCACCACGGAGTACCCGGTCCAGTCCAGGTCGCGACCGGCGCGCAGCCGCCCGGCCACGGTTGTCGTGGTCGCCGTGACGGCCGGCTCGTACGAGAGCTCGACGGCGAACTCGCCCGCCGCCGGCGCAGCGGCCAGCGGCGCGGGATGCCGGATCGTGCTCGCGAACACGGCGGCGCCGCGAGCCACCACGGTCGACGGGTCGAGCCGGGTCTCGAGTTCGATGCCGATCCCGTCGGCCGGGTCCGCGAGCCGCTCGCGCAGGCCGGGCGAGAGCGTGACGCCGCCGACCAGCAGCAGCTTGTCGATCGCGTCCGGCGACAGGCCGTTCTCGCGCATCGCCTCCCGGCACAGGTTGATCGCGCGAACGTAGTACGGCTCGGCGACCCGGTCGAGCCCGTCGCGCGTGAGGGTGAAGTCGAACGTCTCGAGGCCGCCCGGCGTGTCCAGCTCGATCAGTACCGACGTCGACGTGATGCCGGACAGCGCGATCTTCGCCTCCTCGGCCGCTGCCTTCATCCGGGCGAAGTTCCGCCGGTGGTCCGGGTTGTCCCGCGAGAAGCCGGTCAGACCCAGCTCGGCCGCCGCGGCCGGTGCGAGGACGCGTTCGACCAGGGCCCAGTCGATCAGCTTGCCGCCCAGGTAGGGATCGCCGGCGTGGTGCAGCACCCGCAGTTCGCCGTCGCGCTTGTTGATCACCGCCGCGTCGAAGGTCCCACCGCCGAAGTCGAACACCATCCAGTACGCGCGGTCGCTCGTGTCCTGCAGGCCGTAGGCGAACGCGGCCGCGGTCGGCTCCTGCAGCAGCGGCGAACCGGGTACGAAGCCCGCCAGCGTCGCCGCCTCGACCGTCGCCTTGTTCTGGTTCAGCGCGAAGGCGGCCGGGACCGTGATCACCGCAGCGGTCGGGACCTCACCGTTCAGGTATCTGGTCGCGCTGCTCCGCAACGTCTTCAGCACCTCCGCCGACAGTTGCGGCGGCGTGAGCCCGACACCGGCCCGGGTGAAGGTGTGGGTCACGTCCGCGAGACCCATCTCCAGCTTGAACTCGGCGGCGGTGTTGTCCGGGTCGCCTTCCACCCGGTCGCGCGCCTTCTTGCCGACCCGGATCTCACCCGCGCGCGGAATCCAGATCGCCGACGGCGTCGTGTCCTGACTCTCGACGTTCTTGATCACCGCCACCGCGTCGCCCTCGGCCAGGGCGATCGCGCTGTTCGTCGTACCGAGGTCGATCCCGATGTCGATGGTGTCACGCATGGCTTTCCTCACTGTCGGCTTTGCTGGGTACGGCGACGATCACCTGAGCGGTCTGGATCCGGCGGTCGTGGTGGTACACCGCCGGCCGCACCGTCTCGACGACGGTCTCGACCGTCACGTCCGGGTCGTCGGAGTAGAGCAGTACGTCGACCGACCGACCGGCGTGGAAGGGCTCACCGTCGTGATCCTGGATGCTGATCCCGGCGGTGGCGAGCGCCTCGGTGCAGGTCCGCAGGTAGCGGGCGGCCTGCTTGCCCTGGCCGTCGTTGCCCTGAGCAAGCTTCCGCCGGGCCCGCCAGAGATTGGTCGCCGCCTCCGCCAGTGCGTCGTCGTCCCCGGATTCCGGAGCAGGTACGTCGCTGAGCTCCGCTAGGTACCGGTCCAGGTCGCCGTACTCCGTCCCTGACCAGCGCGGCGCGGCGATCCGGAATGCCTTGTGCTGCCGCCACTGGCGGACTGCGGCCCAGGTCATTTGAGCGCTCCCTTGAACGGTTTGTTGTCGGCGCGGTGCACCAGGCAGTAGGCGTACTTGACCTGCTTCGGCTCGCTCCACCAACTCGCGTCCGGCGAACCGGCCCAGGTGGTGAAGCCGGCCAGGCCGGGAACCCCGCGGGCACAGGCCTTCTGTGCCTGCGCGATCACGGCGTCGTCGCCGGGCCACGGCTGACCGGGCTTGTAGAGCGTGGGGTAGCCGAAGATCTGTGCCCAGTGCCACTCGGTGCAGCGCACGATCGCGACCTCGGCGGTGAGCTGGTCCGGGATCGGATCCCGCACGCAGGCGCCGACCGGCGCGTTCTGCGCGATGTCTGTGGCGAACACGCTCATCGACACCGGTTTCGGTACGTTCGGCAGGCTCGGCTTCGCCACTCCGCCGCCCGGGATGTCCACGTTGTCGTGGCGATGGATCACGCAGGCCGCGTAGTTCTCGTACTTGCTCTGGTTCTTGCCGGTGTTCCAGTATTGCGCCGGCGCATGGATCGCGTTGACGTCGTACTCCGCCGGGTTCAGGTGCTGCTGCGCGAGCGCCTCGCCGCACTGGAAGTTGGCCAGCGCGGTCGCCTGGGCGTCTCCGGGGTACGGCGCGGGCGTCCTGGAGATCCGTACGTACGCGAGGACCTCGCCCCAATGCTGCTTGCCGCAGTCGCTGCGACGGAGCTTGGTCGGCTCGGACAGCCAGTCGTCGGCCTGCTTGCCGAGGCAGGTCCCGGCCGGCGCGTTGTCGGCGATCTTTTCGTTGTAGACGTTGACGTTTCGCGGCCACCAGTGCCAGACGCCGAGTCCGATCAGCGCCAGGACGATCAGCCAGATCACGAGTGCCCGCGCACGCCGCCGGCGACGAGTACGCGGCGGCCCGGCCGGACGCTGTCTGGTCTGACGCTGTCTGGTCTGACGCTGTTTGGTAGGACGCTGTTTGGTTGGGCGCTGTTTGGTCGGTGGGCGGTAGGGGGAGACGGGAGAGCGGCCCGCGGAGATGCTGGCGAGCATCTGGTCGATCTCGGCCAGCAACGCCGGCGAATGGGTCTGGCGGCGAACCTCCCGGAGCAGCCGCTGAGCGGCGTACTTGCCCTGCATCCGGTACAGGTAGTCGACCTGCCCGCGGAACTCCTCCATCGACCGCCGGTTCTCGTCGAGCATCCGCCGGTTCTCGCGCACCAGCGAGATCTCGTGCTGATCGAGGGCGAGCGCCGCGGCTCGATCCAGGTACTGCTCGGCGCGGCCGTCGCTCACCTCGCCACGGTTGATCAGCTCGACCGCGCAGTTGTTCAGCAGGATCGCGAGCTGGTTGTGCAGCGCGGCGGTCCGATGGTTCTTGCCGGATGGCAGCAGCGCGTCAAGGCGTTGCAGGCGCGGCAGGAGCTCGGTCTCGATCTCGGCGACGATCGGCTCGACCGGTTCGTCGCCGATCTGCTGGGCGATCTGCGTACGCCGGTCCTCGAGGTCCTCGTACAGCGGGGAGGCCGCGGACTCGAGCATACGGCGATGCAGAGCGTCCGCCTTCGGGAACCGCCCGGCGTGCGAGACGAGCCGGGCGGCGCGGGCGGCCGGGCCGGACACCGCGAGGTCGACGGCCGGTTGGGTCAGCGCTCGCGGCAGCTCGCGCCGGATCTCCTCGACGGCCGACCGATCGAGTTGCCGGTCGTCCAGGTCCCGGACCCGGGCCTGCAGGTGGCGTGACAGCGCGGCGGCGCCGACGACCTTGCCCCAGTTCTGCCGGGCGCGGGTCCAGTCGCTGTCCGGTGGGGTCAGGCCCCATTCGGAGGACTGCTCACGAGCGATCGCTGTGCTGTGCGCCTTCACCGCGAGGTCGTGGTTCTTGTGCAGCTCGAGCGGGCAGCCGCAGTCGGAGACATCCGTGCCCCACGGTGCGAACACCTCGTGCACCAGTCGTCGGCGGGGGTCGCCCAGGATCAGGTCGCAGGCGGCCTGGATCTCGTGCGGGTCGCGGGAGGTCGCCGTACCGAGGTCGATGTCGGCGCCCATCTCCAGTGCCGCGCGCAGCCGCTGCGCGACCTGCCGGGTGGTCCGCCCATCCGCGTCGGCGAGCAATCCACTGATACGGAAGGCGTTGCGCCGGTAGAGCTCCGGCCCGGCCAGTCTGCGCAACTCGTCGACGATCGGATCGGGCACCGGCTCACCCCCAGGTGTCAGGCGGTTTCGAACCGACGCTCGCCGGCCCGTTCAACCACCTTCGCACCGCGTCGAGCCGCCCGAAGGCGCGTTCGTACCGCTCTGGACCCACCCTGGATCGGCCGTAGATGTCTCCTGGATCGAACCTGAATCAGGGGGCGGTGTTGAGGAGGTCGAGGGCGGATTGCTGGCGGGCTGCGTCGAGTTTGTCGACGGGGCCGTACCAGCGGAGGCCGTACTGGTCCATCGGGGTGCGGTCGGCGGTGAAGGCGCGGTCGGACTGGCGTTGCAGGTAGGACGTGTACGGGTGGTCGGAGAGGACCGCGTTCAACTTGCCGAGGCCGCGGACGTGCGCGCCCTTGAACGACGGGCCGTCGCCGCCGCAGTCGCCGTCCTCGCAAGGCTCGCGCAGGATGCCGTCTGCCGTGTGCAGCGACGACGCGGTGGTGGATGCGTCGGCGAGCTGGCGAGCGGAGGTCAGGTACGCCGAGTTGTTCGTTGCCTTGGACAACTCAGTGAGCGCGCCGATCAGCACGCCCTGGTTGTACGTCCACGCCGTGTCGCCGTTGTTCTTACAGGTGGACAGGTCGATGCCGTCGTTGACCAGGTTCGAGCCGTTGATCATCCCGGTCTGCTGGAACCAGGTCCAGCCGGACTGCGCGCGCTGCAGGTACGTCGAGTCGCCCGCGACCCGGGTGTGCAACTGCGCGTTGAGCTGGATGTAGAGCGAGTTCGAGATCGCGTTCTTGTACGTCTTCGCCTCACTCCACCAGACCCCGCCGCCGCAGGTGTTGTCCCAGTACGCCGCCATGTGGTCGGCGTCGGCGCGTGCCGTCTGCAGGTACCGGGCGTCGCCGGTGACGTCGTACGCCGCGACCCAGGCCAGACCCCACCAGCCGGTGTCGTCGATGTAGTCGTTGCGGAACTGCCCTTCGGCCTTGCTGAGGTTGAGGTCGTACGTACGGGCGATCGCGTACTCGTAGCTGTGCATGCCACTGACGCGGATGTTGTCGATCAATGCGTTGAGCGCGTTGGCCGAGTTCCACCAGCCGGTGGTGTCGAACAGCCCGGTGGACAGGTTGTAGTCCTGCATCAACGCGGTCGCGGCCGCCGTACGACGGTCCCAGGCGTTCCAGGTTGCGCGCGCCCACGGCGTACAGGCGATGTCCGCGCGGTCGCCGGCCATGCCGCACGCACGGAGGGCGCCGACGCCGAGGTTGTTCCAGTCGTCGACGTTGTACATCAAGGTGCGCCAGCCGCGTTGTCCGGCGGGGATCGCGGCGTTGCCGAGGCGGCTGCCGTCGGACCAGGTACGGCCGCCGTCCATCGAGCGGTCCAGCCAGATCTCGTCGCCGTGGTTGCCGTTCTCGATCGAGGCCCAGCCCATCGCGTCGTCGTCGTCGATGTGCAGCGTGATCGTGCGGCCGAACAGGGTCGTCGAGACCGGCGTGCGGTCCTTCGGGGCGAGCGCGGGGTCGCGGGCGTCGCAGTACTTGTTGCAGATCGTTGCCTGGGTGGACATGTTCACCTCCGGCGTCACCGGCGCCGGTGGGGGCGCGCCGAGGGGAGCGATGAGCAGGGCAAGACTGGAAACGATTCCAACGGACATCACGGATCTCCCCGGGGCGGTAGGAAGAATGCGGTGTCACCGAAGGTAGGTGCCCGCCTCCAGCCCGTCAAGGGATGGCCTGGATAGGTTCACCTACCGCGTTGCGGGTTCCCCCACCGGAATACCGCCCGTGAACCCACCACGGGATGGGTGAACCCATCCCGTGGGAGGAGGGCGGCGGCGCGGGGGTGGGGGTGGGGTCAGGAGGTGAGGAGGGCGAGGAGGATGCCTGCGGTCAGGACGAGCGTGGCGGCGGCCGCGAGCCGGCGGCCGCGGGCGCAGCGGCGGGTGATCGCGGTGCGGTCCGGGCGGATCGTGCACGGATCGAACTCGAGACCGTCCGCTGGTGCGATGACGCTGCCGATTCGCGCGAGCAGCGAACGCTCGGCCGCCTGCCGGGTCGCCTCCTGTACGACGCGGCGCCGCAGGAACTCCCGGTGCCGGGTCGCCGGAACAGTGACGTCCGACGGGGCGATCAGGCTGTACGGAAGCTCACGAGGGAGCGCGAGACCCGGCGGGAGCGCGCACTGGACCACCGCGTGCGCCGCCGCCACCCGCCTCGCCCGGCTGATCGCAGGCGGGAGGATCAGGTAGGCGAGGTGGACGAGAGAGCGGTAGTCGTCGAGCAGCAACGCCTCGACCAACGGCTCTTCCCTGGTGGGCCCCTGAATCGGACCCGGAACGATCGGGGTCTCGATCGTGGCGGACATGCAGCTCCTCGTATCGGCGGCGTACCTACGTTCCAACGAACGAATCACTGACCAGTCACGAAGTGGTCGACTAGTCTCCGTGTCATGAGCACTGGTGACGGGGTTGCGGGGCAGTGGGGCGGGACCGACGTACATTTCGGTGAGGACGGCGGGCGGCTCACGTACGGCAGCTACCTGCGCCTGGCCGAGCTCCTCGACCAGCAGCAGCTCGAGTCCGATCCGCCGGCCCACGACGAGCTGCTCTTCATCACGATCCACCAGGTGTACGAGCTGTGGTTCAAGCAGGTCCTGCACGAGCTGACCGCCTCCCGGGACGCGATGCTGGCCGGCGAACTCTGGCTGGCCGAGCACCTGCTCCGCCGCGTCCACACGATCGAGCGTGTGCAGACGCAGCAGGTCGACATCCTGGAGACGATGACCCCGCAGGACTTCGGGGAGTTCCGGCATCGGTTGTCGCCGGCGTCGGGGTTCCAGTCGGTGCAGTTCCGCGAGATCGAGTTCCTGTCCGGTGCGAAGGATCCGTCCTTCGTACGCCGCTTCCGCGGGCTGACCGCGGCCGAGCAGGAACGTCTGCGCCTCCGGCTGGAAGAGCCGACGCTGTGGGACGCGTACCTCGAAGTACTCCGGAAGGCCGGCTTCGACACCGACTCCGAGGACTCCGTCCGGCACGCCCTCCGCAAGGTCGCCGGCGACAGGTCGCAGTACGCCGCGATCTGGGAACTGGCCGAGGCCCTCCTCCAGCACGACGAACTGGCCGCCGCCTGGCGAGCCCGCCACGTAGTCATGGTCGAACGCATGATCGGCACCAAACCAGGCACCGGCGGCTCCTCCGGCGCCAACTACCTCCGCAGCCGCCTCGACCTCCGCTACTACCCCCTCCTCTGGAACCTCCGCACCGCTCTCTGACCCCCACCCCAGGCGGTTTGGGGAAACAAATGTGCACCTGGTGGCTATTTCTTTCCCCAAAGATCGTGCGCCGCCACGCTGGGCGCTAGTGTCGCGACGCACGGTCGCGGGCACTGGGACAGCTCGGCGAAGGGATGTGGGCGTGAAGCTCTACTCGGATGTGGGGATTCAGCGGGTTGGGCAGGTGGTGGGGGACCTGGTGTTCGTGGTCTGGGTCTGGGTTTGTGTGGAGTTGGGGTTCATCGTTTTCAAGATCACCAACGCGTTGGGGCTTCCGGGGCGGAAGGCGGCTTCGGCGGGGGATGGTTTGGCGGGGCAGTTGCGGCGGTTGTCGGAGCCGATCGGGAAGGTGCCGGCGGTGGGGGATCAACTGCGGTCGCCGATCGATGGCGCCGCGGGGGCGGCGGGGCAGATGGCGCAGGCTGGGCGGGACATGGCGCATGCGGTGGAGCAGTTGGCGTACTTGCTCGCGGGCGTGACGATCGCCTTGCCGGTGTTGTTCGCGGTACTGATCTGGCTTCCGCGCAGGATCCGGTTCTCGCGGCGGGCGACGGCGGCGCAGCGGTTCATCGACAGTGCTGCGGACCTGGACCTGTTCGCGTTGCGAGCGCTGGCGAACCAGCCGATGCACAAGCTCGCGAAGATCTCCGACGACCCGGTCACGGCTTGGCGCGAGCGCGACAGCACGGTCATCGCCCAGCTGGCCACCCTCGAACTGCGCTCCAACGGCATCAAACCGCCCCCTTAACTGCGGCTTGACGATCTCTTGAGGGCGCTGAAGCTACGCTCAGGGGCATGGCGCGGGTGCTGCTGATCGAGGACGACGACGCGATCCGGGCGTCGTTGGGGAAGTCCCTGACGGCGGCCGGACATGTCGTCTCGGCTGTCGCGGCCGGCGCCGACGGGGTGGCGGCGGTGGCCCGGGAGAAGCCTGAGGTCCTGCTGCTCGACCTCGGACTACCGGATCTCGACGGCCGCGACGTACTGGCGATGGTGAGATCCGTCAGCGACGTACCGGTCATCGTGGCCACCGCGCGGGACGACGACGCGAGCGTGGTGCGGCTGCTCGACGCGGGCGCCGACGACTACGTGATCAAACCGTTCAGCGCGGCGCAGATGGATGCACGGATTCGCGCCGTACTGCGAAGGCTCGGGCAGGACCCGCAAGGTGAGACGACCGTCGAAGTCGGCGGCTTGCGGATCGATCCGCGGAGCCGGGAGGTGACCGTGGACGGGGCGGCCGTGGAGCTGACCCGGAAGGAGTTCGACCTGCTGCTGGCGTTGTCGCGACGGCCGGGCGCGGTGGTGACCAAGCGGGAGCTGCTCGCGGAGGTCTGGGGGTTGCCGTGGGGCGGTGGCGACCGGACCGTCGACGTACATCTGTCGTGGTTGCGGCGCAAACTCGGCGAGACGGCGGCCGAGCCGCGGTTCCTGCACAGCGTCCGCGGAGTCGGGATCAAGCTCGCGGCGGACGGCTGAGCATGCGGCGGCGGATCCTCCTGCTCTCGGTGGGCATGACCACGTTGGTCGTGCTCGCGTTCGCCGTACCGCTGGTGATTCTGCTGCGCAGTACGACGGCCAGCGAGGCGAAGGACAAGGCGCTGTACCGGGCCGAGACCGTCGCGTACTACGTCGGCGACAAGGACCACACGGCCGACGACATCACGGCGTACATCGACGGCTTGAAGGACGGGCCCGGGAACATCTCGGTGCGGATGCCGGACGGTACGACGCTGGGCCACCCGCCGCCGGGTGGGGTGCCGACACCCAAGTCGATGCCGGCGGACTACAAGGACGGCGACGGCGACGACAAGGGACCGCCGAAGCTCGGGGACGCGGACTATCGCGATGTCAACGGCGGCATGGCGGTCGATGTCGCGGTCGATACGCCTGCCGGGCCTGCTTCTGTTTGTCTGTATCTGACCGCGGACGAGCTGTACGACGGGTTGGTGCCGCAGGTGCTGATCCTTGTCGGCGGGAGCCTGCTCGTACTCCTGCTCAGCATCGTCGGGGCGGAGCTGGTGTCGCGGCGGTTGGCTCGGCCGTTGGAGGAGACCGCGAGTACGGCGGAACGCCTGGCCGCCGGGGATATGGAGGCGCGGGCACCGACGACCGGTCCGGTGGAGGTCGCCAAGGTCGGGTCCGCGCTGAACGGTCTCGCGGACCGGATCGACGAGGTGATCGCGGTCGAGCGTGAGGCCGTCGCGGATCTGTCGCATCGCTTGCGTACGCCGCTGACTGCGCTGCGGCTCCAGGTCGAGGCGATGCCCGATCGGGAGCGGGCGGAGGAGCTGAACACGCAGGTGACGAGCCTGGAGCGGACGTTGACCGCGGTGATCAGCGCGGCACGTCGCCCGCAGCGCGAAGGGCGGGTGCCGCACTGTGACGCCGTCGAGGTGACGCGTGCTCGGGCGGCGTTCTGGGAGCCTTTGTTCGAGGATCAGGGGCGGGAGCTTGCGTTGGACCTGCCAACGACAGCTGCGATGGTCCGCTCGTCGTCGGAGGATCTTGCGGCTGCGCTCGATGCGCTGGTCGAGAACGTTGTCGCGCATACGCCTGACGGCACACCCGCGCAGATCACCCTGACCCGTGACGCTTCCCACGTCCGCATCACCGTCGCCGACGAAGGCCCCGGAATCCCTCTGGGGGCAGGCGAACGCGGCCGGTCCGATCGAGGCTCCACCGGTCTAGGCCTCGACATAGCTCGCCGGTACGCCGAAGCCACCGGAGGCCACCTAACCATCCACCGCAACCAGGTAGAACTAACCCTCGCGGCCAGTTGAGTCCGCCCCGCGCGCTACCTGCTCCTCGACGCGCTCACTCCGCCCGTTCCCGCCCACCCCCCGGACATACGAACTGCCGCTCGCGGGTGACTGCCTGGCCGGTGCCGTGAGGTGACTGTGGTGACGTGGAGCGCACGGATCAGTCGAGGGTCCACACGGTTACGTCGACGAGCATGTCGTACGGATCCTTCTTGGTCGACACGACGCGGATCGCTGCCAGGCGTGCACCTGCTGGGTTGTTCGCCGGGTCCTCCTTGACGCAGAAGGTCTTGCCCTTCAGGACTGCGAAGTCGTTCTGCGTGTGGTTCGTGTTGATGGCATCGACGCACTGGTCGTGGGTCGGTGCAGACGAGGATGCGATCCCGCCGACCGTGGAGTGCAGTTGGACAAACGGATACTCGCCTCCGTAGAACATCCCCACGGAGAACTCGGTCCCGACGCCGTCCGTGACATTGGGCTGCGCTTGGTCGATGTCAAGGCCGTCCCTGTCCGGCAGGTGGAGCTGCCGATGCCACACGACTGCCTGCGAACCCGGCGCAGTGCTGGGCCCGTCTGTCTGCTCGGTGTTCGTGACGCTGCTCGTCACAGTCGCCGTGGTGGTGGCGATGCTGGTGACAGTCGCGGTTGGTGGGGCTGGGTTGATGCTTTGGGGTAGGGCTCCGGCTTGGCCTAACACGATGGTCAGGATGGAGCCGATGATGGCGGCTGCGGCTGGGATGCCGGCGATGAAGGCCGGGTGGCGGTGCCAGGCGTAGTCGCGGTTGTCTTTGGGCGTGCTTGTCTTGGTCGTGCTCATGTGGTTCCCCCCACGCGTGCTTACGATCGGTCAAGAATGGCGCAGCTGTGGGGGCCCGTCCATAGCAGAGAGTGACTAGATCTTCGAAGGGCGCTTCGCGAGTGGGGTGACCTGGATCTTCATGTAGGGGACAGCAGCGGCCCGAAGAGTTCGCTGCCCCACCTGACCCCGGTGGCGCCTCGCTGCCCAGGTGCGCGAACGGTTCTACTGAACCCGCCGTGGACCAGCCTGGCTCAGACCAGTCCGCTGACCACGGTCAGCGCGCGCCGCAGCTGGGGCGCCTCATCATCGACCCGTGTCGCCGCCGCCAAGTCGACGGCGGCTTGCCCGGTCAGCGGGAGATACGCCACGCCTGGGACCATCAGCTCCGCCACCGGCGCCGGCACCACCGCGATCCCGAGCCCGGCCGCGACGAATGTGACCAGCGTCGACGTCTCTGCCACCTCGTGCCGGATCCGCGGCTCGAATCCGGCCCCACGGCACCGCGCCACGACCGTGTCGTGCATCACCGACCGCCCGCTACCGGCATGGATCACGAAATCTTCGCCGGCCAGATCCTTCAGCCGCAGTCGGCTCCGCTCGGCCAGCCGATGCCCGTCCGGTACGGCCACGATCAGCCGATCGGACCGCAGTACGCGGACCTGCAGCGACTCTTCGTCGACCGGCGGCCGGAGCAGTCCGAGATCGATCCGCCCTTCGACCAGCGCCCGCGCCTGATCGGGGGCGAGCATCTCGCCCTGAACCGCCACCTCGACGTCCGGCAGCTCCTCGCGCAGCGTTCGCACCAGCTGCGGCAGCAGGCTGTACGTCGCCGAGCCGACGCATCCGATCACGAGCCGCCCCTGCAGGCCGGCCGCCACCCGCTGCGCCTCACCCGCGGCCGACGAGACCGCCGCGATGATCTGCCGGGCCCGGAGCAGGTAGGCCTCGCCCGCGGGCGTCAGGTCGACGCGGCGCGTCGTACGGCGGAGGAGCTGGAGGCCGAGCTCGCTCTCCAGCTGGCGGATCTGCTGGGACAGCGGCGGCTGGGCGATGTGCAGGCGGGCCGCGGCGCGACCGAAGTGCCGCTCCTCGGCGACCGCGACGAAGTACCGCAGATGGCGTAGCTCCACGAGATTGATACTCGCAGAGTCTCGATCGAGCGTAAATGAGTATTTCTCCATATCGGTCGGCACGGCCTACCGTCGAGGTCATGAGTGACGCGCGTGACATCGTGATCTGCGAACCGATCCGTACTCCGGTTGGCCGCTTCGGCGGAGTACTGTCCGCGCTGTCCGCCGCCGACCTCGCCACCGCGGCACTCACCGAGCTGGTACGCCGTACCGGCCTGGGGGAAGGTGATGTCGACGACGTCATCCTCGGCCAGTGCTACCCGAACGGCGAGGCGCCCGCCATCGGCCGGATCGCCGCGCTGGACGCCGGGCTCGGGACGTCGGTGCCCGGTGTCCAGATCGACCGTCGGTGCGGCTCGGGTCTGCAAGCCGTGCTGTACGCCGCCGGCATGGTCGCCACCGGCGCCGCCCGCGTGGTCGTTGCTGGAGGCACCGAATCGATGTCGCAGGTCGAGCACTACGCGCTCGGTCTGCGCACCGGTGTTCGGGGCAACGTCGAGCTGAACGACAGGTTGATCCGCGCTCGCGAGACGGCCGGCGGGAAGCTCCACCCGATCCCAGGTGGAATGGTCGAGACGGCGGAGAACGTACGCCGCGAGTACGGCATCGGCCGCGAGGAGCAGGACGAGTTCGCCCTCCGCTCCCACCAACGCGCCGTCGCCGCCCAAGCCGAGGGCCGCTTCACCGACGAACTCATCCCGCTGACGATCCCGTCCGGCTGCGAGACCACGCTGGTCGCGGCCGACGAGCACCCTCGTCCGGACACCTCGCTCGAGGGCCTCGCCGCGCTCCGGCCGGTGATGCTGAAGAGCGACCCCGACGCCACCGTCACCGCAGGCAACGCAAGCGGGCAGAACGACGGCGCCGCGGTCTGCGTGGTCACCACCCGCGACGAGGCCGAGCGCCGCGGTCTCCGCCCGCTCGTCGCCCTGCGTTCGTGGGCCGTCGCGGGGGTTGGCCCCGAGGTGATGGGCATCGGCCCGGTCCCCGCCACCGCAGCGGCCCTGGCCCGCGCCGATCTGACCCTCGACGATCTCGACCTGATCGAACTGAACGAAGCCTTCGCGGCCCAGGTCCTGGCCTGCCTGCGCGAATGGAAGCTCGACCCCACCGACGACCGCCTCAACCCGAACGGCTCCGGCATCTCCCTCGGCCACCCACTCGGCGCGACCGGCACCCGCATCCTCGCCACCCTCTCCCATGAACTACACCGCCGCGACGGCCGCTACGCCCTCGAAACCATCTGCATCGGCGGCGGTCAAGGCATCGCCGCAGTCTTCGAGGCCGTCAGATGACCCACGTCGTGAGCGGGCCGGCCGTGGCGGAAGCCCTCCCGGCGATCACTGCGCCGACCCTCGCGATCGCCGGCGCCGACGATCCGGCCACCCCGTCGTGGCAGCTGGAACGCATCGCCACCACAGTTGCCGATGGCAAACTTCTCGTCGTACCGGATGCCGCTCACCTGGCCGCCGCCGAACGACCCGAGCTGGTGACGCCGGCCGTCATCGCCCACCTTCAGGAGGACGAGGCATGAGTGTGGACAAGGTCGTCGCGACGCCGGCGGACGCGGTCGCGGACATCCCCGACGGAAGCAGCCTGGCGGTCGGCGGGTTCGGCCTGGCCGGTATCCCGTGGTTCCTGATCGCGGCGTTGCTCGAGCAGGGCGCCAGCGATCTGACCGTGGTGTCGAACAACTGCGGCGTCGACGGGGCCGGCCTCGGTCTGCTCCTGGAACAAGGCCGGATCAGCCGGGTGATCGCGTCGTACGTCGGGGAGAACAAGGAGTTCGCCCGGCAGTACCTGGCCGGGGAGTTGACGGTCGAGCTGACACCCCAAGGCACGCTGGCCGAGCGGCTGCGGGCGGGCGGCGCCGGGATCGGTGCGTTCTTCACCCCGACCGGCGTCGGCACGCTCGTGTCGGAGGGCGGACTGCCGTGGCGCTACAACCCGGACGGTACGGTCGCCGTCGCATCGCCGCCCAAGGAAGTCCGGACCATCCAGGGCCGCGACATGGTGCTCGAGGAGGCGATCGTCACCGACGTCGCGCTGGCCCGTGCCGCGGTCGCCGATCGCGCCGGCAACTGCGTCTTCCACGCGGCCGCGCGCAACTTCAACCCGGTCGCCGCGATGGCCGGCCGGCTGACGATCGTCGAGGCCGAGCATGTCGTCGAGGTCGGCGCGCTCGAACCCGACGCGATCCACCTGCCCGGTGTCTTCGTACAGCGCGTCGTACCGCTGACTGCCGAACAGGCCGAGCAGAAGAGCATCGAGAAACGCACGACCCGTCCGCGACCGGGAGCCTGACATGCCTTGGAACCGTGACGAGATGGCGGCCCGCGCGGCCGCGGAGCTGAACGACGGCGAGTACGTGAATCTCGGCATCGGTCTGCCGACGCTCGTCCCGAACCACCTGCCGGCGGGCTCGTCCGTCACTTTGCAGGCGGAGAACGGCGTCCTCGGCGTCGGTCCGTTCCCGTACGACGACGAGGTCGACCCGGATCTGATCGATGCCGGGAAACAGACGGTCACCGTCGTTCCAGGAGCGTCGTACTTCGACTCCGCGACCAGCTTCGCGATGATCCGCGGCGGGCATGTCGACGTCGCCATCCTCGGCGCGATGCAGGTCTCGGCGTACGGCGACCTCGCGAACTGGATGGTGCCTGGCGCAGTCGTGAAGGGCATGGGAGGCGCGATGGACCTGGTCTCCGGGGCCAGGCGAGTCGTGGTCCTGATGGAACACGAGACCCGCAAGGGCGAGCCCAAGCTGGTGGAGTCGTGCACCCTTCCGCTGACCGGGCGCCGCGTGGTGCACCGCATCATCACCAACCTGGCGGTCCTCGACGTTGCCGAGGGCGCCTTCCGCCTGGTCGAGCTCGCCCCCGGTGTAACCCCTCAGGCCGTCCAAGAAGCAACCGCAGCCTCCGTCCGGTAGCGCCCAACGCGGCCGCCTCTGGCCCCGTCGCGACCACCAGCGCAGGCAGAAGTGCCGCAGATATCGGTTTCCGCGCCCCGAACCAGGACTTCTGCCTGCGTGTGGAGCCGCAACCCCACCGGCGCGACGCCAACCGCACTACATGCCATCGGCAACAATTGATCGCCACGCAAGGTGATTGATTGGTTACTCTGAGGTGTTTTGTGTGGTATGCCTTGCGGGCGACTGTTGACAGAACGGGGACTTCGGGATGGCCGCTGGTGGGTTGCGTGTCGGGGGATTGCGGATCCTGATCGCGTTGTTGCTCGTGCTCTCCGGCGGTTTGGTGCTGCCGGCAACTGCTCGGGCGGAGACGGTTCGCGATTTCGGGAAGGTGTTCGGGGCGCAGACGAACGGCGCGATCCGGATCACCGGCAACAGCGTGCTGACCTGCGACCGGTCGTCGGCGGCGTGCCGGGCGGCGCTGGCGGGCGGGAGTTCGACCGCGAACAACAACGACTGGACGATGGAGCTCCTGGACACGGACTCCGACCCGTCCACGAAGTCCTCCTCGGGTGCGACGGTCGATCTGCCCTCGGGTGCCCAGGTTCTGTACGCCGGCCTGTTCTGGGGCGCCGCCCGCGGCGCAGGTAAGGGCGGTACGGCCACCACCGACGACGGTACGACGATGCGGCTCCGGCTGCCCGGTGAGGCGGCGTACCGGGAGGTGAAGGCGACCAAGACCGATCTGCTGAACACCGGCTCGAAGAACGACTACTCGTCGTACCTCGATGTCACCGATCTGGTGCGTGCCGGGGGCAACGGTGAGTACTGGGGCGCCGACGTGCCGACGGGGACGGGCGCCGACCGGTACGCCGGGTGGAGTCTGGTGATCGCGTACGAGCAGTCGAACGAGCCGCTGCGCGACCTGAGCGTGTTCAACGGGTACGCCAAGGTGAGCAGCGGCGAGCCGGTGCGGACCAGTATCTCCGGCTTCCTGGCGCCGCTGAGCGGTGCGGTCAATGCCCGGTTCGGCAGCGTCACGTACGAAGGTGACGCCGGGATCAGCGGCGACTACTTCGCGGTCAACGGCACCCGGCTCGCCGACGCGCAGAACCCGTCGGCGAACTTCTACGGCAGCCGGATCACCGACGGCGGCGCGAACCTGACCAACCGGACGCCCGCGAGCCTGAACAACCTGGGCGTGGATGCCAAGGTGGTAGATGCCGCAGGCATCGTTCCGAACAGTGCGACCAAGGCCGACCTGACGTTCGCGAGCACCGGCGACGTGTACTACCCGGCCGCGCTGACCACGCAGATCGACCTCTACGCCCCGACCATCGTCGGCACGAAGACGGTACGGAACCTGGCGGGCAACGACCCGGCCAAGGTCGGTGACACGCTCGAGTACACGCTGAGCTACAGCAACACGGGCGATGACGATGCGCTTCGCTCGACCGTCCGCGACCCGTTGCCGGCGAACACGACGTACGTCCCGGGTTCGCTCAGTGTGGTCTCCGGCGCCGGATCAGGCGCCAAGACCGATCGCCCGAGCGACGACCAGGCGGAGTACGACGGCAATGCGCGAATGGTCCGGTTCCGGATCGGCACCGGCGCGAATGCGACGACCGGCGGGCGACTGAAGAAGAACCAGAGCAGCACGGTCCATTTCCGTGTCACCGTCGATCAGGCGGCGGCCGGCACCACGCTGGACAACACGGGTCTGCTCGACTACACGGCCGAGACGTTGAGCAAGCAGTACACGTACCGCACCGACGAGGTGCATACCCCGGTCGCGGCATCGGCGGACGTGTCGATCACCAAGACCGCCAAGCCCGACCCGGTACCGGCCGGTGGCGAGCTGACGTACACGTTGGTTGCCCGCAACAACGGTCCGAGTCCTGCGCAGGACGTGACCGTCACCGACACGCTGCCCGACGGCATCGACCTGGTATCCGCGACGCCGACACAGGGCAGCTGCAAGTCCACCACCTGCACGCTGGGCACGATCGCTTCCGGCTCGACCGCCACGATCACCGTCGTGGTTCGCGTCCCGGCCGCGAGTACGGCGACCAGCCTGACCAACGTGGCAACCGTCACCACCTCGACCTCCGACCCGAACCCGGACAACAACACCGCCTCGGTCACCACGGATGTGACGCGTACGGCGGACCTGTCGATGGCCAAGACCGTCGAGCCGGCCAACCCCGCGCCGGGACAGCCCGTCGTGTTTACCCTTGCCATTCGCAACAACGGCCCGTCCGATGCCGAGCAGGTCCGGGTGGCGGATTCGGTGCCGGCCGGCTTCATGATCACCGGGGTACAGTCCGCGGCCAGTTGCACGACGGCCGGTCAGGACGTCAGCTGCACCTTGCCGAAATTGGCATCCGGATCCAGCGTCGCCGTCAAGATCGCGGCGACGCTCGACTCCGGTTATCAAGGTGGCGCGGTGAGCAACACCGCCAAGGTCAGCAGCGACACCCCGGACCCGAACGCGTCGAACAACACCGGCACCGTGACAGTGACGCCGAGCGCGGCCAAGGCCGACCTCGTGGTCACCAAGGAGACGCTCACGAAGCCGGTGGTCGCCGGACAGCCGATCACGTACAAGATCAGCGTGCGGAACGACGGACCGTCCGACGCACGGAAGGTCCAGCTGACTGACGACGTACCAAGTGCCGTGACCGGCGTGACTGCCGACTCGTCTGCCGGATCGTGCACGGTCAGCTCGGCGCAGGTCTCGTGTGCGCTCGGCGATCTGACGGCCGGATCGACCGCCACGATCACCGTGACAGGGACCGTGTCGGCCAAGGCGATCGGTGACCTCACGAACTCCGCGACCGCCACCAGCTCCACGCCCGACCCGGACAGCAGCAACAACACTGGGCGGACCACAAAGGACCTGACGGCCAGCGCCGACCTGGCGATCACGAAGACCGCTCAGCCGACCCCGGTCCAGGCAGGTCGGCCGGTCACCTACACGCTGACGGTGACGAACAACGGTCCGTCCGCGGCGCAATCGGTGACCGTGACCGACCCGGTGCCGTCTCCGCTGCAGTACGTCTCGGCGACGCCGTCGAGCGGCTCCTGCACCGAGGCTGACGGTACGGTCAAGTGCACGGTCGGCACGGTGGCACCGGGCGACGTCGTCACGGTGACCGTGGTCGCGAACGTCCCGTCCGGCGCACCGCCGAACCAGCTCGACAACACGGCGACCGTCAAGTCGCCCACCCCGGATCCGGTCGACGACAACAACTCGGCGACGTACACGCTGATGACCGGAGCGCAGGCCAACCTCAAGATCACCAAGACGGCCTCGCCCGATCCGGTAGTGGCCGGGAAGGCGATCACCTTCAAGCTGACGGTCACCAACGCGGGTCCGTCGGATGCGCACGGCGTCACGGTGGTGGACGACGTACCGGACGCGGTGACCGACGTCTCGGCAACCGCGACCGGTGGCGCCACCTGTACGACGGCCAACGGGCAGGTGCGCTGCCTGGGCGCGACGGTCGCGGCCGGCGACAGCGTCGTCGTGACAGTCAGCGGGACGGTTGCCGCGTCGACCGCGCCTGGCGATCTGCGCAACTCCGCAACAGCCACCGCCAGCACGCCGGAGGACCCGACCAGGTCCGACAACACCTCGACCACGACGCCGACTGTCGAGGCCCAGGCGGATCTCTCCGTGACCAAGTCCGCGGCGGCGACGGTTGTCGCAGGCAACGAACTCACCTACACCCTCGCCGTGCACAACGCCGGCCCGTCCGATGCCGTCGACGCGGTCGTCTCCGACACCCTGCCGTCCGGTACGACGTTCGTCCGCGGGACCGGTCCGGGTGGCGACTGCACCCAGGACCAGGCGTTGTCGGAACCGGCCGTCACCTGTCCGGTCGGCCGGATGGCCTCGGGCGACGACGCGACTGCCACGATCGTCGTGAAGGTCTCGCCGGACCAGCCGGCCGGGACGCTGGTCAACAAGGCGACGGTGAGCTCGCAGACTCCGGATCCGAACGACCAGAACAACAACGGCTCGGCCGAGACCAAGGTGACCACGGCCGCGGATCTGTCGATGGTGAAGACCGTGCAGCCGACGCCGTTGGTGGCCGGCGGCGAGGCGGTCTACACGCTGACCGTGCACAACGCCGGTCCATCGACCGCGCAGGCCGTGTCGGTCGCCGACGCCGTACCCGCGGGGCTGTCGGTGCTCGAGGCAACGAGTGCTGACGGCACCTGCACGGTCTCCGGAGCGGACGTGAGCTGTGCGCTCGGGACGGTCGCCGCGGGTGGGAACGCGGTGGTCGTGATCCGGGTCGCGGTCTCGGCGGCGCGGACCGCGGCGATCACCAACTCCGGTTCGGCAACCAGTACGACGCCTGATCCGGATCCGTCGAACAACGACGACTCGATCACGACCGAGGTCGAGAAGGTCGCGGACATCGAGGTCATCAAGACCAGTGACGACCCGAACGCGGTGGCCGGTGGCGGCGTGACGTACCGGCTGACCGTCGTGAACCACGGCCCGTCGGACGCCACCGCAGTGACCGCGACCGACAGCCTGCCGACGGGCCTGACCCTTACCAAGGCCGACCCGACGCAGGGGCAGTGCACGCCAACCGGTCAGACCATGAACTGTGCGCTCGGCACGATCGCGGCAGGCAAGACCGCGACCGTGGTCCTCACGGCCGCGCTCGATCCGGCGTACACCGGCAAGTCTCTAGCGAACACGGCCACCGCGGCCTCGCCGGTGACCGACCCGGACGACAGCAACAACAGTTCCACGGTGACGATCCCGGTCGAGACGCGCGCGGACCTGAGCGTCACGAAGACCTCGGACCCGTCCGGGGTCACGCCCGGCAGCACCTTCGACTACACGATCCTCGTGACGAACGCCGGTCCGTCGACCGCCCGCGCGGTGGTTGTGACCGACACCGTGCCCGCCGGATTGACCATCAGCTCGGCGTCGAGCGGCTGCACGGTGAACGGCAGTACGGTGCGCTGCGAGCTGGGTGATCTGCCGATCGGGCAGACGATCGTCTCGCTCCGCGTCCGGCTGGCCTCTGGGTACGACGGCGCGAGCGTGACGAACTCCGCGACCGCGACGTCCTCGACGCCCGACCCGAACCCGGACAACAACACCGGCGCGGTCGAGTCGCCGGTGACCGCACTGGCGGATCTGGCGATCACCAAGACCATGTCGCCGGCCGAGCCGGTGTCCGGGCAGTCGGTGAAGTACGTGCTGACCGTGAAGAACAACGGCCCGTCCGACGCCAAGCTGGTCTCCATCACCGACGAGCTGCCGCGCGGACTCATCAAGGTCAGTACAAACAGCGCCTCCTGCAAGCTGCTGCCACCGGTAGCGCCCGGAGCCCCGGACGCGCCCGAGGCGGGCACCGTGCAGTGCGGTACGCCGTTGCTCGCCGAAGGCGCCACCATCACTGTCACGATCACCGCGACTGTGGTCCCCGGCTTCAGCGGAAGGCTGGAGAACATCGCCCGCGTCGGCTCGGCCACCCCGGACCCGGTGATCGGGAACAACGAGGCCAAGGTCAGCGGCCGTACGACCCAGTCCGCCAACCTGAGCGTTCACAAGACCGCGTCGGCCACGACAGTCATCGCGGGGCACGCGCTCCGGTACGTCATCGCCGTACACAACGCCGGACCGTCATCAGCGGCCGGCGTGGTGATCACGGACGAACTGCCGGCCGGACTGCGGCTGACCGGCAAGCCGGATTACTGCACTAATGGGCAGAAAATCACCTGCGCAGTAGGCCGGATCGACCCAGGAACGACCGCGCAGGTGACGCTGGAGGTCGTCGTCGACCCCGGATATCGCAGTTCCTCGGTGACGAACACCGCCAGGGTCGAGGCAACGACGCCGGACCCGGACCCGAGTGACAACTCCGGTTCGGTCACCGTGAAGGTCACCCCGCCGCAGCCGGGCCGCCCGACCCCGCCGCCTGACAAGCCGGGCGGCGAGCTCGGCGACACCGGTAGCCCGGTCGGCCCCGGCCTCCTGCTGGCGGCCCTGGCCCTGATCGCCGCCGGCGTGGGGCTGCTCGCAGCCGCTCGCGCGCGCCGAAACCGGGCCTGACCAGCTCCGGCGCCCTCCAGCTGACGGGCTGGAGGGCGTCGGTCTCGCCCCGGTTGCAGGAAGCTGCAACCTGTCGTCATGGCCTGCCCGCTCCGCTATAGTCGGCCCAATCTCGAGCTGATCGAGACTTTCTGGAGGGGGAACTCCTATGAAGCTGCAGCGCTTTGCGCTTGCCTTGGCCGGTTTCGGCCTGATTGCCGCATCTGCCTCATCCGTTCCGGCCTTCGCCGGAAAGACCGACCCGAAGCCGCATTTCTCGGACAAGGTCGCCCACCCGGGTGCCGTGAAGGCGTTGGCGGCCGGGGGGCCGTGCATCAACTACGTCGGCGTACCGACCGCCGCGGGCACCATGCAGGAGATCGACGCCACGCCGGGCACGACGCCGACGGCCGTGTCCTGGGATCCGTTCAACTACGTCGCCACCCGCGCCAACGCGACCTGGTACGGCGCGGTGAACGCTACCGGCACGCAGTATTACTACTACGGCCTGATGCTGCAGGGCTCGAGCCTGTACCGGCAGACGACGTACCTGCCTGACAACGCCAACCCGGTGCCCACCTTCAAGAAGGTCGGGACGGGGTGGACCAGCTTCAAGTCCATTGCCACCTCCAACTACAGCGTCGCGCAGCCCCGGCACGCCTACTTGTACGGCCTGAACACCAACAACAGCCTGTATCGGTACCAGATCGTCGGCGCGGGGTTCAAGGCGCTCGGTCCTATCCCGGGCTTCCGTGGGTTCAAGACGATGACGGTGGTCAGCGAGTCCGCAACGTACGACACGCTGCTGATGACCACCACCGCCGGTGCGCTCTGGACCGCGCACATCCCGATCGCGGCCGGCGCGAAGCCGGTGATGAAGCTGATCCGCTCCTCGGGCTTCGCGGACTACGAATCCCTGGTCGCGCAGGGCTGCGGCACCCGCGGCGGCACCCTGGTGACCGCGGTCGACAACGCCACGCAGTCCGGGTACCAGTACGCGTTCAGCAAGTTCAACGGTGCTGCGACCGCGATGACGAACTACGGCAAGATCCCGGCCGTCTTCAACGGCGTGGACCACGTGTCGCTCACCACGCACTACGACCAGTTGGTCGGCGAGTAACCTGCCCGTCGTCACCGCACCCTCGGCCAACTCATCAAAGAGCTGGCCGAGGGTGTTCGTTTCAGGGGGCTAGCAGCCAGCACTGGGTGCCGGGTGGGCCTTCGACCCGCCACGGTGGTCGCGTGGTGGGGTAGACGCGGGTGCTGAGCACGCGACCGGCACTGGTGAAGGCCTCGACGACCGATCCGTCGAGGAAGATCCGCAGTGCCGGACGGTTCGACGACGGGTCGAAGGCGTCGGTGGCCTGCATTCGTCCGTCGTGAGCGTGCGGAGCGAGGCTGGCGTGGCTGCGGTCGATCGTGACCGTGTCGGCGTCCAGCTCGATCTCGAGGCGTTCTTGCTCGCCGAAGTGGATGACGACGCGCCCGGAGCCTTCCGGTACGACGATTTCGCACTGAGCCGTGATGGCCCCAGCCGACGTCGATCCGGTACGGAGGGTGTCGACGGTCGGAACGGGCGCGCTGCGCACCGACGAGTCCGCCCCGAGCCAGACAACGCGGGGGAGCGAGATCACTCCGGCCCAGCCGTCGGTCCAGCCGGGCCGATCGCGTCCTTCCTGCAGCCAACCGAACAGCAGCGGACCGAACCGGCTCTCACGCATCGCCGACGCCGCATAGAAGTTGGTGCCGTGATCAACGCGCTGCGGGGCCGGTGGTACGTCGGCATCGAACGACAGCACCGCCTCGGGGCCACCCTCGGGCGACCAGGCTGACACGACCGCGATCCGGCGACCGTCAAGCGTGAGTACCTGCGGGCATTCCCATGCCGATCCCGTGTCCTCCCCAGCCACCGAGGTACGGGGGAGCTCCGCCAGCGGATCGACCGCCGTCCACTGCGACAGGTCTGTCGACCGGTACAGCGCGATGCTCGCCCCGCGGTCGACGTACCCGGTGCCGACGACCATCCACCAGGTGCCGTTCTCCTTCCAGACAAAGGGATCGCGGAAGATGATCGCCGGGTCGGACGGATCGGGGATCACCTGGTGGGCCGGCCCGAAGGACCCGCCGCCGTCGTCCGACACAGCCGTGAGGACAGACTGGTACGGGCGGCTCTCGACCCTGCCCGAGTAGAAGGCCCGGATCCGCCCATCGTCCAGCACTGTGTTGCCGGACCAGCAGCCATCGGTGTCCGGCCCGCCCGGCTGTGGAGCCATCGCAGGCCGATGCGGGGTCCACCGCACGTAGTCGGACGAGGTCGCGTGCCCCCACTCGACCGGCACCTGCATGTCGAGTGTCGGCCGCGACTGGAAATACAGATGTACGTCGCTGCCGTGCTCGATCGGCCCGTTCGGGTCGTTGAGGTATCCGCCGGGCGGCCGGACGTGGTACGCGGGACGGAGATGTGCCACCGTCCCGCTCGACCGGTGTACGGATTGTGTCTGGGTCACCGTGAAGCTCCTGCCGTGATGCCTGCGATGAAGTACCTCTGGGCGATGACGAACAGCACTACGCTCGGCAGGATCGCCAGCACGACGCCGGCCAGCACCACCGAGATCGAACCGGTGCCGAGGTTCCCCTGCAGGCCGACCAGTCCCAGCGGCAGCGTGAAGTTGTCCTGGCTCTGCAGGAAGATCAGCGGCCGGTAGAACTCCGCCCAGAAGCCGGAGAAGTTCAGGATCGCGAGGGTGGCGATCGCCGGACCGGCCATCTTGGCGTAGATCAGCAGGAAGGTGTGGAAGTGACCGGCGCCGTCGATCCGGGCCGCCTCTCCCAGTTCCTTCGGCATTTGCATGAAGTACTGGCGCATCAGAAACGTGCCGAACGCACTGCCCAGCGCCGAGACCACCAGCGACAACGGGCTGTCCGACAGTCCGAGATACCGGATGATGACGAACACCGGGATGATGATCGTCTGCAGCGGCACCATCATCGTGGCCAGGAAGATCCCGAAGATCACCGAGCGGCCGGGGAAGTCGATCATCGCGAACGCGTAGCCGGACAGCGTGCAGGTGATGGTCTGGCCGATCACGATCAGCCCGGTCACGATCACGCTGTTGAAGAAGAACCGGCCGATCGGGATCCGGTCGAACACCGCGCCGTAGTTCGAGAAGTCCGGGTGCAACGGGATCCACTGCGGTGGGTTGCTGAAGGCCTCGGCCGGCGTCCGCAGCGAGGTGGTCACCGTCCAGAGCAACGGGCCGAGGGCAACCATCGCGGCGAGGACGAGGATCAGGATGCCGGTGATGCGGCCGATCCGGGCGAGGGTTCCGGTCGAGTTGATCATGGGTAGAACACCAGCTTCCGGGCCGCGAGGAACTGCAGCCCCGTGATGACGAGGATCGCCGCCAGCAGCACGATCGCGATCGCCGAGCCGTACCCGAACTGCAGGTTCTGGAAGCCCTTCTGGTACATGGAGATCGTCACCGTCGTGGTCGCCGATCCCGGACCGCCCTTGGTCATGATGTACGGCTGGTCGAACAGCTGCATCGCGTTGATCAAGGCAACGACCGCGGCGAACAGGATGGTCGGGCTGATCAGCGGGACCTTGATCCGGAACAGGGTCCGCAACGGTCCGGCCCCGTCGATCTGCGCGGCCTCGAGAACGTCCGTGGGCACCGACATCAACGAGGCGACGAAGAGGACGAACGTGAACCCCACCTGCTGCCACACCGCGATCAGCACGATCGTCGCGGCCGCTCCGAGACCGCTCGTCAACCACGGGACGTTCGGAATGCCGAGCAGCCCGAGGTAGTAGTTCACGACACCGAATTTGTAGTCGAACAGGTAGCCCATGAAGATCGACACGGCGGCCGTCGACGCCAGCAGCGGCAGATAGAACGCAGTACGGAACAGCGTCCGGATCCACACCAGCTTGCGTTGGTTGACCAGGACCGCGAGCGCGAGACCGAGAGTCAGTTGCAGCACGACGATCGCCAGCGCCATCCCCAACGTGACGCCGAACGACTTCAGCACCGGACCGTCGGTGAACAGCCGCTGGTAGTTCTCCAGCCCGACGAACTGCGGACTCGAGATGACGTCCCAGGAGAAGAACGACAACCCCAGCGACGCGACGATCGGAATCGCGGTGAAGACCGCCACGAACAGGCACGACAGCCCGATCATCGCGAAGCCGAACGGAGCCTCCCGATGCGACGAAGGATGCCGGCGGCGCTTGGTGATGGCAGCCGGCACCTCAGCGGTGGCGGCGGACATCAGCTGGCCCCCGCAGCCTTCTCAAGGTCGGACTGCAATCCGTCCAGCGCGGCCTTCGCGTCCCCGGAGGAGATCGCTTGCGTGGTCCGCTGGTTGAGGGCGGTCGCGAGCGCGTTGTAGTACGGCGGTGCCGGGATCGGGGCCGTCTCCGGGTGCTTGGTCAGCGTGTCGTAGAAGACCGACCAGTGCTTCGGACCGGTCTTGGCGTACCGCGCGGCCGTCACCAGGGACTTGCGGCCGGGCGTGGTCACGTTGCCGGGGAAGACCAGGTCGAACGTGTCCGGCTTCACCAGCAGCTTCAGGACCTCCCAGGCGAGGTCCTTCTTCTTCGACGACTTGAAGATGGCGTACCCACCGGCGCCGAACAGGTGCCGCTGGCTCTTCCACTTCGGGAACAGCTGGACGTCGAAGCTGCCGTTCTTCATGCCGGCGTTGGTCAGTCCGCCGGCCCAGAACCCGCCGCCGATCGACATCCCGATCCGGTTCGAGGCGAACAGGCCCTGCAGCGTTCCGCCGCCGCCGACGTCGGGTGACGGCGACAGGCCCTTCTTGGTCAGCTCGATCATGTAGTTCAGGGCCTCGACGGTGCCCTCGGAGTTCGCCGTCGGCGTGCCCCACTTCCAGCCGCCCTTACGGCCCGCGGCGGCCGGATCGCCGGCGTACGCCTTGTTCCACAGCCAATCGCCGCCGTCGTACTTGCCCTCCTCGAGCAGGTTGGCGTTGTTGGCGTACATGAACGAGGTCCAGCTGCCCCAGAGGCGGACCACCCAGCCGAACGCGTTGATGCCCTTGAACTTGGCGATCTTCGTCGCCGCGGACTCGAAGTCGTCGATGGTCCAGCCCTCGCTCGGCGGTACGACGCCGGCGCGCTGGAACAGCTCGGTGCTGTAGAACATGTTCCCGGCGTTGAAGCTGTCGGGCAGTTCCCACAGGTGCCCCTGGTACATCATCGACTCGACCAGCGCGGGGTGGATGTCGGCGAAGTACTCCTTCAGCGCGGCCAGGTCCTTGGTGACGTAGTCGTCGAGCGGGACCGCGAGCTCCTTGGACGCCATCAGCTGCAGGCCTTCGGTGGCGACGCTGATGATGTCGGGCGGGGTCCCGGCCGCGATCTGGGTGAGCACCTTGGCGAGGAAGTCGTTCCAGTCGGTGCCGTTGATGGCCGAGATCTCGAACTTGATACTCGAGTCGAGCTTGGAGATCTGCGGCTGCAACCGGTTCTGCAGCTGGGTCGCCGCCGCCTGCTCTCCGAAGTACAGCATCTTGAGTGACTTCGACGACGAGCCGCCGCCGCTGTTGCCGCAGGCGGCCAGATCGGCCAGCGCTGCCAGCCCGAGTCCACCGGCTGCCCCGGCCTTCAGCACGGTGCGGCGAGCGATCGGGCCACCGGGGGGATGGATGCCTGTCATGGGGTTCCTCCTTGGCCGCTCGGGTGGTCCGGCGCGCCACCCAATACGTATTGACCCGGGACGGTAGCAGCGGTGTACGGTGGGACGCAATACGTATTGGGCCGATCTGTGATAGTAAATTGGCGGCGGCCGAGAGGCCGCTCACCGTGAAGGGGGACCATGGCGAAGCAGCCGGCCGGCCGGCCGAAGCGGGTCACGATGACCGATGTCGCCCGGCGCGCGGGGGTGTCCCAACCCACCGTCTCGTTCGTGCTCAACGACCGCCGCGACGTCGCGGTCGCCGAGGAGACCAGACGGCGCGTGCTCCAGGCTGCAGCCGAGCTCGAGTTCGTCCCGAACCGCGCGGCCCAGCTGCTGCGGTCGAACAAGTCGTTCACGGTCGGCGTCGTGACCAGCGGGATCGTCTCCCAGCCGTACGCCGGTCTGATCGTGCTCGGCCTGCAACAGATCGTCCAGCCCGCGGGGTATGTGTGCATGGTCGTCGACACGACCGGCGACCCGGGCGAGGGTGATGCCGCGGTGGCGAGTCTGGTGGGGCAGGGAGTCGCCGCGATTGTGTACGCCTCACTCGCGCCCAAACCGCTGCATCGCAGCCCGCGGCTCGACGGGATCCGGACGATCTTCGTCAACTGCTGGCCGGAGGAGGGCAAGGCCGACACGGTGCTGCTGGCCGACGAGTACGCCGGCGGTCGCGCCGCCGCGGCCTCGGTCTTCGACCGTGGGCATCGCGAGGTCGCGTTCCTGGGCGGCATGCGGGACGACTACGCCTGCAAGGAACGCCGGCGCGGTTTCGACGACGCCGCCCGGGCGGCCGGGTTGCGTCCGGCCGACCTCGTGCATCGATACGGCAACTACCAGATCGGATCCGGCTACGACCTGGCGACCACGGTGGTCCGCGAGCACGGGTCGACCGCTCTGGTCTGCGGGAACGACCGGATGGCGATCGGGGCGATGCTCGCCCTGCACGCGCTGGGACTCGACTGCCCGCAAGACGTGAGCATCGTCGGCTTCGACGATCAGCCGGATGTAGCCGACCAGGTCCGCCCGGGGTTGACCACCGCGGCGTTGCCGCACCTGATGCTGGGCCGCCGGGCCGGTGAACTTGTGCTGGGTGAGCCCGACGACGCACCCGAGCGCATCATCGTGGACTGCGAGCTGATCGAGCGCGACTCGGTCGGCGACCCACCGGGGCGCCGTCCATGAGTGGGTACGTCGGTGACGTGATTCCGTTCAGCTACGACGGCCGGATCTGGTTGTCCTACTTGCTGGACGAGCGTCCTGAGGATCCGGCCGCCGGGCCGAGCGGGATGCCCTGGGCGTTGGTGTCGACGACCGACTTCGTGCAGTACACCGACCATGGCGTCGTACTGCCCGCTGGGGATCGGGATGCGGTCGACTTCGACTGCTACACGGGGTGCGTGATCGCGGACGGCTCTCAGTTGCACTTGTTCTACACGGGCCACAATCCGCGACGTGGGGACGCGGCCGGCTCGTTTCAGGTGGTCTGTCACGCCGTCAGCGACGGCGATCCGACTCGATGGACCAAGAGACCTGACCTCACCTTCGGCGCGGCTCTTGGCTACGTGCCGCAGGATTGGCGAGATCCCTTTGTCTATCGGGTAGCGCCCGATCAGCCGTGGCAGCTGGTGCTCGCGGCGCGGTACGCCGGCCGACCGGACAGGCGGTGTGGTGTCGTAGCGCGGCTGACATCGACCGATCTGGAGCAGTGGACGATCGCCGAGCCACTGTGGGAGCCGCACCGGTTCATCACGCAGGAGTGTCCCGACGTGTTCCAGTGGGGCGACTGGTGGTACCTCGTGTACTCCGAGTTCAGCGACGCGTTCCAGACGCGCTACCGGGTCGCGCGCGGACCGGACGGCCCTTGGCTGGCACCTGCCCGCGACACCGTCGACGGCCGCGCGTTCTACGCGGCGAAGTCGGTCGAGCACGCCGGTCGACGGTTCTTCATCGGCTGGATCCCCACAAAACAAGGGGAAACCGATGGTGGCCCGTGGCAGTGGGCCGGTGATCTCGCCGTACTCGAAGCACATCAGGAGTACGACGGGACGCTGGCCTTCACGGTGCCGCCGGAGATCCGCGCGGCGTACCCCGACGTACACCAGATCTCGCTGACGCCACTCGACGGCGCGGCAACCGAGCCGGGGAAGGGCGCGGACGACCGCTACGCTGCCTGGATCGGCGACCCGGTCCCCGCCCGGTGCCTCATCGACCTCGCCGTAGACGTTGCCCCAGGCACCCAATCCCTGGGACTCCTGCTGCACGCCGCCGCCGATGGCGAGCAGGCCACGATCCTCCGCCTGGAGCCGCAACGGGACCGCGTCGTCCTGGACAGCTGGCCCCGCGCCCGCACCGGCCCCGGCCAGTGGCAGATCAACGGCGACGTACCTCATGCCGTGGAACTGGAACGACCCTGTCCGCTTCCACCCGGCCGTCATACCGTGCAAGTCCTTCTGGACCACACCACCGGCCAGGTGATCATCGACAACCGGGTGGCACTGTCGTTCCGCCGCTACGATCTCGGCGCAGGTCACGTTGGCCTCTTCGTCACCGACGGCAGCGCCGACGTCGTCAGCCTTTCCGCGAGCGTGCCTGGAGTTTGAGGTATCACGATTCGCCGGCCTGCGGTCAGAAGTAGAGAGCATCTTTCTCTACCGCAGGAGGCAACGTGGACACCGAGGGCCCGAAGGAAGGCCAGAAGGAAGAAGGACTGTGGAGGCGGATGGGCCTGCTTGGCCAGGTCCTGACCTCGCTGGTCGGATTGTTGAGCGCTTTGGTGCCGGTTCTGGTGGCAACCGATGCGTTCAGCTCGGGCAGTACGGAGCACACGGTCATCAGCCCGACCCCGGCACCCAGCACGCAGCAAACAGCCACGCAGCAGAAGACGACGCAGGCTGCTGACCCCATCGACCTCACGCTGTCCGATCAGCTCACCGAAGGTGCGCTGGAGGAGACGATTGTCGTCGTGTTCGAGGGAGCAAAGATCGCCACCCTGTACGCGAACGTCAACGACCCGATCGTGACCCAGCAGGTCACGGCGACCTCGCCCGGGAACTACGACTACGTCCTGGACGCGACGATCGCCTGGATCGATGCCGACGGCATCCGTCAGGAGGCGAGCGCCACCGGACACGGCAGCGTGTATGTCGACGACGGCATGCAGCTCGACGTCTACATCCACGTGGACAGCGGCGGCGGGGTGAATCTGTCGCTGCAGTCCGCGAGCGGGTCCTGAGGCGGTCGATGCTTGTCGTGGTCGACGGTGGTGAGCCCTCCACTCACCCCGCCGACCACGAGTCTCAGTGGCATCCGCAATCGCAACCGGTACGACGCGGTTCGTGCGGCGTACCGCACACCTGGTGAGGCAGCAGGTGTGGGCCGACGCCAGGAATAGCCTGGCTGGACGCGAATCGCAGCACGGCCTCTGCCGCACGCGGCGCGTTCTCACCGGTCGCAGACATCCGGGCCGCGATCATCCCAGCCACCAACGGAGCCGAGAACGACGTCCCACTCCAGTTGACGAGCCCGTTGAAGTGGCGCTGCTCGTGCTGGTGCGGGTGCTCGTGCTCACCGTGCCCGTGCTCGTGCTCATGGCCGTGCCCGTGCTCGTGTTGGTCGTCCTCGTGCTCGTGGATGCAGATGTAGTTGCCGTCCGCGAAAGCGTTGACCAGATCCACACCAGGGGCGTACACGTCGACCCAGCCGCCGTAGTTGGAGAAGGCGGCCCGCTGGTTCCCGTTCGCGGTCAGCGCGCCGACGCCGATCACCCACGAGTACGCCGCGGGGAAGGTCGGCAGGTGCGACGTGTCGTTCCCGGCGGGGGCGACCACGACGACGTTCAGGTGACGCAAGCGTTCGTCGTAGAAGTTGCTGAAGGTCAGCATCGGCAGATGCAGCCGGGTGATCCCGTCGAACTCGCAGACGATGACGTCCGCGCCACCGTCCAGTGCGTCGCTCATCTTCTGGATGATCTCGTCCTCGTACGCCAGCCCGGCAATCTCCTCCGCCCTCTTGACGCAGACCTCCGCCCGCGGCGCGATGCACCGCACGCAGCCGGCCACGAAGGTCCCGTGACCTGCGTAGGCCTTGATCAGCCCGGTAGCCGGGTCGAACGGATCCTCCGAATCGCCGTACACGCCCGCCATCCACGGCCAGGTCTGCGGCGCGCGCTGGATCAGGCCGCCGTCCACGACACCGACGATCACGCCGTCACCGTCCCAGCCGTGGGTCCCGCAGCAGATCCCGTCGCTCACCGGCGGCACCGGACTCTTGGACTCGGACGGAATCTCGGCCGGCTCGGTCGCCGGGCAGGGATGACCGCTGTTGGGACACAGCGACAGTCCGTGGTTCGGAGTCGCCGTTCCGACGCCGAACTCCGCGTCCAGCAGCTCGAGAACCTCCGGTGTCCCCAAGGCATCGCTGGACCACTCGAACTGGACGACCCCGGCGATCACAGACAAACGATTGCTCGCATGCCTCTCGGCCTCCTGCTCGGACCCGCCCGACTCGCTGGACTGGTCGGTCTCGCCCGACTCGGCGCTCCGCGCTCTCTCGGCCCGGTAGATGATCGCCTGCAGCTCCTGCTCGACCCGGTCCGCGTCCTTCGTGCGGGTCAGGATGGTGTTGCGGCGGTAGAAGTACTCGACGCGCCCCGTCGTCTCCCAGTCCGGCGGGTACGCCGCGGCGGTACTGCCTGCCTGGTCGAGGATGAGGTGAACTGATTCGGCGAGGCGTTGTTGCTCTGACATGTCGTGCTCTCCTCTGCGGTGGAAATTCCCGTACTACGATCGGACTGGTCCGCGTATGGGGAGGGCGGTACTGCCGTGGACGCCGACGAACTGCACGCGCTTGCTTTGTCGCGGCCTACTGACGCGCTCAGAATCGCTCGAGACGTGCTGGCGGGGGCGCCGTCCGACGCCGAGGCGGCAGCGGCCCACCACGCGGCGGGGGTCGTCCTGCGCGACTTCGGGGACATCCGCGAGGCGGTGGTCGAGCTGAAGGCGGCGTACCGATCGATTCGCAGGACGCCGGATCGCGACCGGGAGGCCGAGATCCTGGCGACTCTCGGCGTGGCTCTGGTGATGGGCGGTCAGACCGAGCGCGGACTGGCCGCGCTCGACTCGGTCGTACCCGGCCGGACCGGTGTGCTCGCGGGCCGGCTGCTGATCCGCCGCGCGTGGGTGCGCGGAGCATTGCTCGGGCGGTACGCCGAGGCGATCGCGGACGCCGAACAGGCGGTCGCGTCGCTGAGCGGCACCGGCGACCTGGTCTGGGAAGCTCGGGCGTTCCACACCCGGGCCATGGTGCTGCTTGCGATGGGCGTGATCGAGCGCGCCGACGAGGATTTCGTCCGCAGCGAGGAGCTGTTCGCGAAGGCCGGCCAGGAGGTCGAGTACGCCGATGCGCGATCGGCGCGTGGCGCCGCAGCCTTCGCCCGCGGTGATCTGCCGGCCGCGCTGCAGCTGCTGGACGATGCGCAGCGGCTGGTCGAAGCGCTCGGGGTGCTCGAGCCCGACATGTACGCCAACAAGTGCTTGATGCTGCTGGCCGCCGGCCTCACCCATGAAGCCTTGGTGGAGATCAACGGTGCGCTCGAGCGGATCGAGAAGCAGGGTGGCTCGTCGGCGCGGCACGCGGAGTTGCTGTTGTGTGCCGGGCTGGCGGAGCACGCGGCCGGAGCATTCGAGCTCGCCGAGCGCCGCAGCCAGGACGCGGTGAAGCTGTTCCGTCGGCAGCAGCGACCGTGGTGGGCGGCGCGAGCCGAGCTTGCTTTGCTGCAGACCCGCTTTGCGCGCGGCGGCCGGACCGCGCCGCTGCTCCGGGCCGGCAGGCGGGTCAGCGCGGTGCTCGACGAGCTCGATCCGGAACTCGCCACCGAGGCGCACCTGTTGACCGGCCGGATCGCACTCGCACGCAACGACAGCGCCGAAGCCGTGCACCACTTGAGCATCGCGGCCCGCGCACGAAAGCATGGCTTGCGAGCGCGCGGTCCTGGGTGGCTGGCGCAAGCGCTGCTGCATCAGAACAGCGGCAGGTCGCGCGGCATGCTGGTTGCCTGCAGGCAAGGCCTGAGCCTGATCGAGATCTACGTGCGAACTCTGGGCGCCACCGAACTGCGCGCACTCGCCACCGCCCAGGGCGCAGAACTCGCAGCCATGGGACTCCGATACGCCGTCGACAGAGGTAGCGGTCGGGAAGTGCTCGACTGGAGCGAGCGATGGCGCGCGACGGTGCTCGCGATTCCACCGGTGCGACCGCAAGCAGACGACGGGTTGGTCGCCGACCTTGCCGCGCTGCGCGATCTCACCAACCGGATGCAGGAGGGCCGCGATCGTGGGCCAGGTAGCGGTCACCAGCGTCGAGAACGTCAGCGGCTCGAATCCGCCGTGCGTCAACGGGTCCTGGCGACACCTGGGGAAACCGGCGTACGGCTCGACCGGTTTCGGATCGCTGAGTTGCTTGATCAGCTTGATGGCCGGACGCTGGTCGAGCTCGTTGACCTCGAAGACCAGCTCTATGCCGTCGTGGCGTCGCACGGTGAGGTTCGCCTGCGGCCGATCGGGCCCACGTCCGTGGCGACTCATGCCCTGTCCCATGCCTTGTTCGCCCTGCGCCGCGAGAACGCGAAGCGTGGCAAACGCGAGCTGATGCTCGACACGATCGGGGCGCGGCTCGAATCGGCCCTGCTGGGCGACACGATGGAGCACCTGGGTGACGGCCCGATAGTCGTCGTACCGACTGGCCGGCTGCATGCGGTTCCGTGGAGCCTGCTGCCTTCGCTGCGAACCCGGCCGACGTCGGTCGTTCCATCTGCTGCCGCGTGGGTCCGCGCAATGCGCGCTGAGCCACCGTCTGTCGGCAGGGTCGTGCTGGTCGGCGGACCGCACCTGTCGACCGGACGGGAGGAGGTACGCCGGCTTGCCGAGCTGTACCCGGATGCCGTCGTACTCGCGGACGGCAAGGCGACCGCTGACGCCGTGCTGGAAGCGATCGATGGCGCATCGCTCGTGCATGTCGCGGCGCACGGCACGTTCCGCGCGGACAGTCCGCTGTTCTCGGCGATCGAACTCGATGACGGACCACTCACGGTGTACGACCTCGAACGTTTGAAGCAGGCGCCGTACCGGATGGTCCTGTCCAGCTGCAGCTCTGCGCTCGGCGGACCGAGGGGTGCCGACGAACTCCTGGGCCTGGTCAGCGCGTTGGTGGCGCTGGGATCAGCCGGAGTGGTCGCGAGCGTCGTGCCGGTGTCGGACCCGGCGACGATCCCGCTCATGCTCGGCCTGCACGAACATCTGCGCGCCGGCGACGGGCTCGCCGAAGCGCTCGCTCGAACCCACGTCTCCGGTGACGACGACGAGGCCGCGGCGCAGTCGTTCATCGCCCTGGGAGCGTGAACGCCGGTCACAACTGCACCCAGTCCGTGACGACCCGGCCGGTCGCCGTGTCACAGCGCAATCGCATCGCACCGGCCGGGAGCGTCGGCAGCTCGAAGAAGCCGGTTTCGTCGACGACGACGTCGTACGTCGCGCCGTTCGAGGTTTCGACCCGGACCTCGCCCGGGCCGGGCGGCAGGATCTGGCCGACGACTTCGGCCTGCACCACCTCCAGCTCCACCGACAGCGGGGTCGAGGTGAACACCAGTACCCGGGCCGCATCCGGCTCGGCCCGGACCTCGGCGGACGCCGCCAGCGACGAGTCGAAGGTCAGGCTCGCCCGGAGCAGGTCGTCGTCGATCGTCCGCCACGACAGGGCGCCTTCGGCGTGCTCGGCGATCGTCTGCGCCAATGGTTCGGTGGCATGGAGTGCCGCCGCGAGATCCTCGAGGAGGTGGTCGTCGTCATCCCAACGATGCTGCGTCATGCCGATCACCTCCCGGCAGTTCGGATGCGACGTACTCTCTGACGGCCGGAGTTCGGCGGAGCCGCTCGAGCGCGCGGGCCCGGGTCGGGCCGATGCTGCCCACCGGGATCCCGGTGCGGCGCTTGATCTCGGCGTACGACGGCTGTGGATCGTGCATGAGCAGCAACAGCAGTTCGCGTTGCCGGCTCGGTAGTTCGGCCAGGCCGGCGAGCAGCACCTGGTGCCGCTCGGACCGGACCAGTCCTTCGTCCGGATCAGGCCCGTCGGCCGCGAGCGGTAGCTGATCTTCGTTCAACGGGTCACTCGTCCTTCGGTACCGCTGCGAGGACAAGTAGCGGATCGACTCGCGTCGCGCCGTCGTGACCAGCCAGCCAGGGATGGCTCGTGGTTCCTGGAGGCTGTCCAGGTGCTCGACGAGCCGCAGCCAGACGGTCTGCGCGACATCTTCGGTCTCGGCCGGCGTCAGGCGGAACCCGCGAACGACCGACACCAGCAAGGGCGCGTAGCGGTCGACGAGCGCCCGCCACGCCTGTTGATCGCCCGCAGCCGCGGTGACGACTAGTGCGGTGACCGGTGAGACATCCTCTTCCATTCCCGCTCCCGGGGTCCTTTATAAGGACGGACCGCCGCTGGGGCCTGGCAGATACATCCAGGTGCATTCGGGATGAGTCTGCTTCTTGCAAAGATTGATCGACATATTGCGTTGATGTGTCCGCTGCGTTACGGTCTGGCCACCCACCGTCCGTAAGGACCGTGCGATCGACTATCCGCCCCGTCGAGAGTGAGCAAGCCATGTTCCGGTCAATCAAGTCCTGGAGGGCTCGCATCGGCGTGTTCGCCACTGCCGGTGGGCTCCTCGCCGCCGGTCTTGCGGTGATCGCGCCCGTGACCGCGTGGGCGGCCGCGTCCGGCGGTGTCGGCGCGACCTTGCCGTACGTCGAGGTGCAGGCCGAGAACGCGTCCACCAACGGCACCGTCATCGGCCCGAGCGCGGCGTACAACACGCTCGCCGCCGAGGCGTCGTACCGGAAGGCGGTGACGCTGCAGGGCACGGGCAAGTTCGTCGAGTTCACCACGCCCTCGGCGACGAACTCGATCGTGTTCCGCTACAGCATCCCGGACACCGGATCCGGGTCGGTCTACACGCCACAGCTGTCGCTCTACGTCAACGGGACCAAGCAGCCCAACTTCACCCTGACCAACGCCTACAGCTGGTACTACGGCGGCTACCCGTTCACGAACTCGCCGGGGAGTAATCCGCACCACTTCTACGACGAGGTGCACCGGCTCTTCACGACCACCTACCCGGCCGGTACGAAGTTCCGGCTGCAGGTCGACGCCGAGGACACCGCGGCGTCGTACACGATCGACTTCGCCGACTTCGAGAACGTCGCGGGAGCGTTGACCCAGCCGTCCGGCTCGGTCTCGGTGACCAGCCAGGGCGCGGACCCGACCGGCGCCGCGGACTCCACCAACGCCTTCAACGCTGCGATGAGCGCGGCCGGCGCCGGCGGCACCGTGTGGATCCCGGAGGGGACGTTCAAGATCCCGGGCCACCTGATCCTGAACAACATCACCTTCAAGGGCGCGGGCATGTGGCGCTCGACCGTGGTCGGTGCGGCGCCGGGCTTCTACGGCAACTACGCGCCCAACGCGAGCAGTGGCGTACACCTGTCGGACTTCGCGATCTTCGGTGACGTGCAGGAGCGCAACGACGGCGCCCAGGTGAACGGCATCGGTGGCGCGCTGAACAACTCCACCGTGGACCGGGTCTGGATCGAGCACGAGAAGGTCGGCGCGTGGATGGACGGCCCGTTCACCAACCTGGTCTTCAACGGCATGCGGATCCGCAACGTGACGGCCGACGGCGTGAACTTCCACGACGGCGTCACCAACTCCAAGGTCACCAACAGCGACCTGCGCAACCTCGGCGACGACGGCCTGGCCACCTGGGCGGACCAGAACGCCGACGTGAACGACTCGTTCGACCACAACACCGTGCAGTACCCGATCCTTGCCAACGGCATCGCGATCTACGGCGGCCACGACAACTTCGTCACCGACAACCGGGTGATCGACGCCGGCCTCACCCAGGGCGGCGGAATCCACGTCGCGCAGCGGTTCGCGTCGACCACGCTGGGGCGCACCGACGTACTGCGCAACACGATCATCCGGTCCGGGAGCCTGGACCCCAACTGGCAGTTCGGGGTCGGCGCACTGTGGTTCGACGCGCGGGACGGCGCGATGTCCGGGCTGACCAACGTCGACAATATTCTCATCCAGCAGAGCCCGTACGAGGCGATCCAGTTCGTCTCGGGCTCGAACATCAGCAACGTCAAGATCAACAACGCGACGATCCAGAACACCGGGACCTGGGTGGTCCAGGAGCAGGTCGGCGGCTCGGCGACGATCACCAACAGCACCGCCACCGGCACGCAGGCGCCCGGTCCGATCTACAGCTGCGGCGTCGGCTTCACGCTCACCGACGGCGGCGGCAACTCGGGCATCTTCGCTCCCGGACAGTGCCAGAACATCACCTCGCCGGCGTTCCCGCCGTACCTGCCGGACAACGGCTCGGCGATCTCGGTCAGCCCGACCGCGCTCAGCTTCGGCTCGGTCGCGACCGGTGCGTCGAGCGCGGCGCAGGCCGTCACCGTCACGAACAGCGGCACCGCGGCAGCTCCGGTCAGCTCCGTCGCGGTCGCCGGTGATTTCAGTCAGACCAACAACTGCGGCAGCAGCATCGCGGCCGGCGGATCGTGCACGGTCAACGTCACCTTCAGCCCGACGGCCGCCGGCGGCCGCAACGGCAACCTGACAGTCAGCGCTGCCGGGGTCACCAGCACCGTCTCGCTCTCGGGTACGGGCGTTGCGCCCGGGCCGATCCTCAACCCGAACCCGGGCAGCCTGTCGTTCCCGGACACTCCGGTCGGAGGTGCTTCGTCGACGCAGGCCGTCGCGATCACCAACTCGGGTACGGCGTCGGCGTCGGTCTCGGGCGTGTCCGCCACGGGCGACTACAGCCAGACCAACAACTGCTCGACGCTTGCCGTGGGCGCGTCCTGTACGGTCACGGTCACCTTCCGCCCGACCGCGTCGGGAGCGCGGGCCGGCTCCGTTGCGGTGACCAGTAACGCGAACAACAGTCCGACGTCGATTTCCCTTACTGGTAAAGGCATCGGGACCGACACCAACCTTGCTCTAGGCAAGCCGGCGACCGCGAGCAGCCAGGTCAACGGCACTCAGGCCGCGACCACTGCAACGGATGGCGACGCCAACACCTATTGGGAGAGCAACAACAACGCCTTCCCGCAGTGGCTGCAGGTGGACCTCGGTGCGGCGCAAAGCATCGGCAAGGTGACGCTGAAGCTGCCGCCTTCGTCCGCATGGGGCACGCGCACCCAGACCTTGGCGGTCCAGACAAGCACCGACGGATCATCGTTCAGTACGCCGGTCGCGTCCGCGACGTACACGTTCACCTCGCCGGCCAACGTCGTGAACATCACCGTTCCGGCGACCAACGCCCGTTACGTGCGGGTCAACATCACGGCCAACAGCGGATGGCCTGCCGGGCAGGTGTCGGAGTTCGAGGTGTACCCGAGCGGTGGCAGCCAGATCAACGCTCCGACGTTGAGCACCAGCCCGTCCTCGCTCACCTTCGCGTCGCAGGCCCTCAACACGACCAGCGCCGCTCAGGCGCTGACCGTGACCAACACCGGCAGCCTGGCTGCGTCGGTCTCGAGCGTCACCGCGTCGGGTGACTACACGCAGACCAACAACTGCACGAGCATCGCGATCAACGCGTCCTGCACGGTCAACGTCAGCTTCCGCCCGACCGCGTCCGGGACCCGCGCGGGTACGTTGACGATCAACAGCAACGCGACCAACAGCCCGACGACCGTCGCCCTGGCCGGCACGGGCGCCGGTGGCGCGAGCACCAACCTCGCCGCGGGCAAGCCGACCAGCGAGTCCAGTCACAACGACGTCTACCCGTCGAGCAACGTGACCGACGGCAACCAGTCGACGTACTGGGAGAGCGCGAACAATGCCTTCCCGCAATGGGTCCAGGTCGACCTCGGCTCCGCCGCCAGCGCGGGCCGGATCGTCGTCCAGCTGCCCGCCGCCTGGGGAGCACGGACCGAAACGCTGTCGGTGCTCGGCAGCACCAACGGCACGACCTTCACCACCCTGGTCGGATCCACCGGCTACTCCCTTGCCCCCAGCAACAACAACACCGCGACCATCACCTTCACCCCGACCACCCAGCGCTACTTCCGCCTGAACCTCACCGCCAACACCGGCTGGCCCGCCGCCCAACTCTCCGAACTCCAGGTCTGGAGCTCCTAGCCACCACCCGCCGGCCGGTACGACGACTCAGGCGTACCGGCCGGCGGTGTTTGCGTTGAGCATACTCGGTATGCATACTCAGTAGCTATGTCGATCAAACATGGATTGCTGGCCTTGCTGTGTGAGGGGCCGAAGTACGGCTACCAGTTGCGCAGTGAGTTCGAGGCGGCTACCGGCGCTACCTGGCCGCTGAACATCGGGCAGGTGTACACGACGCTCACCCGCCTCGAGCGGGACGGGCTGGTGCTGGCCGGGCCGACCGACGACGGTGGACGATCGACGTACGAGATCACCGACGCCGGGCGGTCCGAGCTGGCGTCGTGGTTCGAGACGCCGGTGAGCCGGCAGGCGCGGCCGCGCGACGAGCTGGCGATCAAGCTCGCTCTCGCGCTGACGACGCCGGGCGTGGATGTGAGTGCCGTGGTCCAGCGGCAGCGGCTCTCGACCATGCAGTCGCTGCAGGAGCTCACCAAGCTGAAGCGCAACAGCGCCGAGGGTGAGATCTCCTGGCAGCTCGTGGCGGAGTCGATGATCTTCGCGGCTGAGGCCGAGATCCGCTGGCTCGACCATTGCGAGACCACGCTGCTGCGGCACCAAGATCGTCCGACCGCCAAACGACCGCAGTCCCAGCCGGACGACGTACGGGTCGAGACGGAGATCCGCCGATGAGCGTCATCCTCGATATCCGTGATCTCACCCGTACGCACGGAGTCGTCGAGCAGACCGTGCATGCCCTGCGCGGCGTCGACCTGACCGTTCAGCAGGGGGAACTGGTCGCGGTGATGGGTCCGTCCGGGTCCGGGAAGTCGACGCTGCTGACCTGCGCCGGCGGTCTCGACCGGCCTACCAGCGGTCAGGTGCTTGTCGATGGCAACGATCTCGCGGTGCTCGGCCGCGCCGAGGTGGCCGCGCTCCGGCGCCGCCGGATCGGCTATGTCTTCCAGGACTTCAACCTGATTCCAGCGCTGACCGGCGCCGAGAACGTGGCGCTGCCGCTGGAGCTCGACGGCACCCGCGCCCGGGACGCCCGCAAGCTGGCGATCGCGGCGCTCGAGGAGGTGGATATCGCCGACCTCGCCGACCGGTTCCCGGACGACATGTCTGGTGGCCAGCGGCAACGAGTGGCGATCGCCCGCGCGATCGTCGGCGACCGCGGTCTGCTGCTCGCCGACGAACCGACCGGCGCGCTCGACTCCGGCACCGGTGAAGCCGTCCTCCGGCTGCTCCGCGACCGCTGCGACCAGCACGGGATCGCCGGGGTTCTGGTCACCCACGAGGCCCGGCATGCGGCCTGGGCCGACCGGGTCATCTACCTGCGGGACGGCGTGATCTGCAGCCAGACCGGTCCGGTCCTCGACGCCGACGTACTGCTGGAGGCCCCGAAGTGAAGCTGCTCCACGACTGGGTGCTCGCGTTGCGCCTGGCCCACCGAACAGCCCGCCGTACGGTCGGCAAGACTGTCCTGATCGCCGCCCTGGTAGGCCTGCCTGTCCTGGCCGGGAGCTGGTTCAGCGTCGTCCACCGAGGCACTCATCCGGTCGGCGAGGTGCTCGCACGGACGGTGCTCGGATCCGCGGACGCCGAGGTGACGGCGCCCTCGTCGCGTGCCGACGTACGCCGGATGTTGCCGGCCGGGTCGGAGATCGCCAGGGCCAAGGCGCTCGGCAGCAAGATCGAGCTCCGCGGTGCGGGGACCGATCTGACCGCCGGCCTGGTGACGGGCGATCTCGCGAATCCGCTGACCGCCGGGACCTTCCGGCTCGATGCCGGCCGGATGCCGGTGAAGCCCGGCGAGGTCGCGCTCTCGCCGTCGCTGGCCGGCCATCTCGGTCAGCACGTCGGCGGCGCACTGACCTCCGCCCGAGGGACGAAGTACGAGGTCGTGGGCATCGCCCGCACACTCGACCTCCCGAACGACCGGCTGGTCTTCGCGCCGTCTTCGTCGGCCGATCCGGACGCGCCGGCCGACTACCTGGTCAAGCTGCCGACGGGCACGGACGTCACCGCGCTGGCGGACAAGCTCGGCAAGCAGGGGTTCACGCTCGTCTCGCGGGCCGAGGTGATCAACCCCTCTCCGTCCGACGGCCCGGTGGGTGCTGCGGCCGCGCGGGTGCTCGTGGTCGCCTTCGCAGTCCTGGAGCTCGTGTTGCTCGCCGGCACCGCGTTCGCGGTCGTCGCGCGGCGCCAAACCCGCGAGCTGGGTCTGGTCACCGCAGTCGGTGGGACGGAGGCCGACGTACGGCGGGTTGTGCTGGCTCAAGGGCTGTTCGCCGGACTCGTCGGTGCCGTCGGCGGGCTCGTCGTCGGTGTGGTGGTCGCTCTCATCGGAAGGTCTTGGTGGGAAGACGCGACCGCGACCCTGATCACGCACTGGCAGATTCCGTGGTTGCAGCTCCTCGGGGTAGCTGCGATCGGAGTCGTCGCGGGGCTGACGGCTGCGCTTGTTCCGGCCATCGGGGCCGCGCGCCGGCCTCCGCTGGCCGCGCTGACGGGACGCTTCGCCACCGTGGTCGGCTCCGCCGGCATTCGGTCGATCGCGATCGCCATGGTGATCGTGGGTCTGGTCGTGTCGGTGATCGGCAACGTCCGATTGGCTGCTGCACTCGACACCGCCCGCCAGGAGCGGGACGCGGCCGATCCGGCGCAGATCTCGCGGGTCGCATCGGCCGCTCCGACGCTGCCGGTCGCGGTGGTCGTCGTTGGCATCACGCTTGTCATCGCCGGGCTCGTGTGGATGTTGCCCGCGGTGGTGGGCAAGGTCGCCGGCGCCGTACGCGGCTTGCCGTTGGGCCTGCGGCTGGCGCTGCGCGATGCGTCCCGGCATCGCCACCGCACCGGTCCGGTCACCGCGGCGATCATGATCGCGGTCGCGGGTACGACGGCACTCGGGTTCGCCACGGTCAATCAGTCGGCGGCCGCGGCGAAGAACTACGAACCCGTCGGCCTGTCCGGTGACGCGGTCGTCCAGTTCGGCAGCGACGTCAGTTACTCGCCCGCTCTCGTGCAGCGGCTCGAGAACCTGCTGCCGGTCGATCACACTTACGAGCTCGGCGGGGTCGTCCTCCGGGATGCGAAGCCGACCGACGGCTACATCCCCGGGATCAGCGTGTTGTCCAGCGGCTATTCGCTGCTCGTGGTCGATCCGGCGTACCTCTCCCGGTACGGCGACTACGGCCGGAAGGTCGTACCCGCGCTGCAGGAGGGCAGGGTCGTCGTACCGCTGGCGACCATGGTGCGCGATGGCAGCGTGAAGCTTGCCCAGGGCGACGATCTCGACGGCCGGAACGCCTTCACGCATCCGGCCACGGTCGTGACCTCGCCGCCCCGGATCGGTCTGCTGCCCCGCGCGGCTTTGATCAGTACGGACGCGGCGCGGCGGATGGGCCGGATCAGCGTCGACGAGGTGCACTTCAGCCTGCGCGAGCCGCCCAGCGAAGCGCAGTTGGCCGCGGTGGCGAAGGTCCTCGGTCACGAGGACGCGTTGAAGGTCGAGCGCGGCTACCAGAGTCCGGTGCGCAAGGCAACGATCAGTCTGTTGGTCCTGGGTGCGACTGCGACCCTGCTCGGCGTTGCGATGTCGGTGGCGCTCTCGATGTCGGAGGGGCGTGCGGACTTCGCCACGCTCGCGGCCGTCGGTGCGCCGCCACGACTACGTCGCGGGATGGCCGCCGCGCAGGGATGGTTCCTCGGTCAGGTGGGCTGTCTGCTCGGGGTGGCGGTCGGCGCGCTGTACGGCTTCACCGCCCACGCCGTGGTCGGTTCACCGAACGTCGTGGTGCCGTGGGCTGTCATTGCCGGCGTGGCTGTGCTGGTGCCGTTGTTCGCCGCTGCGGTGCCTTATGTGCTGACTCGTTCCCGGATGGAGATGGTGCGTCGTGCCGACTGAACGGGCGTTGAAGCGGCGCGGCCGGGTACTGCGGGTGGCCGTCGCCGTGATCGGGATCGTTCTGCTGGCGCACGGGTCCGTGATGGGGCGTGACGACCTGTGGCCGTTCGGGCCGATGTCGCAGTACTCGATGGTGGTGGCCGACGACGAGTCGATCATCTTCACCCGGATCAGCGCGGTGACGGACGCCGGCACGACGGTCGACGTACCGCTGAATATCGAGGGCGCCGGAGTGGCGCGTGCCGAGATCGAGGCGCGGACCGGGGAGATCGTGAAGGATCCGTCGCTGCTGCAGCAGGTCGCGGACGGGTGGGCGCAGAAGCACCCGGACCAGCCGAAGTACGTCAGCCTCGACCTCGTTCAGGACACGACGACGCTCGTCGGCGGGCGGGTCTCCGGGCCGCCGACGTCCAGGGTGCTGACGACTTGGAAGGTGCGCTGATGAGTTGGTTCACGCCTCCCGTTGCGCTGGCGCGGATCGCGTGGCTGCGGACGGTTCTGTACTTGTTCGTCATCCTGGACATGCACGCGTTCGTCCGCGACACGCTGGACAAGGGCGAGCATCCCGGGCTGTACCAGCCGCTGTTCCTCGCCCGGTTGCTGGACCTCCCGAAGCCGACGGTCGCCAACACCACGACCTTGTATTTCGTGCTGATCGTGGCCTGCGTGGTCGGTGCGTCGAACTACTTCCCGCGGGTTGCGGGCTGGATCGTGGCGCCGGCGTTCACGTGGTGGGTGCTGATCGGGATGAGCGACGGCAAGGTCGACCACGACCACCTCGCGTTAGTGATCGCATTGTGGGTTCTGCCAACGGTCGGCGGTGCGCGGCGGGGGCGGGCGTCGTACGGCGATCAGACTCGGGCGGAAGCAGCCGGATGGGCGATCCGATGCATCCAGATCTGCGTCATCGCGACGTACTTCCTGTCGGCGATCGCCAAGCTGCGCAGTGGTCACTGGACGCTCGCCTGGCCGAGCAGCGCCGTGCTGACGTGGGCGATCGTACGGCGGCCGCACCCGGTCGGGGAGTGGCTGCTGCACCACCCGTGGATGCTGCAGATCTTTCAATGGGTCGGGATCGTCGCGGAGTTCTGTTCGCCGGTGATCTTGTGGCTCAAGGGGCGGTGGCAGTTGCTCGGGGCCCTGTTCTTCCTCGGGTTCCACGCCGCCACCACCGCGATCCTGCTGATCCACTTCCTGCCCACGGTCGTCTGCTGGCTCGCCTTCGCGCCCCTCGAACGCGTCGCAGGTTGGCTCCACGGTCGACGGCTGAGGCGACAAAATCTCGAGCCCTTTGCGGTGACCTGAGGCAAGCTGTGGGCATGACCACGACTATCCGGACGGCGATCACCGACGCCGACTACGAAGCCTGGCGCGGGGTGCGGATCGCGGTAATGCCGTACGAGCGTTGCCCGAGCGTCGCCGAGCTCCGCGACCTCGACCGCCCCGGCCGGCTGCTGGTGCTGGCGGAGCTCGACGGCCGGGTGGTCGGCAGCGGATTGGCGGACCGCTCGCGCGACGGGGAGCGGGCGACGCTGACGGCGCGGGTGCACCCGGACTTCCGCCGGCGCGGTGTGGGGACCGACCTGCTCAGGATGCTCGCCGACCATGCCGTTGCCCAGGGCTACGAGACTGCGGGGGCGAGTGTCGACGACGAGGAGTCTCGGCTCTTCGCCGCGCGGTTCGGCTTCGTGGAATCGAACCGGGAGGTCGAGCAATTGCGGCAGATCGGCGACGAACCGCGGCCGGCGACGCCGACGGAGTACCAGATCGTCTCCGTCGCCGAACGCCCGGAGCTGTGGGCCGCGGCCTATCACCAGGTGGCGGTTCCGACCCTCCCGGACATGGACCATCCGGTCGCGCTGAAGGTGTCGGCGGCCGACTGGGAGAAGGAGTGGATCAGTGACCCGGCCGCGATGTTCGTGGCCGTCGCCGGTGACGAGGCGATCGGTGTGGCGGGGCTGATCCTCGACCCCGATCGCCCTGATCGTGCGGAGGTCGCCTACACCGCCGTACGCCGGGAGTGGCGCGGCAAATCGGTCGCAGCCACCCTCAAACGGACCAGCATGGCGTGGGCCGCCGACAACGGGATCACCGAGATCTACACCTGGACGCAACGCGGCAACGACGCGATGCGCCGCCTCAACGAACACCTCGGCTTCACCTACGGCATCGTCAGCATCACCATGCGAGCGCCCCTGCCGCTCACCGAAGCGCCGTGAGTTGAGCCTGTCGCAGTGCAGCAGTGGAATGCTACATTCCACAGTAATATGCTACATGCCACTGAAGCGAGGGAACCGTGGATCTGCCGACAGCAGCTGTGAGCGTGACGGACTACCACACGGCGGGCGAGCCGTTCCGGATCGTGACGGGCGGCGGTCCGGAGATTCCTGGCACGACAGTGCTCGACCGGCGCTCGTACGCGCAGCAGTCGGCGGAGGTCGACGCCGTCCGGCAGTTGCTGGTCAACGAGCCGCGCGGACATGCCGACATGTACGGCGGATTCCTGGTGCCGCCCGATGACGACGGCGCCGAGCTGGGGGTGCTGTTCTGGCACAAGGACGGCTACTCGACGGCTTGTGGGCACGGCACGATCGCGCTGGGCGCGTGGGCGGTCCGGACCGGACTGGTGCCCGCCGCGGCCGACGGTGACACGGACGTCGTGATCGACGTACCCTCCGGCCGGGTCGTCGCGCGGGTCACCTGCGTGGGCGGCGAGGTCGAGCAGGTGGCGTTCCGCAACATTCCGTCGTACGTCGTGGCCCGTGAGGTCGAGGTGAAGACCAGCCGGGGCCAGATCCACGCCGACATCAGCTACGGCGGCGCGCTGTACGCGTTCGTCGCCGCGCGATCCGTCGGTCTCACCGTTGCGCCCGAGCACACCGCCGCCCTGATCGCCGTCGGGCGTGAGATCAAGTGGGCCCTGAACGACACCGAGTGGGCACGCCACCCCAGCGACAGTCGCCTCGACGGCATCTACGCCACCGTCCTGTACGACGACCTCGGCGACGACGCCGACGGCCCGCACCAGCGCAATGTCACGATCTTCGCGGACGGAGAGCTGGACCGGTCGCCGTGCGGATCAGGCACCTCCGCCCGGATCGCCTTGCTGGCTCAGGACGGCCGGCTGCCGATCGGGCGGACGCTTCGGCACGAGTCGATCGTCGGTACGACGTTCCTCGGCCGGGTGACCGAGCTGGTCCGGGCCGACGGCCATGACGCGGTCGTCACCGAGGTGGCCGGCATGGCGTACGAGACCGGCCGAGCCACCTTCACTCTGGATCCGCACGATCCGCTCGGCACCGGGTTCGTGCTGCGATGACGGGGCAGTTGATCGACCCCGGCTCGGACCGGCTGCGCGCCCAGATGGGTATCCCGTACCTCGGCGGCGGCCAGAATCTCCGCCAGCAGATCGCCGACGCGCTCCGGGCGTCGGTGATCGCCGGTCGGCTGCAGGTCGGCGTCGTTTACTCGGCACCGGCGCTCGCGCAACAGTTCGGGGTCTCGTCGACGCCGGTGCGCGAGGCGTTGCTCGACCTGGCGGCCGAAGGGCTCGTCGAAGCCGTTCGGAACAAGGGTTTCCGGGTCGCGGAGTTGTCGGACCGGCAGCTCGACGACATCACCTCGGTCCGATTGCTCCTCGAGGTTCCGACCGTCGCGGGGCTGGCCGCGCGGCTCACAGCGGAACTGCGTGCGCGGCTCGAGGACCTGTACCCGACTGCTCGCGAGTTGGTCGAGCTGACGCGGCGACGGGATCTGGTCGGCTTCGTCGGGGTGGACCGCGAGTTCCACCTGGCTCTGCTCGGGCTGGCCGCGAACCCGACGCTCGTGGAGATCGTCGGGAACCTGCGGGCCCGCAGCCGGTTGACCGGGATGGCCGATCTCGATCACGACCTGCTGATCGCGTCGGCCGAGGAACACGTCGAGCTGCTCGATCGGCTGCTCGCCGGCGACGAGGCCGGCGTGACCCAGTTGATGAAGCAGCACATCGATCACGTCCGTGGCTCCTGGGCCGGTCGTCCGGACCGGGAGCACCACCAGAGAGGGTGAGGACCACCATGGCAGACCCGATCGCACCACCGCCGGGCCGGCTCGCGATCATCGGCGGCGGCAACATCTGCGCGGCGCTGCTGTCCGGGCTGCTCGGCGACGAGGTTCCGTCGGCGGACCGGAGCCGGATCTCGGTGGTCGAGCAGTTGCCCGACAGAGCGGCGTACCTGCGCGAGCACTTCGGCGTCTCGACGCCGGGCCTGGCCGAGGCGGTTCGAGCGGCTGACACCGTCCTCCTGATGGTGAAGCCCTACCACGTCGAGGATCTGCTGCCGCAGTTGACCGAGCACGTGACCGCCGACCACCTGGTCATCTCGGCGGTCGGCGGGATCAGCACGAGGCAGATCGAGTGCGGCCTGGCGCCGAAGACGCCGGTGGTGCGTGCGATGCCCAACACCGCGGCCTCGGTCGGCGAAGCCATTACCGCGATCAGCGCAGGCTCCTTCGCGACCGAGCCCCATCTGGATCGCACCGAGTCGCTCCTTCGCGCGGTGGGCAAGGTCGTCCGCGTGCCGGAGACTCAGATGAGCGCGATCACGGCGTTCTCCGGCAGCGGGCCGGCCTTCTTCTTCTACTTCGCGGAGGCGTTGATCGACGCCGGTGTGCTGCTCGGACTACCCCGTGCGCTGTCCGAGGAGATGGTGATCCAGACCGCCGTCGGCGCGGCCACGATGCTCCGTGACTCGGGCGACGATCCGGTCAGCCTCCGCGCGGCGGTCAGCAGCCCGGGCGGAACCACCATCACAGCCATCCGCGAACTCGAGAAGGCAGGAGTCCGCGGAGCCGTGATGGTCGCGACCGAAGCCGGCCGCGACCGAACCGTCCAGATCGGCGAACAGGCAGACCGGAACAACTGACGTCCACGTCCGTCAGCTCTGCGGCGCTCGGACCGGACCGTCACACATCGCGTGCCTAGTGGAGTTTTGTTCCCCAGTCCGAGGGCTCGGCGGACATGGTGAAGTCGATGGTCGCGCCGTCCGCGATCGCCGCGTGCTCGATGAACGGTTGGGTGGTCTCGACTCCGTCCAGTCGCACGCCCTCGACGTAGGGGAGGGTCGGTGCGCCGGGCGCGTGGATCGTGAGCGGCCGGGACGCTCCCGGGATGTCGATCTCGACGGTGTCGAACAATGGCGCTCCGATGACGTACTCGGTCGACGCCGGGTTGACCGGATAGAACCCGAGGGCGGTGAAAACGTACCAGGCAGACATCTGCCCGAGATCGTCGTTGCCCGACAACCCGCTCGGGACCGCGCGGTACGCCTCTCGCGCAATGCGACGCGTGTGTTCGGCCGCCAGATGTGGTTTACCGGCATAGGAGAACAGGTAGGGAATGTGGTGGCTCGGCTCATTGTCGTGCCGGTTCCAGCCGCCCGCGAAGTGCTCGTCGAGCCGGTTGCAGAAGAGGTCGAGCCCCATCAGGTCCCGGAGGCCGCGGATATCGTGCAGCACCTGGAACGTGTACGGCCACTGGGTTCCCTCGGTCCAACCGCCATCGGCCCACGAACCGTCGCTATTGCGCGATTGCATGAATCCCCGGTCGGAGTTCCACAAGTTCCGGTAGCTCTGTGCGCGCCGCTCGAGCGTGGTTGCCTGGTCGGGGTCATCAGCCGCGCGGGCGAGGATCGCCACCGCGTGATCGTCGTACGCGTAGTCGAGGGTTCGCGAGCCGGCTTCGGCTGTTTCGTCCGCCGCTACCCAGCCGTTCTCGAGGTAGCGCGTGAGTCCGGGGCGGCCGGCGTCGAACGGGTCGTGCTCCCGGTCGCCCCACCATCGGGTCGTGTCGTTCTCCGGTGGGGTGAGCGCATTCACCAGTGCGGCTTCGTAGGCGAGGTCGAGGTCGATCGGCACGCCCTTGAGGAAAGCTTCCGCGAGCAGCGAATCGGCGTGGGTTCCGACCATGATGTTCGTTTCGACGAGGTTCTCCCAGATCGGGAGCCTGCCACTGGCGCGATAGGTCTTCAGCAGCGAGGCCATCATGTCTGGTAGCTCATCGGGCGCGAGCAGTATCAGGAGGGCGTTCTGGGCGCGGAAGGTGTCCCACAGTGAGAAAGCCGTATAGACGGCGCGTTCCGTACCGACGACGCTGTCGGTGTAGCCGTCGTAGTACTGACCGTTCTCGTCGAGCCTCGCCGGATACTGCAGCGAATGGAACAGCGCGGTGGCGAGGGTCGATTCCTCCTCGGGTGTCGCGCCATCGACGCGGACCCGGTCGAGGCGTTGCGCCCAGGCGTCCCGCAGCCCGGTGACGACATCGTCGAACTCGCGACCATCGGGGACTTCCGCGTCGAGGTTGTGTCGCGCCTGATCCTCGGAGATGAGCGACACGCCGACCCTGATGACCACTCGTCGGGTTGCGGACGGGAACCGGACCCAGGCGGACAGATTGTCGTCCGTTCGCTCGAGCTCCCCGTCATGCAGGACGGGTCCGACCGCGGTTCCTGAGCTGTCGAACGGTGCGGCGATCGGGCGTCCGTCGTCGTCGGTCGCTTCACAGCGCGCGACGAAGTATCCGGCGAACCCGGCCGCCCGTGGCGGGCCGAGATGTGCGTCCTGACGCTCCGGATTGCATCCGGAGATCTCGCCGCGTTCCGGATCGATGCGGACCCGGCCGATGTGGCCGGCACGAGTCGCCTGAACGACGACGTGAGGATCGGCCAGCAGGCCCCCGTCGGTGCCCTCGAAGACCAGTTCGATGACGCCCACGCGGCAGGTGCCGGTCAGGCGGGTGCGGACCCGGCCACCCTCGGCGAGGAGGTCGACGCTGTAGGAGTCCAGCCGCGCCCGTTCGGTCGCGCGGTCGTGAACGAGGGCGCGATCACGGACATCGGGCCGGACCTCTCCGACCCCGGGCGCCACGACCGCGAATCCCCAGTCGCCCATCCAGATAGCCGGCTGATGACTGCCGATGAACCCGAGAAAGGTCTGGTCGTCGTGGTGATAGGGAACGGCCGAGATGCGGTTCTCGCGGGTCATCGGAGTCCATCGCGTCATCGCGAACGGTGGCGCCGTCGAGGGCACCATGCCGCCGTACTCGCAAGGGTCGTCACCGGTGGTCCCGATCAAAGGATCGACGGCATCGACGAGGCGAGATCTCTTCACTGGACATCCTCCACTGAGCACCAAGAGCAGTCAGGCAGCAGCGGTAACGAACCGCCGGACGGAGGTTATCCCCCGCCCGGGCCAGAACGCCTCTCGCGGTGAGGTGGCCCACGACGCAGTTGCTTGAGGCAAGTTGAGCTACAGCCCGACCTCCGCGAAGCCTTCGCCAAACTCCAATGAGCGCTCAGACGATGCGGTCCGTGGGCGCTTCGGGGTGGAGGAGGCCCTCGCTGCGGAGGTTGTCCCACAGGGCGTCGGGGATGTTGGTATCGAAGGCGGTGACGTTCTGCTCGACCTCCTCCGGCGTACGCATCCCGGCCAGCACACTGGCGACAGCTGGATGGGCCAGCGGGAACTGCAGTGCGGCAGCGGTGATCGGTACGTCGTGATCGGCGCACACACGCTGGATCGCCTGCGCCCGCAGGAGCAAGTCCTTCGGGACGGGCCCGTAGTCGTAGTGCGCCGCCTCGGTGGGGGCGGCCAGCAAGCCGCTGTTGAAAGCCCCGCCGATCACAACGCGTGTCTCGCGCGCGAGGCACGCGGGGAGGAGATCGTCGAGCGCGCTTTGTTCCAGCAGCGTGTAGCGGCCGGCCAGCAGGACGACGTCGATGTCCAGGCGGTCGACGAACCGTGCCATCATCGCCGACTGATTCATCCCCGCGCCGATCGCCCGCACCGTCCCTTCCTCCCGCAGCCGGGCAAGCGCCGGGAATGCGGTGTCGTAGACGTCGGTTTCGTTGTCGTCCGGGTCGTGGATGTAGGCGATGTCGACCCGATCGAGTCCGAGCCGGGTCAGGCTGTCCTCCAGCGAGCGGCGTACGCCGTCCTCGGTCCAGGCGTCGACGGCCTGCAGCCGGGGTGCTCCCGGGTACGCCGCAGCCGCGCCCACCGGCAACGGGTCCAGGACGCGACCGACTTTCGTCGAGACGACGAGCCGGCCGGAGTCGACGTTGCGCAGTGCCGTGCCGACCTTGGACTCCGCCGCGCCGAGACCGTACGCGGGCGCGGTGTCCAGGTACGCGATGCCGAGCTCGAGCGCGCGGTGCACTGTCGCCGTGGCCTGGGCGGCGCTGACAGATTCGTACAGCCAGCCGAAGGTAGCGGTACCGAGCCCGAGTTGACTGAGCTGCAGCCCGGCGACCTCAACTGCGGGAATGGTCGAACTCACGCCGGGCCTCCTCGTCGAGCGGGTAGTACCGGTCCAGCCGTCCGCCGGCGTCGATCCGCTCCCGGCTGAACGCCTCCCAATCCTCGGTTGCACGAGCGGACTCGACGATCTGCTCAGCCAGACTGATCGGCACTGCGACCGCTCCGTCGTCGTCGGCGATCACAATGTCCGACGGAAGGACCAGTACGCCGGCGCAGGCGATCGGGACCTGATAACCCCAGGGAAAGAGCTCGTCCTGGGAGGCGTAGTGCGCGGTACCGCCGTGCGACCACAGTGGTATGTCGAGCGCGCCGAGCTTGGGGGTGTCTCGCAGATAGCCGTCGACGACGATCCCGGCGCCGCCACGGTTGCGGAAGTAGCGCACCAGCATCTCACCCAGACATCCCGTGCCCGGCGCCCCGAATGCCTGTACCACCAGGACATGTCCGGGCTGGACTGCGTCGAACACCTTCCACAGTGCGGTGTGCTTCTCGACGTACTCCTGCTCGCCGCCGCCGGCGATGTCTTCGCGCTGCGGCATGAACTGCAACGTCAGAGCGGGCCCGACGACGTGCTGCCCGGTGCGGAAAGCGCGCGGTCCCTGCATGAACGTCCGCCGTACGCCGAGCCGGTGCAACTGTGCGCAGGCCGTCGCGGAGCTCACGGACCGGAGGGCTTCGATGATCTGGGGATCAGGTAGTGCGGGCGTTTCACCGACCACTGGAAGCGGCCAAGTGAAGCGAGGAGAGTCGGTCATTGCAGTCCTCTCAGAGGTCCCAGGGAGCGGAGTAGGTCGGCGCCAGCTGATCGAGCCGCACGGTGAGGCGCAGTCGGACCCGGGACAGCGGCTCCAGGTGTACGGCGAGGTAGCGGTCGTCGACGGGCTGCGTACGCGTGACCGTGTCGACCCGCGGCGCGAACTCGACGTACGGCGAGCCTGGATAGTCGCCGTCGCGGCGGTCGTAGCGCACCGACTCGATGAGGTGCTGGGCGAAGGTTCCCGATTGCAGGACGACTTCGCGAGTGCCGTGCAGGGACAGATTGACCAGTTCGATGCCGAGCCCGGTGTCGTCGAGTTCGAACACGAGCGCTGCCACGTCGGTAGGCAGCCCGGGGCGACGTTCCGCAGCATCCCAGTAGCGGACGGCGAGTTGCAGCAGGCCGCCGTTGTAGACGACCTGCGGCGCGCCACAGCACAGCTGGAGCAGCGCTTCGGTGACGACTGGGTTGAGCTTCTGGTAGTGCGAGTCCGGAATCTCTCCAGGGTCGGAGTCGTCGGCCTCGATCAGCGCCAGACGGTGGGCCACGATCGAGAGCGCGGTCCGCAGCGCATCCGTGGGATAGCCCGGATACGCACCGGCGAGGTACGCCAGCCATGGCTGTTCATGTCCGTCCTCACCCTTGTTGCGGAACGGCAGCGTCACCGCCCAGTCGTAACCAGAGGTGGCGCGCAGAGTGTTGAGGCACTCGAGATCTGTGGCTTCCCGGCTGCCGTGCCAGAGCGCGGTCAGTAGGTTCACCGGGGGCGGCAGCGGGTCGAACCAACCCCCGTCGACGAGCCGGGTCGGCACCAGTAGCGTTTCGGCGTCCTCGTCGAGGCCGAGCCGACGCGCTACCTCGGTCCGCCAGTCCGCGACCACGTTGGTCAGCGGCTGCATGCTTGCCTGGTCGAGGACCAGCTCGAACGCCCGGCGAGTTGGTTGCCAGTAGCCACGATCGCCGGTCAGCAGTGCCGCGTTCTGGGCGGCGACCACGGCTGCGGCGCCGACACTGCTGATGCCGTGCGGGAACGACCAGCCGTAGTTGCCGCCGTACCAACGGCCGTCCAGGTACTCGCCGACGCGGCCCGAGAGTCCCACGTTGTCGGGGAGTACGCCGTCGTTGCCGGCGGCCCGTTTCCACCAGCCGTCGGTGTACCGCACGACCCAGTCGGCGAAGGACCGCTCGCCGGTCATCAGGTAGGCGTTCAGGACGAGGCTGGTCGCCGCGAGGTTCACCACCGCGTCGCCGCGGCCCATCCGGTCGCGCATCTGCTCGCCCATCATCCGGGCCGATGCTGGGTCCTTGAGCTGGTCGACCGAGTCGACGCCGAGCCAGTCGATCGGCAGCCCGTAGCGCTGCATGACCGGATCCCACCCGTAGCTCGGCTCCGCGTCGGTCAGACCCCAGCGCGGTCCACCGCTGCCGGTGTGCGGTGCCCGGATGATGTTGAGGTCGGCGTCGTAGTTGCAGGCTGGGCTGCCGGTGTACAGCTCGGCGAACCGGGCTGCCCGCTCGACCAACCGCTGATCCTGAGGATCAGCCAGGCACAGCCCGTAGAAGAACAGATTGCCCTCGCCCTGATGGAACCAGTCGTAACCGATCTCGTATTCGTGCTCGACCCGGCCGAGCTCGGCGAGCTGGGCGGTGACGCCGTTCCAGTGGTGCTTCGCAGCGGTCAACAGATCGGCCGAGCCGCTGAGCAGATAGAGCGTCGGCCAGTTGAAGAACGCCTCGTAGAAGTCGTCACCGGCGTCGCGGGACGTCAGCTGCCCACGATCGACGAACGGAAGACTGCCGTCAGGTGCCGTGCACTGCGCGCTGAAGACCTGCCAGGCCTTGTCGAGTGTTTCGAGGAGATCCCGCTCGAGCACCGCCCAGGTCGGCGGTGGACCGAGGGGGAGGTCGCCGACCACCGTCAGCGCCAGCCGCCAGGTCATGCCGGGAAATGTGCGGCGAGCCAGCGTGCGGCGTGCTCGACCTGGCGCCCGTCGAACACGTGACCGACTCCCTCGAGCGTGACGTGTTGCAGGTTCGCCTTCGCCTTGCGCCGGCTGTAGGCACTGGCCAGGCTGCGGGCGAACGCGGCGGCATCCGCATCGGTCGCGATCTCGTCGTCGGCACCGCTCACCAGCAGGATCGGGCGTGGAGCCAGGAGCGCCGCCTCACCGCGCCCGACCCGGCCGGCGGCCGCACCTGGCTGATCGGCGAGTTCCTGGAACGAGCCCAGATTGACGGCGTCACAGACCGGCATGATCATCACCCCGCAGGCGATGCGCTGATCGCCGCACATCGACAGGATCGACTGCAATCCGCCCCAGGATTGACCGACAACCGCGATCCGGTCGGTGTCCGCCGTCAGCCCGAGTGCGAGTACACCGTCGACCAGGGCGGTCGCCAACTCGCGCGACTGACCGAGCAGCGCCGGACGATCCATGGCGAAGTCCGCGGTCAGCAGTTCCGCCGTGTCCTCCCAGACCCGCTTGCGGACGCCGTGAGCCGGGTTGTCGACCACGACCACGTGATAGCCGCAGTTCAGCAAGCCGGCGACGATCGACGGCGCGATGCGATCGCCGGTGCCACCGGGCAGCGCTTCCTCCTTGGTCGTGCCCATCCCGTTGAAGAAGATGCAGAGACCGCGATCCGGGCTCTGGTCGGCCTGCTCGAGCACCACGACAGGCAGCGGATCGCCGGGCGTCGGGATCATCACCTCGCGCTGATGCGGCCATCCGCGCCAGGGGGACGCGGGGCCGGGAGGGCCTGCGAACAGCGATGCCTCCCGCACCGCCGCCGTGATCGCCTCGACCGCGGCCAGCGCAGCGAGCTCGACCGTGCCGGTCTCCGGAATGGTCAGCAAGACGTCGACCTGGCGGTTCTGCGCGCGGGTGGACCGCTGCGTGACCGAGATCAGCGTCGCCCCGGCGTCGCGGGCGGCGGTGGAGGCCTCGCTCCAGGCGATGTGCTCACTGTCGGACGAGAGCAGCAGTACTGCGGATTGCGGTGGCAGTCCGGCCGCACGGCGGGACCAGTGCGACGGGATCGCCGAACACGACGCCGGCACCGACAGCTCACGCAGCGATGTCTCCAGCAGCTCGCCGGCGAACGCCAGGTCGGGGGCGGTCCAGATCTCCACTGCGGACGCCGTCCGCAGTGCCGTTGCCAGGGCGGGGATCGCCGCATCCAGCGCGATCTGCTCCGCCGGACCGGGGTGACGGTCACTCGTCGCCGGTTCGGAATCGTTGGCGAAGTCGTGGGCGATGTCCAGGCGCACCGCGGGATAGCCGTCGAAGCCGACGCTGCGCGCGAACCGCGAGACGGTTGGTTGGGCGACGCCGCAGACCTGGGCCATTTCCCCGATGGACAAGGCGATCGCCTCGCCAGGGTTGGCCAAAATGCGTTCGGCGACCCGCTGCTCTGCGGGCGTCAGGGTGGACAGCGCCGAGCGGATGCGTTGGAGCGCGGCGGACCTCGTGCCACGAAGCGGCGCTTGACGAAGGAGGCTCATTCCATGAATATAACAGACGACGGGCAGGAAATTTTGATCCAGGAAGGGTTGGCGAGGAGCATGTCTGGTGCGCTCGGACCGCCCGCGACGTCTGTCCTGACCGCCGGCACCCCCGACGGCCCGGAGACGGTCGAGGCATTGACACCGGAACGCACGCGATCATATCGGCGCCGGAGAAACCGGGGCTCGCGGCAACGGGACCTGACGCTGCTGCTGATGGGCGCACCCGCCCTGGTGGCGCTGCTCGTGTTCAACTACCTGCCGATGGCGGGGATCGTCCTGGCGTTCAAGAACTACAACACCTATGACGGGGTGCTGCACAGCCCGTGGGTCGGGCTGCAGAACTTCCACTTCTTGTTCTCCAACGGCGATGCCCTCCGGGTCACCCGCAACACCGTGGTGATGAACTCCCTGTTCATCGTCGCCAACCTGGTCATCTCCATCGGCCTGGCCCTGCTGCTCAACGAGATCCGTGACCGCGCGCCATGGCTCGGCAAGATCTACCAGTCGGCGATGTTCCTGCCCTTCGTGCTGTCCTACGTGGTCATCACGAACTTCGCGCTGACCTTCCTGAACGCCGACACCGGGATCGTCAACCATCTGCTCCGCCACTTCGGAGCCTCAGGCGTCGACTGGTACAACGCGCCGAACTGGTGGCCGCTGGTCCTGACGGTCGTCGAAGTCTGGAAGAGCGTCGGGTTCTGGGTCATCGTCTACCTGGCCGGCATCATCTCGATCAGCCCCGAGTACTACGAGGCCGCATCGATCGACGGCGCCTCCCGGTGGCAGCAGATCCGGCAGATCACGCTGCCGCTGCTCGTCCCGCTGATCGTGATCAATGTTCTGCTCTCGCTGAGCCACATCTTCAACGCCGACTTCGGGCTGTTCTTCCAGGTAACCCAGAACAGTACGACGCTCTACCCGACCACCGACGTGATCGACACCTACGTCTATCGATCGCTGACCTCGATCGGTGATGTCGGCATGGCCGCGGCCGCGGGTCTCTACCAGTCCTTCGTCGGATTCGTGCTCGTCGTGACAGCCAACTGGCTGGTCCGCCGGCGCGGTACCGATGCCCTGTTCTGAATTCAGCAAGGAGGGAGGCCATCGTGGTGATCGAGACGGCGCCGGCGAAGGCGTACCGCCCCGTGCGGCGCTCCGGGCCGGCATTCGACCTGCGCCGCCTGGCGATCCACTGCGGCCTGGTGATCGTGGCGCTGGGCTTCGTGACGCCGCTGATCATCGTGATTTCGGCGTCGTTCTCGAGCGAGTCGGCGATCACTGATCACGGCTACTCGCCGCTGCCGCAGCGGTTCAGCACCACCGCCTATCGCTATGTGCTGGGCGATCCGAGCAAGATCGTCCAGGCCTACGGCGTCTCGATGCTGGTGACCGTCACCGGAACGATCCTCTCGCTGACGATCATGTCGATGCTGGCGTACACGCTGTCCCGCAACGACTACCGGCTCCGCCGCCCGCTGTCGTTCTACGTGCTCTTCACGATGATCTTCAACGGCGGGCTGGTCCCGACGTACATCCTCATCACCCAGTACCTGCATCTGCAGAACACCGTGCTGGTGCTGATCCTGCCGTACGTCGTGACGCCGTGGTACCTGCTCCTGCTCCGGACGTATTTCGCGCAGCTTCCCAAGGACATCATGGACGCGGCGCGGATCGACGGCGCCGGCGAATGGCGGGTGTTCACCGGCATCGTGCTGCCACTGTCGAAGCCGGCGCTGGCCACCGTCGGGTTGTTCGTGATGCTCCTGTACTGGAACGACTGGTGGCTCGGGCTGCTCTACATCACCGACGACCGGTTCGCGCCGTTGCAGCTGTATCTGTACCGCATTCTGACCAACATCGACTTCGCGGCGTCGAACTCACAACTGGCCGGCACCACGATCGCGATTCCGATCCAGACGGTGCGAATGGCGGTCGCCGTACTGGCGATCGGTCCGATCGTCGCAGCGTTCTTCTTCATCCAGCGGTTCCTGATCCGCGGCATCGCGCTCGGCGGATTGAAGGATTGACCAGCTCGACGCGGCCTGGTGCGCGCGCCCTTCAGTAGGAGGATTCAACATGACAGTGGTCTCTCGCCGGTCGTTCCTGTCCGGTTCCGGGAAGGTTGCCCTCGGCGCCGGTCTGGCGGCCGTCGGCGTGCCGTCGCTGGCGGCGTGCAGCTCGTCCCCGAAGTCCGGTGCCGGCAGCAACGGTGTCGTCAGCTACCAGTTCCTCGGCAACCCGAACGAGAGTGACGCCACCGCGGTGGCCGACGCGCTGAACGCGATGCTGAAGGCGAAAGGCAAGACCTTCACCGTTTCTCTGCAGCCGGTGCAGAACTACACCCAGGCGATGACTCTGAAGTCGTCGGCCGGGCAGCTCGGCGACATGTTCTTCACCGCGCCGTGGGCCACCGACTACTACCGGCTGGCTGCCGCGAAGAGCCTGCTCCCCTTGGACGACCTGCTCCCGAAGCACGCCCCGACGCTGTGGGGCAGCATGGCCAAGTCCACCTGGGACGCGGTGCGGGTCGACGGAAAGATCTACGGCGCGATCAACCAGCAGCGGTTCCCGAAGCTGTGGGGATTCGTCACTCAGCAGAAGCTCGCCGAGAAGTATCACTTCGACGTCGCGTCGATCGCGCACTACGAAGAGCTCGAGCCGTTCCTGGCCACTCTCAAGCAGCGCGAACACGGCATCGTGCCGTGGGCAACCGACAGCGTCGGGAACAACACGATCTTCCAGCCCGAGCTGTTCGGCTGGGACCCGGTCGCCAGCGCCTACGGTCTGGCGGTCCGCTACGACGACGAGAATTTGCACGTCTTCAACATGTACGACACACCTGAGTTCAAGGCTGCCGCCGAGGTCAGCAGACGCTGGCACGAAGCGGGTTACGCGATCTCGTCGCCGTTGTCGGATGCCGACGCGGCGGCGCAGAACGCCGGCGGCAAGGTGGCCGTGATAGCGGGACAGACCGGACCGAGCAACCCACAGGCGTTCGGGTTCGCGACGGTCGGCAAGGTGCTGGTGCCGACGCCGTTGCTGAATACCGACGGAGCCAGCGCGACCCTCACCGGGATCAACAGCCACGCGTCGAATCCCGAGAACGCCGTGCAGTTCCTGGAGATGCTGAACTCGGACAAGGACTTCTACAACACCATCTGTTTCGGGATCAAGGGCACCCACTGGGCGTTCACCGACGAGAGCCTCGGCGTCGTGGGTTTCCCGTCCGGTCAGAGTGCGGGGAACAGCAAGTGGAACCCGAACAGCGACTGGGTGTTCGGCAACCAGTTCAACGCCTACTACCGCAGCGTCTACGACGCCCAGCACAAGCGGTGGGAGGCCGAGGCCCAGGTGAACCGTACGGCGGCAACGTCGAAGGCGATCGGCTTCGCCCTGGACACCACGCCGATCAAGACGCAGATCGCGACCCTCTCGGCAGCCCTCGGCCAGTACCGTCCGCAGGTCGTGAACGGACTGCAGGACGCCGGCAAGGGGGTCTCGACCCTGCTCAAGACGCTCGACAACGCCGGGATGCAGAAGGTTCTGGCCGAGGCGCAGAAGCAGCTCGACGCTTTCAAGCAGAACGGTCACTGAGGTGACCGATCCGTTCGCGGTGACCATGGAGATGGATCGCTACCTGGAAAAGCAGGCACGCGATCCGCGTCCCCGGCCGGCCTTCCCCATCCGGCCGCGACCGGGCGACGACCGCAGCTATGTCGCCGCGCGGCTGGACGACATGGTGGCGGACACGCTGCGCACGAGTCCGGCGCTGGACTACCCCTACATCGCGCCGGGAGCGATCTACGACTCGGTCTGGACGTGGGACGCGTACTTCACCGGGCTCGCGCTGCCGCTGCAGCATCTCGACCACTTCGTCGGATCGCTGCGGATCCTGCTCGAAGCGATCCGGACCGACGGCCGGGCCGCCTCACTGGTCGAGCCGGACGGTACTGCGAACTACGACCACATGGGCCAACCGATCCACGCGCAATGGGCCCTGGCCGCGATACGGCGTACCGGCACGGAGGAGTGGCTCGCGCCGTACTGGCCGGCGCTTGTCGCCACGCGGGACTGGCACCGGCGCGAATGCTCGGGTCGGCGCGGGCTGTACCGCTGGACCGACGAATCGGGATCCGGGATCGACAACGATCCGGCGATCTACGGACGGTTCGGCGGGACGGTCGGCCTGGTGGACATGAATTGCTTCCACGTGCGGGAGCTGGACTCGATGGCAGCCCTGGCCGAGCTGCTCGGGGTGTCCGGCGCCGGGGAGTACCGTCGCGAGGCGGAGCGGCTGCGCCAGGCGATCAACGCCTTCATGTGGGACGAGCGGGCCGGCACCTACCGGCACCTCGACCTGTCCGACCTGCACCGAACCACCCATCAGCAGGTCACGTGGGAGGTCCCGCTTCAGGTCGGTACCTGGGGCTGTCTGTTCCCGTTGTGGACCGGCGTCGCGGAACCGGCGCTCGCCGATCGATTGATCACCGAGCATGTCCTCAATCCACACCGGTACCTGTCCGGGTTCGGGATTCGCTCGATGGCGGCCGACGAGTCCATGTACAACAACGTCGCCATGGCTGATCCGTCCAACTGGCAGGGGCCGGTCTGGGGGCTGAGCACGTTCCTGACCTGCTACGGGCTGGCCCGCTACGGCTACCGCACCGAGGCCGTGCGTGTGGCTTCCCGACTGGTGAACTTGATGGCAGACGACCTGCGAGCGAACGGCACCATCCATGAGTCGTACCACGCCGACACCGGCGCTCCACTGTTCAACCCCGGCTTCATCAGCTGGAACCTGCTCGCCCGGCGGGTGCTCGACGACCTCGAGGCAGGAGTCGACCCGACAGCGCTCGATTGACCGCGTGCCATGCCGACGGACCTGATCGACTCACATGTCCACGTGTGGGACCCGACCGGTGGTTACCCATGGTTGACGGGCCCGCTGCGACGGCCGTACCGGCTCGCAGATCTGCGTCGATCCATCGACCCGGACGTCTCGGTTTCGGTGATCCTGGTGGAGGCCGGCCGAGGTGATCCTGCCGAGACCTCCGATCTGCTAGATCTTGCTGCCACCGACCCTTCCGTAGCCGGCGTTGTCGGGACCGCGAACCTCCAGTGTCCTGGGGCCGGCGGCAGGCTCGAGGCGCTGATCAGCAGGCCACACGGCAACTACCTTGTCGGACTCCGCGAGCGACTGGACGGTCGGCTGATCGCCGCTGTCGAGGCTGTGGCCGGGCAACTCGGCGAGCACGGACTGGCCTTGGAGGTGAGCTGTTCGCCGAAGCAGTTCGACCAGGTTGGCCAGCTGGTAGAGGTACTCGGGCCTGAGGTGCCAGTCGTGCTCGATCATCTGGCTGGGCCGCCGGCCGCTCCTCAGCCCACGGACTTGCTCGAGTGGTGGGTGGATGGACTCAAGGACCTGGCCGCCTTGCCAAGCGTCTCGGTGAAGCTGTCCGGGATCCTGACTCAACTGACAGGGCCGGCCTCTTGGCGTGTCGACATGGTCCGTCAAGCCGTCAACATCCTCGGTCCGGACAGAACGATGATCGGCTCCGACTGGCCGGTCTGCCTGACCGGCGGAAGTTGGGCAGCTGCGATCGATACGGTGCGCGCCGCTCTGACCGGCTGTCCGCCGGCTGACCTTGAGCGTGTGCTCGCCGGTACCGCTCGTCAGGTGTTCCGTCTCGGCGATCGCCGGCCCGTCGTATGACGGGCGACGACATCGTCGAGACGGTCACCTTCGCTCTCGACGGTCAGACCTACGACGTCGACCTGACCAGCAAGGATGCCGACGCACTCCGGAAGGTCCTCTCGCCGTACGTGCGGGCGGGCCGGCGGGAGCCGACGGAGCGCGGTACCGAGCCAGAGTGTTCTCACGTCTGTCCGACCGCGAAGACCGTCAGGAAGTGGGCTCGAGCCAACGGTTACGACGTTGCCGACCGGGGCCGACTGCGGACGGAGATACGCGAGGCCTACGTACGTCGCCGGGCGGCGCGCTGAATCCGCGCCGCCCGGCGACGAGGTCGATCAGGCGATGATCGAGTTCGTCCCGGCGTCGGTGAAGTCGCCGGCCGGACCGTCGTACACGGTGTGGTTCCACGGAATGTCCTGCACCGTGTTCACCGTGCCCGGGCCGGTGTTGCCGGTGACCACCGTCAGCTCTGCCATCACGCCGACCGGCTGATTGATCACGTACGGAGTGCCGAGCCGCACCGCCGAGGCGGCGTTGCTCACCTGATTGCCGGCCAGTACGTTGCCGCGCATCAACGGCTGCGGCGGCAACGAAGGCGACAGTGTGGTGAAGTCGTCGTACATCAACGTCGCCAGGCCGCCGGTGATCCGGTTGTCGCGGACCTGGTTGTAGAAGCTGACGTCGATCACCGGGAAGTCCTTGCCGCCCATCACGCTGATGAATGACACTCCGGTCCAGTCGAAGCCGGGCGGATTGGCGTTCACCGCACCGGCGGAGTCGAAGTCGTTGCCGGCGGCAATGCAGAGCACACTCGCACCGTAGTTTCCGACGTACTTCGGCGTACTTCGGATGGTGTTGTTCACGTAGAGCTCACGCTGTTGAGTAGCGCAGACGACGAAGACCGAATCCGTGCCGGGCACGACCTCCCACGGCTCGTCGAGGGTCAAGGTGGTCGCCGTGTTGGCGACCACCTTGCGCAGCTGCCCGATCCCGGTGCCGGCCAGGATGATCACTGTCGTGCCGATCGGATCGAGCTTGGCATCGTCCATCACGAACTCGACCAGGGTGGTGCTGATGGTTGTCGAGGTGGCGGCCGAGACCGGGAGTGGGCGCCGTCCGCCCTGTGCGGAGTTGATCTGGTCGCCGACCAGCGCCTCACCGCAGTTGCCGGCCGGTTGTCCGGCGTCGACGATCAGGTTCTCGCCGTAGTAGCAGTCCTCGATTCCGCAGGCGTCCTCGACCCCGGCCACCTGCGACGGCAACCGCAGTGCGCCGGTCTGCACGGCGCGCGCGTAGTAGAACTCGTCGGAGCCGCGTCCGAAGCGGTTCCGCCGTACGGTCAGCCGTCGCCCGCCCCAGACCTTGACGCCGTCGTTGTCGGCCTGGTGCTCAGGGTTGTTCGGGTCGGCGGGATTGCGCGGGTAGACCAGCCGGAACGTGTTGTCCTGGACGCGTACGTCGGTGACGGCGACGAAGAAGGCGCCGTTGCCCGCGTGCAGGTCGCACTGCTCGATCGTGAGGTTGCGCAGGTTCTGCCCGAAGATGGCGAAGGTGCCGACGTAGAGCCACACATCGTCGGGATACAGGGGGTTCTCGACCGTGACCTGTGCGATGGTCGCGTTGTTGCGGGTGTCGAGCTCGATCGCGACCATGCGGCGTTCGTTGGTGTCGAAGCCCAGCCCACGGACCTCGGTCGGTGTATCACCTGGCGCGAGGTAGAGCATGCCGTAGTCGTCGGCGCTGTCGACCGCGTACATGTCCGTCGGCGCGTTCCGGGGCAGGTCCGTGGACCAGTTCACCTCGGCGCTCATCCGCAGCTTGGTGCGATCCTGACCGGCGCCCTGGACGACGATCGGCCCGTTGCCATCGGGCAGCCGCAGCTTGCTCGTCAAGGTGTAGGTGCCGGCCGGGATCCGGACCCGGGCACCGCCGCGGGCCTGCGCCGCGGCCGTGAGCGCGGCCTGCAACGCGGCCGTGGAATCCTGCTGCCCGCTAGGGTCAGCCCCATAGTCGCGAACGGCGTCGATCTCGTGTCGCGGGGCAGCAGCACGGGCTACCACCGGCAGCCGCAGGCTGGAGGTCACCCGAGCCCCGGCCGGACCGGTGGACACCTGGACGGTGCAGTCGCCGTTCAGTCCCTTCGGGACCTCGAACCGGATCTGGTAGCGGTCGGCCTTGAGGACTGTGGCCGACCGGGTCAGTCCGTGGCGCGTCAGCGTGACAGTGGGCCTCGCCAAGCCGACCTGCAGGTCGTTGCCGTAGACGGTGACCTCGTCCCCGGCGCTCGCGCTGGGCATGTCGAGGTACCACGGGTCGGGCGTGTTCACCACGAACGGCCGTGACCACGCGCGGCCGTCACCCGAGGAGACGTACACCGCGAAGGCGGTTTCGATGCGGCCGGCCGGCGCACGGAGGACGACCGCGTCGGCGGTCACCCCGACAACGTCGAGCGGGCGGGCGTCGTGCGGTGGCTTGGCGGGCGCACTGTTCGCGTCGCGGCCACGCAGCGGCCAGACCCGGGCCTGCGCGGCGGTCGCGAAGCCTGCGCCGCTCACACCGAACACCTGGCCGGGGCTGACCGAGCGTACCTGGCGCCGGTACAGCACCGGAGCGGTTTCGGTCGGTCGGGCGTCGGCCGGCCGGGGTGACCAGACACCGGCGGGCACGCCACCGGCCAAAGCGCCGGCGACGATCGCGCCGGAGGTGCCGAGGACACGGCGCCGGCTCGGACCGGCGACCGCAGCGACCAGTGTGGGCAGGGGATCGGAAGTCATCGTGTTCTCCTTCGAACGTGGGTCGGTGTGGTCGCTGTTGTCCTAGACGGTCTTGACTGCGTCGTAGATCTCGATCTCGAAGACCCGGACCACGTCCACGGGGTCGCGCGACTTCTGGCTGAAGACGACCCGGACCGTGTCGGTGTCCAGCGGGGTCAGCGCAACGTCGGTGGTGGCGAGCGTGTTGCCGGTGACCGTGCCGACCTGCTGCCAGTCGCCGGCGGCGGTACGGCCCTGCACCACGAACGACACGACGACCTGCGCCGCGCCAGGTCCGCTGAACATGCGCAGCAGCTTCGGGGTCGTCGCCGCAGCGAGCTCGATGGTGATCGTCGGCGCGCTGTCGTCCAGGCTGCACAGCCACCGGCTGGCCGAGTCGGTCCGGTTGCCGTCGACCGCCTTGTCGCCGGTGTACGCCGGCGTGTACGTCGAGCTCACGGTGACAGGCCGGCCGAGTGCGAGGTCCGGGCCGGTCGGCACGTACTGCAACGGGACGTTCCAGTTCGATGGCTCGGTGAAGACCGGCGTACCGTCGGCGAGTTGGGTTGCGACGCGGATCTGCACCGTCGCCGGCGCGTTCACCGAACTCAGGTCGAGTGCCTGATGGAGCGCGTAGCCCTGCTGGACTGCGGTGTCGGTCCAGGCATCGGTGTCTGATGCGCGCCACTGGACCCAGCTCGTCTCGGTCGCGTAGTACGACCAGGTCACGGTCGGCGTCCGGTACGGGCCGTCGACGGAGTACGACCGCAGCGCCGGGCCGGCCGGGTCGTCGGCGAGCGTGATCGCCACGCTGAAGACCGCGATGCCGTCGGGCTCGAGCTTCAGCTGCCATCCGTCGTCTGCGGTCTTGGTGATCGGGCCGGCCTCGGCGGTCCACTGCCTCCAGGTGGCGAGCTTGCCCGGCTCGACCCCGCGGGGATCCAGTGTGAAGGTGGCCGTCGTGGCCACGGAGCGCTGGTTCAACGCGATCAGGTAGATCCGTCGACCGTCCGGTGAGCGGCCGGTGAGCCAGTCAACGTCGGGCTGGTCACCGGTCACCAGCGTGCGCGGCATCCACAGCTCGACGGCGTCGCCGTACACCTTGCCCGGGGCGAAACCGGCCGGGCGGTGCGAGCCGACCTTGGCCGTGCAGAACCCGCGGGGGAAGTCGACCTTGCCGCCGCTTCGCAGGTGCGCCTCGGACAACAGATAGTCGACGACCCAGCCGATGTGCCACCAGCCGTGCCACGGGAACACGCTCGAGCCACCATTGCCGGCTGACCAGTAGTAGGACGGGATACCGCTCGTCGCTCCGACGAACGCGTCGCGTCCGCGCGCCGCCGCCCGGGCGAGCAGCAAGAAATGCGCGTCACCGGTCAGCTCGTAGAACCGGACGAACGATCCGGCGTGGCTGCTGAGCAGAATCGGGCCGGCGCCGTTCGCGCTGCCGAAGTAGCCGGCGTGCTCGAAGTTGAGCCCGGCCTGGCTCAGCTGCCAGTCCTCGACCGTTGGCCCGTTGAACGTCTTGGTCGCGGTCGTCGCCACCGGGTGGTTGTAGATGTGCTGGGTGTAGACACGCGCCGCGGTGACAGCCGCGTCCAGGTAGGGATTGTGACCGGTCAAGTCGTGCAGGTCGAGCAGCGCCTGCGCAGCGAAGATCACCTGGAAATCGCGGACCAGGACGGCGTCGTCACAGACCCCGAGGTAGTTGCCGGTAGCAACCGCGGTGCGGATGAACCAGTCCGCCCCGCGGCGGGCCGCGGCCAGGTACTTGCGATCACCCAGAACGCGATACGCCGCGACGAATCCGTACCAGGTCGCGCGGTAGTCGGTCAGCTCCGGATACTGCAGTGTCTGCGGATGGTCGCGGACGTAACCGATGTCGAAGCTGCCGTCCCGCTTCTGCCACGTCAGCAGCCGATCGGCGGCCAACCGCAGCCGGTCGTGGACCTCGGTGTCGTCCGGGGTGAACAGTGCCATGTTGCCCATGTCGGCGAGCGTGTAGAACGTGGTGAAGATCGGTGAGACGTAGGCTGCGTCGAGCCCGACCCATTCACTGTCGGTGATCCAGCCGTCGTTCTTGAAGTACTCACCGAGCGCGGCGCCCTGGAACGGTCCACCGGCCGTCTGCTGCTGGGCCAGTTTGAAGTTGCGCGCGTACGGCAGCCGGTCGTTGTGGATCACCGGGTCGGTGGTGAGCGCGTCCAGCATCCACATGGCGCCGACGTCGGACAGCTTCCCGCTCTCCGCGCCCAACGTGAGACCGTCGTACGTCCAGGTGTGCCACTGGGACTGTGGCGAGACCAGGAAGTCGTGCATGCGGTTGAGGCGATGGGTGAGCGAGTCGGTCGCGTGCGCCAGCTTCAGGTAGTCGCCCACCGGATAGATCCGCTCGGACACATAGCGGTTCACCTCGTACCAGCCCGTGGGCCGCACGATGTACCGGAACGTCGCAACAACGGTCTGGCCCGCAGTCAACCATGATCCCTCCTGCCCGAGGACAGGCGACGCGATGGTCGGGCCGAGAACGCCGCCGGTGGTGCGCAGCGACGTACCGACGTGCCAGGTCGACTGAGTGATCTTGTCCTCGGCCCAGGGATCGCGAGCCAAACTCGGATCGGCGACAACACCGAGGCTGACCTGCTCCTGCCGTTGTTGCAGGATTGCGACCAGACTGGTCGTGCTGGCCTCGGTCGCGAGCACCGGAGCCGTCGGTATCCCGAACTGGTAGCGGAAGGCGAGCTCGTCGTCGCTCTCGATGGTCGAGGAGTTCCAGTACCCGGGGACGACACCCCAGCCGAGGTCGCGGTCGGCCAACGTGCCCAGCGTCGGGCTCGTCACCGAGTACCAGCCGTCGGCGTTCGGCGTGAACTGGACGGCGACCACGACATCGTCGTCGTCCATCGCCCACGCCGCTTTGTATGCACCGGTGGGTTGGCTGCTGCTGAACGTGACCGCGTCTTTCGTCGCGCTAACGCTCTCGGGCCAGAACCGTACCGTGCTGCCGACGCTGAGCCGGCGCACCTCGTCGATCGTCGGCACGGCCGGATCGATGGACAACCACAGCCCACATTCACCGGAAGGTGTGAAGACCGACCGCCAGCGGCCGCTCGAGCGCAGTTGCAGCTGGTCGAGTCGCCAGCCCTGCTGGTCGCGTTGCCATTCCAGGCGTACGCTGCGGCCCTCCAGCCGCTGCCGGTTCGGGCCTGCCGTCGTGGCGTCCGCGTCGGGTTGCCGAAGGGCGTTCAGCAGTACCGCCCCAGCCGTGCTGGCCGCGGCCAGCTTGATGAAATCGCGTCGTTGTACCTCGGGCACGCTGCTCCTCAGGCGGGAAGAACTGGATCAGGGGAAGGCACGCGGTGTCAGCCCGGCACGACGACGGGGTTGGTGCCACCGCTGGCGAGCTCGGTGGCCGCACCCTGGTAGACGGTGTGGTCGAAGCGGCCGTCGACGGTGGCCTGGTAGGCGACACCGCTGCCGAGTTCGTTCTTGACGATCGCGTTGTAGCGACCCCAGGTGGCGGCCGGGCTGCCGCCGAGGGTCGAGTCGGCCAGCACCACCGTCTGGGTGACGCCGGACGCGGTGTTGCGCGCGACGACGTTGCCGCGTACCAGCGGTGCCGCAGGAACAGCGCCCTTGGCGTAGTTCTGGTAGCTCAGGAACGCGTCGGCGCCCGTCAGCTGGTTATCGGCGACGACGTTGTAGAAGGCCGGCTGACTGTTGTAGGCGCCGGTGCTGTCCACGCCGTAGATGCTGAAGAAGCCGGCGCCGGTCATCGCCGACACGGTGCCCGGAGCGCCGGTGCTGTCCACGGTGTTGTCGGCCACGATGCTGAGAACCGACGGGCCGTAGTTGCCGACGTACTTGCCGCAGGCGGTGATCGTGTTGTGGACGAACAGTTGCCGGGCGTGGACATTCTGGACCACGACGACCGACGAGGTGTCCGGCACGACCTCCCAGGCGTACTCGACGGTCAGGGTCGTGGTGGTGTTGTCCACCACGCGGCGGATCTGGCCGGCGCCGGTCCCGGCGACCACGAACACGTACGAGCCGACCGGGTCGGTGAGGGTGTGGAGGGTGAAAGTGGCGCCGCTCGGCGTGACGGTATTGCTCGTCGCCGAGTCCACCGCCGTCAGGGCGCCGCCACCCGTCGGCACCTTGATGCCGTCGCCGACCATGGCCTCGCCGTTGTTCTTGCCCGGCTCGCCCGCTGAGTCCACGGTGTTATGGGCCATCAGCACGTCCTGCACACCGCAGGCGTCGGTGGGACCCCACGTGGTCGCCCACAGCTTGACCGCGCCGGTCTGGACGGCGCGTGCGTAGTGATAGGTGCTCGATCCGCGGGTGAACTGGTTGCCCCTGATGGTCAGTCGCCGCGCTCCCCAGACCTGTACGCCGTCGTTGTCGACCTGGCCGTTCTGGGTAGCCGGATCGGTCGGGAGCCGGGGGAAGTAGATCGCGAAGGTGTTGTCCTCGACGCGGGTGTCGACGACGTTGCTCAAATAGATGCCCTTGTTGCAGGTGAACGAACAGTTCGCGACGCGCAGCCCGCGAGTGTTCTGGACGAGGATCGAGCACACTCCGGCGTACAGCCAGATGTTCTCGGGATAGCTGTCGCCGACGAACCTGCAGTCGGTGACCGTCGTGCCGGTGCGGCCGTCGATCTCGAGGATGACCGGGCGCTTGCCGTTGCTGCCGAACCCGATCCCCGCCAGCCTGACCGGGTGCGTGGAGGGCGCGAGATACAGCATGCCGTGGTCGTCGCCTGCGGTGCACCCGAAGAAGTCGACCGACGTCTCAGGCGTCACCGTCGGGCTGAAGACTGAACTGTCGCTCATCAGCACCGTGGTGGTGCCGTTGGTGGCGCCAACGATTTCGATCACGCCGGTGCCGGCGCCCAGCGTGAGCTTGGAGCTGATGGCGTAGTTGCCGGCGGGGAACAGCGCGCGAGCGCCGCCGGACGCCGCGGCGGCGTCGAGGGCATTCTGGATGCCGGTCGTGGAGTCGTGGGCGCCGGATGGATCGGCCCCGAAGTCGGCGACGATGTCGTAGCTGGTCGTGGGTGAGGCCGCGGCCGCCGCGACGGTAAGGGTCAACGACGCGTCGTACCCGTAGTGGCCGCCGAGGCCGTTGGAGACCAGGACGGTGTAGTTGCCGACGGCCAACGTGCTCGGAACCGTGAACGCCAGCTCGTAGTCACTGGTCACGCTCACCGCGACCGGGGTCAGGGTGCCACTGGAGCTGCGCAGGTACACCTGCGCCGTCTTCGTGGTCGGAGCGGAGTGGGCGACGCTCGGGCCGATCACCGTCACGACATCGCCGGGTGCAGAGGTCGGCTGGTCGAGGTACCAGGGCTGCGCGGCGTTCAGCAACAGCGGCGCCGACCAGGTGGACCCGGAGTCGCCCGAGACATAGACGGCGTACGCGCCGTCGGTCGTGGTCGCGGGAACCACGATGACGAGGTTGTCGCCTTCTGGATCGGTCGCGGTGAGGCTCACCGACCCACTCGGCGGCGTCGCGGGGACGGCAGTCAGGCTCGCCGGCGCACTGGTGTCATCCGGAATCAGCCACAGCTCGATCAGTACGCCGGACGTCAGCCCGGAGCCGGCCAGCGGCAGGACTTCGCCGGGCCGCACACTGCGCACCTGGTCTGCATAGACGACGGGTGGGGTGCCGCCTGTCGTCGTGTCTGGAGTCGCCGCCGCCGAGGCCAGGCGACCGGGACCGGCGAGCACGGCCGCCCCGGCCACCAGCCCGGTCCCGACCAAGAAGCTGCGACGCGACGGACCGGTTTGCGCCGCACGGCCGGGCTCGGCGGAATCCGCTGGATTGGGGTCATGCATAGGGGACCTCCTGCGAGAGCTGCGCGATCCCGAGACACCGCGGATCGCTGGGCTACATCCGTTCATCCGCGACGGAATCTAACAGACAGACTGTCTGAATGATAGATTCAGGATCAGATTGCATAGGTTCCCAATGCTTCGTCATCGTGTGAGCGCCCGGCGCCGCACCGCCGACACGACCGGGGCAGATCACCGTCGATCCGGGAGAACGCCTTGGGCGAGGTTTACTGCTCGGTTACGAGTACGCCTGTCGGTGGTAGTTCATACCGATGCTTGCGAAGGAGCGTGACTTCGTCGGCGGTGAGAGTGCGGGGTGGGTTCGCGTCTGGGGCTTCGATGGAGTCGATTTCGCGGGCCGGCACGGTGCTTGAATGTGGGTCAGGTGGTGGCTTCGCCGATGCGGAGTTCAGCCAGGACCGGGCGGATGTGGTTCCTGATTACGCGTTGGCAGGTCTCGAGCGAGGTCGGGGTCGCTTCCCATTCGCGATCCGCTCTTCGAACTTCTTCGCCCACAGGTGTATGAGGTGGGAGATCCTGTGCATCGCTGACAGGGCGCCTGATTGGTGGGTCCGGGCACGGTCCGGAGCTTCTTCAGCAAGCCGCGCTCCGCCGCCGTCTTGGTCTTGCCGCAAGCGGAGATCGACCGGACGGAGTTCGAGCCGGGCCACAGGTTGGTGATCGAGGTTCGCGCCTGGCCGGCGGGTGCTGGACGGGTCGAGTTCGTAGCCACCGCCCGTCCTGACGGTTGCCTGCTGGTGATGCGCGAACAGGCGGTCGAAGGTCCCGCGAACCTGCTCCCGCGTGCCACGGTCGACCGTATCCTCCAGTGGCGCAGCACCGAGACACTGCGTCGCCTCGCCTACCTGGCAGAATTGCGGGCCGAGCTGCACGAGACCCACCCCGCCGGCGCCGCGTACCCGACCGATGGCGCCAGTACGCCGTCGAACTGATCGACCTTGGATGCACGGCGCGCAGCTGGCTAAGTGGTGCACAGCCGCGATCTTTGGTGTTGCCGGAGGATGGCTGAGATCGTCTCAGGGTTTGGCGAGGGCGTCGGTGAGGGCGTTGATCGCCGATAGGCCGGCAGTCTGGGCTGCGGCCGCCTGGTCGATGACCGCGAACACGGTGACGCCTCTGGTATCGAGGAGCGCACGGAGGTTATGTGCGACCTCGGCTACGGAGCCTTCGGCTGTTTTGGTCACCACGCCGAACGGCGACGTCTCAGTCCCCGTGATCGCGTTCTACCTCCTGCCGGCTGCGTCGTGAAGTCTCTAGTCGCAGGTATCGCAGATCCCGTTGGCAGGGGTCTGCAGGTTGCATCGGCGGCACTTGTTGATCGGGCGCTCGGCGATCGCGGCCTTGCGCGCTCGCGCGCGGGCAGCGCCGAGCTTCGGCGGGATCATTGGGCTGCCGCCATCGGCCGGTAGGCCGGCCGCATCGAAGTGACGGTAGCTGGCGAGGCGCTCGTGGGAGGCATGAACGTCCGCGTCCGGGGGAGTGGTGCCTGTTGCTGCGCCAACGATTGCGGCGTACCCGTCGAAGACGCTCTCGTCGGGGTTGACACACAGCGCCGACAACATCGGCTCACCCCGCCGCAGGCTCTCCGCGGACACCTCGGCGAGCACACCACCGATCCAGTGCCGGGTCGGCTGTTTGGTGCGGATGCCGGTCAGCTCCTGTACGCCGGTGGCTAGGTCCTTTTGCTGCACGAGCGCCTGGTACTTCCCGGCTGCGGCGAGCAGCATCTCCCGTGCGGCTCCGGCCCACTCGATCCGGGCGGCGGCGGCGCCGACATCGGACACATCGCGCCAAGCGCGTTCCGGTACGTCCGACAGCTCGTGGTCTGGTGCGGCGACATCGAAAGTGGACACTCGGGAGACCCTAACCGGGTCACCTCCAATCGGCGAAACGTACGCCGTCCGCGATCGCGAGTCACCTGGACTTTCCTGGTGATTGCTCACCGTGCCGGTTCTCCGGCGCCTGGGATCCTTCTGCGATGGGATCGGCTGGTTCGTGGGTTCCGAAGGTGACTTCGATTGTTTCGGCGGCCTTGTGGCGCTGGGATTGGGCGTACATTGCGTAGGCGCGATGGTCGGCTGGTGTCAGGTCGGTGGCCGAGTCGGTGAAGAGGGCCAGCAACGAGCGTGGGTACAGACGGTGTGCGATCACCGAGTTCAGTTCGGCACCGATCACGGCGATCACCGACGCGGCGTAGATGAGCCCGATCAGCCCCAATGTCAGCGCGAAGACGCCGTTCACCTCGCTCGTCTTGGCCAGCACGCTGTTGACGTAGATGCCGCCCAGTCGTTCGAGCAGCTGCCAGCCGACAGCGGTGAGGAACGCCCCCGGGACGATCTTCCGAAAGGCCGGCCGAGGCGTCGTGCCCGGGCGCAGGCACAGGGTCAGCATGGCAGTGAGCACCAGGACCGAGCCGATCGAAACGAGCCACCCCATGTTGGCGACGTCACCGAACAGCGATGCCCGGCTGCCGGCCAAGACGGTCAGAGTGGCGAAGCCGAGCACGGTGAGGCCGGCCAGGGACAGCAGCGCCACGGACCGCAGACGCCCACGAAACGGATCGGGGCGCCGGTTGCGGGGGACTCCCCAGGTCACGTTGACCGCGTTCTGCCCCGCCTGTCCGAGCCCGATCACCCCGTACACCGCGGCGATCGTGCCGATGATGACGGCCGGGGTGCTGCCTTGCAGACCCTGCGGGGTCGCCAGCTGCGTACCGACGATGGGGAACTCCTTCAGCGCCGACTGCAGGACGGCCTTCTGCAGATCCTCATTGCCCTGCAGAAGGAACCCGAGAACAGATGAGGAGATCAGCAGCATCGGGAAGATCGCCGCGAAGGCGTAGTACGTGACAATCACCGCGAGATAGCTGCCCTGGTCGTCGAAGAACTTGTACACCACGGCGAGCGGGAACCCGAGCCGCCGATGCCGACGCTGCGCAGCGTCCAACCGCCGCCCCAAGGTGCTCACGCCCCAACGGTACGGCCGGCCCCACTCCGGATCTGCTCAGCAACGCCGTCGGCTGGTCTCGTCCGGCTCGGCGCGACCAGTTGGTGCGGACCAGAGTCGGCTTCGAAGCCGGCTAGGTGTTCTGGGCGATCATCAGCCAGCTGAGTTGGATGTCCGGGGATCTGGTCGGCGTGATGGTGACCGTGATTCGGCCGTCGGCGCCGACCGCGATGCCGCCGTACTGCGCGGAGGTACCCGTGCTGGTGAAGAGGCGCTGTTGGTCGACGACTGTGCCGTTCACGGAGACTTGCGCGGCGCGGTTCGCCCAGGGCCATGGGTCGTAGTACCCGGCGTGGACCGAGTATGTCCCGGCCTGGAGACCGGTGAACGTGTAGACGAGCGGCTCATGGTTCTTCCCATATCGCAAGGCGGTGTAGAGGTCCCCGCTCGCGTCCCCGGCCGGTGCACTGGCACCGGTACAGCCCCACGTGCTCCCGGTGACAGGATCCGGGCCGAGCGGCTGGTCGGGCCCGGAATTGAGCAGCGGCTTGTCCGTTGTCACGAGTTCGGTCAGCCGGGACCAGTCCGCAGTGATCGCACCCCCGGCGTGAACGGCATAGCGCAGGCCGCTTGGCACCACCAGGACCGGGCGGGTGAATGTTCGACCGTCCTGCAGGGTGCCGGTCACGTGGGCCGGCCCGGCGTGGGCAACGCCTGAGGGATCCCAGGTCACCGACAACTTCTGCGCTCGTGATCCGGTCTTCACCACGACCTCGGCCGGCAGATCGTTGGTGTCGCCGAGCTGCACATGGTCTGGGATCGCGGTCTGCACCGTCCATGGCTGGTACGGCGTGAGGTCCCGCAGAGACCACTCCCGGTCGGGTCCGATCGTGAGGTTCCCGCCCTCACCGAAGCTCATCGGCATCCAGACGTACGGCGCGTGGGCAAGGTCGGAGGGCGTCCAACGGTCAGCCATGAACGCGAACCGATTCCGCGCGGGATCAACCGGGATCACCGCTGTGCTTTGCGAGCTGTAGGTGTCTGCCGCACCGGACCCGGTGATCGGAACACCTCTGTCGGTCCAGGCACCCAGGACGGTGGTGGCGGTTGCATAATGCGCTGGATTCGGGTCCCAGCCGGTTGCTCCGGACGTGCTCAGATAGTAGGTGCCGCCCATCTTGAACATCGCCGGCGCCTCTCGCTGGTTGCAGGCCAGCGTACGAACGAAGTCCTTGCCCTGGATCGCATTCTCCGGGCGCGCGGACAGGTAGGTGTAGGCGCGGTTCAACTTGGAGATGTACATCGTGCGGTTCTCTTCGGACGAGTACACGATGTACGCCGTACCGTCGTCGTCGACGAACAGGTTCATGTCCCGCGCCATCCCGCCGGCGGGGTCGAACGAGGACGAGCTCCCGCACCAGGGGACGGAGTCGCTCGGGACCCGGTCGAGCCGGTACGAGTCGATCCAGCGGAACGGACCGAAGGGGGAGTCCGAGATCGCGACACCTGCTTCGGCGCGTGCGTAGGTCGACGTACTGGTCGGTGACGACGGCCCGTCGGAGTGCACCCACATGACCCATGTGCGGGTGGACCGGTTGTAGATCACCTTCGGACGCTCCAGGATCGATGGAGCCGCCCACCCATCGCTCCGAACCGCATTCGTCGACAGGTCACGCCAGACGATGCTCTTCTGGGCGGCGGTGTAGTGCTTGTAGAGCTTGGCGAAGTACTTGTCGGTCTCGAACTGGTCTTGGGAGCTCATGGCCCTGAGCGCGAGCCCCCGGTCGGTCCAGTTGTACAGGTCGTACGACGAATACACGTGCACGCCGGGACTGTCGGAGTAGCCGTTGCTGCGGTCCTCGCCGTACCAGTACCAGATCCGCCGCCCGGCGTGGTCCGTCGCCGGGACCACCTGGCCACCGTGCGCCTGGATCACCTTGCCACTGGTGTCGAGCCACGACTCGCCCGGACGGAACGTCTGGTAGCCCGCCGACGATGCGGAGCTGGTAGGCGCGGCCATCAACGCCAGAGCCAGCGCCGAGCACACGAGAGCAATCAACTTGCGGCCGGATCGGGCTTGGGGGCGGTCCATGGGCGGTGTCCTCACCTCGAACGCGAGAGCGGTGCGGACATATCATCACGCGGGCGATGTTAACGCAACCATTCCTTCCCTGCTTGACGATTCTGCCGAAGCGTCAGCTTGGCATCCGGTTGAATCTGCGGATGATGCGGTCGAAGATCCGGGCCGGAACGACGCGGTGCAGCGGGCTGACGGTGGCGGCCGTCGAGCCGGCCGTGCGCCGCAGTCTCGGGTTGTGATCGGTGGCCGCCGAGACGATGACCTTGGCGACGACGGCAGGGTCGTCGCCGCTGCTCGTGTTTTTCGCCAGCACCTCCTCGTAGTTGCGCCGTCCCGACTCGTAAAGCGGCAGTGGGGTGTCGGCCTGCACGCTGTGGGCCCCGAACGGGGTGTTGATCGGTCCTGGCTCGACGAGCAGGATCCGGATGCCGTAGTCGCGGACCTCGTGGTCCAGCGACCCGGAGTAGCCCTCGATCGCGTACTTGGTCGAGACGTAGAGGGCCATGAACGGGCTGGGGACGAACCCGCTGAGGGAGGAGACGTTGATGATGCGCCCGTGCCGTTGAGCGCGCATGTGCGGCACGACCGCCTTGGTTATCCGCATGACGCCGTAGACGTTGATGTCGAACACGTCCTGAGTCTGGGCGATGGAGAACTCCTCGGCGGCGCCGGTGGCGCCGACGCCGGCGTTGTTGACCAGGACGTCGATGTGCCCGAACCGGTCGATCACCTCCTTGACCACAGAGGCGACCGACTCGTCGTTGGTCACGTCGAGGTCGAGGTATGTCACCCCGGCGGGTGCGGTGAGTCGCATGGTGTTGCGGGCAGTTCCGATGCCGTTTCGGCATGGGAGGGAGGCCTTGCTGACTTCTGGAAATAGTGACTCTACTCATAAGTGAGTCGAGTTGACAAGATTCCTGAGTACGCTCAGGATTGAGTTAACTCGGCTGCATAGTTGCGCAAGGTCCCGGGAGGGCACGCCAGAGCCCTTCTCATCATTCGCAAGACCACAACAGGAGAGCATCGTGAGCAACAACGACATCTCGAACGAACCCGTCATCACCTCGTACGCGCAAGCCCCGGCCCGCACCGTCACCGCCGACGGCGTCACGTACGCCTACCGGGAGCTGGGCCCGAAGGGCGGGATCCCCGTCGTCTTCTTCGTGCACCTCGCCGCGACCCTGGACAACTGGGACCCGCGGATCGTCGACCCGATCGCTGCCGGACGCCACGTCATCACGTTCGACAACCGCGGCGTCGGGGCCTCCACCGGTCAGGTCCCCGGGAGCGTCGAGGAAATGGCCGACGACGCCTACACCTTCATCAAAGCCCTCGGCTTCGACAAGATCGACATCTTCTCCTTCTCGCTGGGCGGTTTCATCGCCCAGGACCTCGTGGTCAAGCACCCCGAGCTGGTCCGCAAGCTCGTCCTGACCGGCACCGGGCCCAGGGGTGGCAAGGACATCGACAAGGTTGTCGGCGTCACCTACTGGGACATCCTGCGCGCGACCTTGACGCGGCAGGACCCGAAGGAGTTCCTGTTCTTCAACCGGAACGCCGCCGGCAAGCCCGCTGCTCGCGCATTTGTCCAGCGTCTGCAGGAGCGCACCGTCGATCGCGACGCGGACGTCAAGGTGCGCGCGTTCCAGACCCAGCTGAAGGCGATCCAGAAGTTCGGGCGCTCGGCCCCGGCCGATCTGTCGAAGCTCACGCAGCCCACCTTGATCGCGAACGGTGACAACGACCGGATGGTGCCCTCGGTCCTGTCCGGGGACCTGCACCGCCGCATCAAGGGTTCGGAGCTGGTCATCTACCCGGACTCCGGGCACGGCGGCGTCTTCCAGTTCCACCAGAAGTTCGCTCCCCTCGCGGTCGAGTTCCTCGCCGGCTGACCGCTCCGACCGACCGAACGACTGAACGAAGGAAAGAACATGGCTGCGAAGCATCCCTACGCGAAGAAGCCGTTCGTCTCATCGATCCCGCTGTGGATGCGCACCGACCAACCGCGGCAGGCGGGCATGGACTACTGGAAGGGTCCGCACTCCAAGATCATCTCCGCCACGCCCGGCCTCGAGGAATACCGCCAGCTCCACCTGGCGGAGCACAACCCCGGGCTGTGGCCCGCGACCCGCGGCGTCGAGACCGCAATCCCGGACGAGCGCAGGATCGACGGGGTCGCTGAAGTGACGTTCGGCTCGGTGCTGTCCCCGCTGCTGGGCCGCACACAGACCAGGCTGGCGTTCCAGGACGAGGTGAACATCTTCCGACGCACTCTGCTCTACGCCGGACCGCCGAACTCGGCGCGCTGGTACGACGTCGCCGGGACCGGCGAGAAGGTCGCTGCCCGAGGCCTGCTCTACCTGAGGCGAAGGGACGGAGTCCGCACCGGCGCTTTCCGCAAGCACATCAACGAGCTCGCCCGCACGCTCGCCGGCACGGGCGTGCTGCGGGAACTGAGGACCCAGGTCTTCATGCCCTGGAACCAGAAGCTCTGGGACACCCCGAACGTCGCGCACGACAACCCTGCCGACCAGCGGTTCCACGCCTCCCTCCTCCTGGGCTTCGCGGATCCGGCGGCGCGGGCCGACTTCTTCAAAGGCCCCGAGGTCGAGCGCCTGTCAGACACGTTGGCCCCGTTTGCATCCGCCATCCACGCCTACGACGTCACCGACGCACTGACCTACGTGAAAGACGGCAAGGAGCGCCCGCGCTACCAGCGATAACGGCATCGCCCGCCCTCCGGCCGGTGATCCGCCAGCCGACGATCCACCAACACAAAGAACTACCGTGGAACAATGAGCGCCGGCAAATCCGAGTCCACTCAGCAACGAAGGGCGGCAGCCATGCCCCTCGCCTCCAAGTCGCCGTCGAAGTCGCCCGGTCGGCGCGAGCGGAACAAGCAGGAGAAGCTGGACCGCATCACCGCAGCCGCCAGTGAGCTCTTCGCCGAGCGCGGCGTCGATGAGGTCACCACCCAGGAGATCGCCGACAAGGCCGACATCGGGGCGGGCACGCTGTTCCTCTACGCGAAGTCCAAGGGCGAGCTGCTCCTGCTCGTACAGAACTCGACCTACGCCGACGCGCTCGTACAGGGCAGGTCAGCGGCCGAGGGCATCACGGACACGCTCGACGCCCTGATGGCGATCGTCCGCCCTGTCGTGGAGTGCAACCGCAAGCAGGTCGACAACGGGCGGACCTACCTGCGGGAGATCGTCTTCGGCGACCCCGCCGAGCCTCACCACCGGCACGCCCTCGACCTGACCGTGCAGACCGAGGATGCGATCGCAGCCGTCCTGGGGCGGGACGGGCGCACCACTCCACAGGACGCCGCGGCGCGGGCGCACATCGTCTCCGCGATCATGTTCGTCAGCATGGCCGCGACCATCAACGCCGCCAAACCGGTCGGCGACGTCGTACAGGAGATCCGGGACCAGTTGCGGGTCCTCCTGCCCGAATGACGCCACCTCGGTTGTGGCGAACGGTTCGGTCAGCGGGCCCGTGAAGCAGCTCGTCCTGGCCAAGCCGAAGCCCGCAGAGACGACCAGCAGCCGGGGCGGGACAATGCCGTAGCCCACGACGAGAAACGATCGGCGCCGCAGCGGACCTCGTCGTCGGTCGCTAGCCCTGTTCCTCTCGCTGCTCGTTGATACGCAGGGCTTCGGCGAGCTGGTCTTCCAAGATGATGATCCGGCACGCGGCCTCGAGAGCGGTGCCTTGGTCGACGAGCTCGCGGGCCCGGGCTGCTAGGCGCAGTTGATAGCGGGAGTAGCGGCGGTGGCCGCCCTCGGAGCGTTGCGGGGTGATCAGCTTCGCCTCGTCCAGGCTGCGCAGGAATCCTGGCGTGGTGCCCAGCATCTCTGCGGCCCGGCCCATCGTGAAGGCGGGGTAGTCGTCATCGTCGAAGTTGGCCGTGCCGGCCGGGGTTGAGCTCATCGGGGTCTCCGTGTACGGGTCTGGGGTCATCGCACCTCCATGCCGAAGGGCCCCGGTGCTGAAGCACCGGGGCCCAGGGGTTGTTGGATTGTCACCATCTACCGGCGTGAGGCCGGCCTTGCATGTCCGCAGCGCGCCACGTGAAGGCCATCGCTGCGGGGATCGCTGAATGCGTAACCGAAGACCACCTTCCCATCTGATGGAGCTACGGCACCCGCCCGGCGAAATACTGGCACTGGCGGGCGATCCGACGGCGTAATCCATTCCCTTCTCTCTCGAAACAACTACCTACAGCAACTTCAACTACGGACTGCTGTTGCTACTCAACTGAACTACTACTTCGATCCGTCAAGCCTGGAACCCTTGTCGCCCACTGGCTCCACAGACTCTGACCTTGGCGTGAAACCCGAGCCCCTTCACTGATCGGCCCGGCGGAGTCCGCCGTCGTACCTACTGCACAACCTTGGACAGATCGGTAGCTGTCCACGTCAGCTTCGCTGTTCTTCTCTGTCGACACGAAGAACACTACACAGTCGAGGGTCCAATGTCTAACCCTGTCACCACAGATATTGAGCGTGTCTCTCGTGAGCTTCGAGTGCCACCACCGGCAGCCAACTCGAATGGCTGTTCATCGATCGCCAGCGATTCAGGCTTGCAAAGGTGAGTGTTCGCGGTGCACAAGCGTCGCCTTGTCCCAATACCAGGTAGCGAATCGAGCTCGCCTCGCCAGGAGTGCCGCACGTCCGAGAATGAACACCCACCTCAACACCACGCATGACATCAAGGTCCGAGAATGTGGCGGGGTCATCGGGCTCGCTTCGATCAGAAGGCGGGCTTCGCGTTGCCTGCTAGAGCGTCGGAAGTGGGATGAAGCCGCGGATCCGAGTGCCGTGGCTCGAGGTCTGTACTTTCAGTACTCCGCCGAGAACGTCGAGGCGGTCCTGAAGCCCGAGCAGTCCGGTGCCCTTCGCCGGGTCGGCGCCGCCGATCCCGTTGTCGGCAATCTCTACGACGAGGGCCCGCCTTGTGGCGGTGATCATGACCCTTGCGATCGTTGCCTTCGTCAGTTCTGCGAGGCTTTGAGCTCGTCGCGGTGCTTCTCGAGCCAGGTCGCGAACGACTCCAGCTCGGGGTTGAGTTCACGGACCTTCGCCACGTCGCGGTCGCCGGTGAAGCGGATGTGGTCTTCGGCGTAGAACTGGAACATGTTGGACATTTCTACAGCCATGGGGAAGGGGTACTCGCGGAACTCTTCCCAGGTCGGGGCGTGGTAGAGGACCTCTTCGCCCAGGGCTTCGGTGAGGGCGGCGGCGTACTGGTCGCCGGTGAGGTGGTCGCCGGCGATGCTGATGGTTTCGCCGATCAGGTCGGGGTGCTCGAGGATGGCGAGGGCGGTGCGGCCGATGTCTTCGGAGGCGACGCCGGACAGCGGGCGGTCGGCCATCGGGAGGGTGATCGTCAGCTGGCCGTCGGCGTTGCGGGCCGGCGGCAGGCCGTTGATGAAGGCATCGAAGTAGAACGTGGTCCGCAGGAACGTCGTCGGTACGCCGTACTTCGTGAAGAGCTCGTCCGCCTCGCCCTTCGCGTCGAAGTGCGGGACCTTGTAGCGCCCGTCGTCCAGGCTCGGGACGTCGTCGCGCCCGGCGAAGAACGTCCTGGTGTCCTCGAGTGTCGACCACACCAGGTGCTTGATGCCGGCGTCGCGGGCGGCCCGGGCGGCGATCTCGGCCTGGTCGAGCTCCATCTCGGCGCGGGTCCGGGCGGCCTCCTCCTCGGGCGTCCGCTCGACCCAGTAGTTCGTCACGACGAAGGCGCCGTACGCGCCGTCGAACGCGGCCCGCACGCTCGCCTCGTCGTCGAGGTCGGCCGCGACCACCTCGGCGCCCGCGGCGGCCAGTTCGCGCGCCTTGCCGGAGTCCGGGTTCCGCGTCAGGGCGCGGCCCGCGAACTCGCCGGAGGTGTCCGCCAGGATCGCGCGGACGAGGCCGCCGCCCTGGCTTCCGGTCGCACCGACAACAGCGATCAGCTTGGTCATATCGAGTCACTCCCAGAGAGTTTGGTTGATGTGTCAACTCGACCGATCGTAGCGCGTTTGGTTGATGTGTCAACCCGAGCGGGTAGGATGGGGTTCGTGAGCAAGGGACCGTGGCTCGACGACGACGAGCAGAAGGCGTGGCGCAGCTATCTGCTGATGACCCGGACGCTGGAGACGCACCTGGAGCGGCACCTCCAGCGGGACTTCGGCCTGTCCAAGTCGGACTTCGAGATCCTGGTCAACCTGTCCGAGTCGGCGTCCGGCCGGATGCGCGCGTTCGAGCTGAGCCGCTCGACCCAGTGGGAGAAGAGCCGGCTGTCGCACCACCTGACCCGGATGGAGAAGCGCGGCCTGATCCGCAAGGAGGCCTGCGAGGCCCGCTACCCGGAGATCGCGATCACCGAGGCGGGCCTGGCCGCGATCAAGGAGTGCGCGCCGGCGCACGCGGCCCGGGTCCGGGAGTTCTTCGTCGACGTGTTCGGCCCGGACCGGATGACGGTCCTCGGCGAGGTCTCGGACGAGGTCGTCGCCACCATCGGCAAGCACTGCGACACCGACTGCCCGCTGGAGGACCGCTCCTGAGAAGTGCTCTCAGAGAGCTTTCAGGAGAACTTGACGGTGGCTTGATCTTCTCTTGGAGTGCGGCTGAGGGGCTTGGACCGAGGCTGAGGCCATGGTCACCACAGGCAAACCCCAGTCCACTCGCCGGCGCTGGTTGCACCGGGCGTCCGCGGCCGCGATAGCCACCGCCGTGCTCGGTGTCGGCGCGACCGGGATCTCGGTCGCGGTCGTGTCGGCGAAGAACTCCGGCAGCGGCAGCACCGGTACGACGGCCACCTCGGGCAGCTCCGACTCCAGCAGTTCGGGTTCCAGCTCCAGCTCCGACGACAGCAGCAGCTCGAGCGGGCTCGGCTCGTCGGACTCCGGCTCCACCTCGCAAGGTGGGAGCAACGGGTCATGACCGCCTCCCGCACCTGGACCGCGTGGAGTTGCACGGTCCGCCTGACCGTCGACGACCCCGCTGTCCTGGGGGCGGCGTGCGGTGAGCTCAAGGCTCTGATGGACCGCGTCGACAAGGCCGCCAGCCGCTTCCGTCCGGACTCCGAGCTCTCCGTCGTGAACACCCGCGCCGGGGCGCTCGTACCGGTGTCCCGCCTGCTGGTCGACCTGGTCGACGTCAGCCTGGTCGCGGCCCAGATGAGTGGCGGAGCGGTCGACCCGACCGTCGGTCCGGCAGTGATCGCGGCCGGGTACGACACCGATATCGAGACGGTACGACGCCGCTTCCCGCAGGCACCCGGCGATCCGAAGCCGGTCGCGGGCTGGCAGGAGGTCCGCCTCAACCGCAAGCTCGCTCTGCTCGGAGTACCGACGGAGTGCGCCCTGGACCTGGGCGCCACTGCGAAAGCGTGGACCGCCGACCGCGCCGCGAACGTGATCAGCAAGCGCTACGGCTGTGCCGTCCTCGTCGAGATCGGTGGTGACCTCCGAGCGGCTGGTACGCCGAAGAAGCCGTGGGTAATAACTGTCGCCGAGCGCGCCGGCGAGCGCGGTGTCGTCGTCACGCTAGCTCACGGCGGTCTCACCACGTCGACCCGCACGGTACGGCGTTGGCAGACGCCGACCGGCTACGGCCACCACGTCATCGATCCACGCAGCGGACTGCCCGCGGAAGGCCCGTACCGGACCGCATCCGTCTGGGCTCCGACCGCAGTACGGGCGAACACCTTCAGCACCGCCCTTATTGCGACTGGTGATGCTGCGCTCGGTCGACTGAAGCTGGCTGGCCACCCGGCCCGGCTGATCGCCGACGACGGTGAGACCACTGAACTGTCGGGCTGGCCGGCAGCGAGCAGGGCGGCCTGATGACGCTGTGGTACCTGGCCCGCGCCGCCGGCGTCGTCACCATGGTCATGTTCACGCTGTCGGCTGTGCTGGGCATGGTCATGCCGAACATCCGCCGTCCGGAGCGCCGGTTCTGGCTGCAGTACGTGCACCGCTCGGCCGCAGTGACCGGACTGGTTCTGCTGGCGACCCACGTCGTCGCGGTGATCGCCGACAGCTACGTGGCCATCAGTCCGACCGTTCTGGTGTGGCCGTTCGCGTCCGGCTACCGGCCGTTCGCGATGGCAGTCGGCGTGCTGGCTCTCTACAGCCTCGTACTGGCGTCTCTCGTCGGAGCAGCCCGTGGTCGGTTGGCCGCATCCGCGACGTTCACGAAGTACTGGCGCAAGCTCCACATCGCCGCGTCTGTCGGCTGGCTGCTCTCCATCGGGCATGCACTGCTTGCCGGCACTGACCGCAGTACGCCGTGGATGCTCGCCATCACCATCGGCTGCCTGGCCGCAGTCGCCACTGCCGGCGTCTACCGCCTCAACGCAGCCCCGAAGCTCACCCGCCCCTGGAGGACCCAATGATCACCGTCGACGACATCAGGGTGATCGGTGAGGCCAGAGTCCTCGCCGGACTCGACCGGGGCCGCCTGGACCTGCAGCGTCATCTCTTGACCCATGGCAGCCTGCCCGCGTTGACCCGTGACGACTACACGAACCTGTCTGAAGCAGTAGGACTCAGAGGGCGTGGTGGAGCGGCGTTCCCCGTCGCACTGAAGCTGCAGGACCTTCCAGCTCGCGGCGTGGAGGCTGTCGTGGTCAACGGCTCGGAGAGTGAGCCGGTCAGCCGCAAGGACCGCCTGCTCCTCACCCGGTCGCCACATCTCGTGCTGGACGGTGCGGTCGGTCTGGCGCGCGCGCTGGGTGCGCCGCACGTGCTGATCGCCGTACACGATGCAGCGGCCGGCACTTCTATTCGTGAAGCGCTGATGGAGCGTGACGATCGGCTGGCGATCGAAGTACAGGACACTCCGGGTCGGTTCGTCGCGGGGGAGGCCCGTGCGGTGCTGAGTGCACTCGAGGGCGGTACGGCAGTGCCGCCCGGTCGGAGGGTGCTGCCGACGCGCAAGGGGTACCACCAGCGGCCGACGTTCCTTTCCAACGTCGAGACGTTCGCCCAGCTCGCCGTACTCGCGCGGTTGGGGTCACGTGGGTTCAGCAGCACCGGACTGATCAGTGAGCCCGGTACTCAGCTGCTGACGATCGCCGGCGCCGTGCAGCGGCCTGGTGTGATCGAGACACCGACCGGTGTCCCGCTGGACACAGTCCTCCAGTACGCCGGTGCGGAGGCCGGGCCTGTGCTGCTCGGCGGGTACCACGGCCGCTGGCTGGCGCAGACCGAAGGTGTGACGTTGCAGCGACCGGAGGTGTCCGCAGGGATCATCCTGGCGCTCGGATCCGACACCTGTCCGCTCGGTGAGATCACACGGGTCGCTCAGTGGCTGTCCAGTCAGTCAGCTGGACAGTGCGGGCCGTGTGTCTTCGGCCTCGCCGCCCTCGTCGACGACTTCGCCAGGCTGACCGTCGGTGATCCGCAGGGCTGGCACGACGCCCACCGGCACCTCGGTCTGGTTCCGGGGCGGGGAGCCTGCGCGCACCCGGACGGTACTGCGAGATTCCTCACGTCCGCGCTCGAGGTGTTCGACGACGACGTACAGCGTCATCTCTCCGGGCGTGGGTGTGGTCGTCCGGTTCTGGGAGTTCTTGGAGGTGGCCGATGAACAAGCTCGAGATCGACTGGACCAGGTGCGACGGGCACGGCCTGTGTGCCGGTCTGGTGCCCGACGACGTCCTCCTCGACGAGTGGGGATTCCCGGTCCTGCGCGGCCGCGAAATCACCCCTGGTGAACTCTCGGATGCACGCCGCGCGGTCCTCGCCTGCCCGGCTCTTGCCTTGCGCCTCACCAATCGATGACAGGCCCGTCCCGACACCACACCAGTGACAAAGGTGGACTAATCTCTGAGTGACCGCACAATGTCGTGCGGTCCGGCGCGAGCGACGCCGACGTCACGTGTGGAGACGGTGGGGAATGCAGAGCAAGCTGGACGTCCAGAAGGCAGATGTGCTCGCCAAGGCGGTGGCTGCGGGCACGCATGGGCACGACAAATCGGTCGACCCGGACAAGCTCAGGACGTTCCTCGAGCAGTACTACCGGCACGTCGCCGCCGAGGACGTCGCCGAGCGCCAGCCGAACGACTGCCTGGGCGCCGCGCGGCACCACTACAAGTCCGCGATGAGCCGCCCGCAGGGTACGGCGAAGGTGCACGTCTTCACCCCCACGGTCGACGAGCACGGCTGGTCCGCGAGCGGGCGGACCGTGGTCGAGATCGTCATCGACGACATGCCGTTCCTGGTCGACAGCGCCTCGATGGCGATCACCGACCGCGGCCTCGAGCTCCAGCTGCTGATCCACCCGCAGTTCGTGGTCCGCCGCGACATCGCCGGCACGCTGCAGGAGGTCCTGGACGACACCACGGCCGCGGATGGGCACGACCTGGTCCGCGAGAGCTGGATGCACCTGGAGGTCGACCGGATCGCGGACGTCGCCGAGCACCGCGCCCTCGAGCAGGAGCTGCAGAAGGTGCTGAACGACGTGCGCGAGGCCGTCGAGGACTGGCCGAAGATGCACGAGAAGGCGGTCAGCATCGCCGCCGGGCTGAACGCCGCCGACCTGCCGGTCTCCGAGAGCGAGGTGGAGGAGGCCCGCGAGCTGCTCGAGTGGCTGGCCGACGAGCACTTCACCTTCCTCGGCTACCGCGAGTACGACTTCACCATGGAGGGCGAGCAGGGCATTCTGCGCGGCCGGCCAGGGACGGGGCTGGGCATCCTCCGGCCGGACCCGAAGCCGGGCTCCGGCAAGCTCCCACCCGAGGTGAGCGCCAAGGCGCAGGAGCAGAAGCTGCTGATCCTCACCAAGGCCAACTCGCGGTCCACCGTGCACCGGTCGACGTTCCTCGACTATGTCGGCATCAAGCAGTTCGACAAGGACGGCGAACCGGTCCGGGAGTGCCGGTTCATCGGTCTGCTCTCGTCGACGGCGTACACCGAGAGCGTCATGCAGGTGCCGGTGCTGCGGCGCAAGGCGCTGGAGCTGTTCCGCCTGACCGGCTTCGACCCGAACAGCCACAGCGGCAAGGGCCTGCTCGACGTACTGGAGACGTACCCGCGCGACGAGTTGCTGCAGGCGCCGGTGGAGGACCTGCTGCCGATCGTCCAGTCGGTGCTGCACCTGCAGGAGCGGCGTGCGGTCAAGCTGTTCGTACGGCGTGACGTCTACAACCGGTACCTGTCCTGCCTGGTGTACCTGCCCCGCGACCGCTACACCACCGCCGTCCGGCTGAAGATGCAGCAGATCCTCAAGGACGCGATCGGCGCCGAGGGCGTCACCTACGCCGCGTACGTCACCGAGTCGGTGCTGGCCCGGGTGCACTTCGTGGTCCGGATGAAGCAGGGCGAGACGGTCGGGGAGTACGACGCGGACCTGCTGGAGCAGCAGGTGATCGACGCGACCCGTGCGTGGGCCGACGACTTCACCGCGGCCCTGCACGCGCAGGGCGGCGACGGTGCGGTGACCAAGCTGTCCCGCCGGTACGCCGAGGCGTTCCCGGAGGCGTACAAGGAGGACTTCGACGCGCGCGTCGCGGTCAAGGACGTCCAGGTCCTCGAGAGCCTGCCCGCCGACGACGGTCTGGCCATGTCGCTCTACAGCCCGATCGACGAGGAATGGGAAGGCGAGCGCCGGTTCAAGGTCTTCCGGACCGGTACGGCGCTGTCGCTGTCGCAGGTGCTGCCCCACCTGAGCGCGATGGGCGTCGAGGTGATCGACGAGCGGCCGTACGAGATCCGCTGCGACGACGGCACGATGGCCTACATCTACGACTTCGGTCTGAAGGCGCCCGAGGACACCGAGGAGCGCGAGGAGCTCCGCAAGCTGTTCTCCGACACCTTCCAGGCCGTCTGGCAGGGCCGGGCCGAGTCCGACAAGCTGAACGCCCTGGTGCTGCGCGGCAACCTCAGCTGGCGGCAGGTCTCGATCCTGCGCGCGTACCAGCGCTACATCCGCCAGGGCGGTACGCCGTTCAGCCAGGACTACATCGAGAACACCTTCCTGAAGCATGTGGATGTCGCCGGTCTCCTCGTCCAGCTGTTCGAGACCAGCTTCGACCCGGCGCGCGGCCCGGCCGACGACCCGGACCGTGTGATGCGGACCGACCAGCTGGAGAAGGAGATCCTGGCCGCGCTGGACACCGTGCAGAGCCTGGACGAGGACCGGATCCTGCGGTCGTACCTGACCGTGATGAAGGCGACGCTGCGGACCAACTACTACCAGCCGGGCCCCGACGGGCAGCCGCGGTCGTACCTGTCGCTGAAGCTCGAGCCGAAGGCGATCCCGGACCTGCCGCAGCCGCGGCCGAAGTACGAGATCTTCGTGTACTCGCCGCGGGTCGAGGGTGTGCACCTGCGGTTCGGCGCGGTCGCGCGCGGCGGGCTGCGCTGGTCGGACCGGCGGGAGGACTTCCGGACCGAGGTGCTCGGCCTGGTCAAGGCGCAGATGGTGAAGAACTCGGTGATCGTGCCGGTCGGCGCGAAGGGCGGGTTCTACGCCAAGCAGCTGCCGGATCCGTCGGTCGACCGGGACGCCTGGCTCGCCGAGGGCATCGCGTCGTACAAGACCTTCATCTCCGGCCTGCTGGACATCACCGACAACATCGTTGCCGGGGACATCGTTCCGCCGAAGGACGTGGTCCGGTACGACGGCGACGACGCCTACCTGGTCGTTGCCGCGGACAAGGGCACCGCGACGTTCTCGGACATCGCGAACGGGGTCGCGAAGGAGTACGGCTTCTGGCTCGGCGACGCGTTCGCGTCCGGCGGCTCGGTCGGGTACGACCACAAGGCGATGGGCATCACCGCCCGCGGTGCGTGGGAGTCGGTCAAGCGGCACTTCCGCGAGATGGGCCACGACTGCCAGAACGAGGACTTCACCGTCGTCGGCGTCGGCGACATGTCCGGCGACGTGTTCGGCAACGGGATGCTGCTGTCCGAGCACATCCGGCTGGTCGCGGCGTTCGACCACCGGCACATCTTCCTCGACCCGGCCCCCGACGCGGCCGCGTCGTTCACCGAGCGGCGACGGCTGTTCGACCTGCCGCGGTCGTCCTGGGCCGACTACAACCGCGACCTGATCTCGGCCGGCGGCGGGGTGTTCCCGCGGACCGACAAGGCGATCCCGATCTCGGCCGAGGTGCGCGACGTGCTCGGCATCGAGGGCGGCCCGGTCACGCTGACACCGGCCGAGCTGATGAACGCGATCCTGAAGGCGCCGGTCGACCTGTTCTGGAACGGCGGCATCGGCACGTACGTGAAGTCGTCGGGCGAGTCGAACGGCGACGTCGGCGACAAGGCCAACGACGCAATCCGGATCAACGGCGCCGAGCTGCGCGCCCGCGCGGTCGGCGAGGGCGGCAACCTCGGCTTCACCCAGCTGGGCCGGATCGAGTACGCCGCGGCCGGCGGCCGGATCAACACCGACTTCATCGACAACGTGGCCGGCGTGGACACCTCCGACCACGAGGTGAACATCAAGATCCTGCTCGACAAGATGGTCGCCGACGGCGACCTCACCGAGAAGCAGCGCAACGACATCATCGCGTCGATGACCGACGAGGTCGGGGCGCTGGTGCTGAAGAGCAACTACCGGCAGAACATCGCGCTCGCCAACGCCGGCGCCCAGGCCGCGGCCCTGATGCATGTGCACCAGGACTGGGTACGGCGGCTGGAGCGTCAGGGCCTGCTCGATCGCGAACTGGAGTTCCTGCCGAGCGTCACCGAGTTCAAGCGGCGCAAGGCCGAGGGTCGCGGGCTGACGTCGCCGGAGCTGTCGGTGCTGATCGCCTACACGAAGATCGTGATGGACGCCGAGCTGCTGAAGACGTCGCTGCCGGACGACCCGTTCCTGAAGCACAAGCTGGCCAGCTACTTCCCGAAGGAGATCAAGGAGCGGTTCGCCGACCAGATCCAGAGCCACCAGCTGCGGCGGGAGATCATCACCACGCAGGTGGTCAACGAGTTCGTGAACACGTCCGGCATCACGGCGTACCACCGGCTCTCGCTGGAGACCGGCGGGACGGTCGAGGACGTCGTCCGGGCGAACCTCGCGGCCAGCAGGATCTTCTCGCAGCCCGAGCTGCTGTCCCGCAACGCCGAGCTGGACAACATCGTCAACGCCGAGACGCAGACGCACATGCGGCTGGAGACCCGGACGCTGGTCGAGCGCGCGACGCGCTGGCTGGTCAGCAACCGGCGGCCACCGGTCGACATCGAGGAGCTCATCGAGTTCTTCGGGCCGGGGATCGCGAAGTTGACCGCTGCCTTGCCCGACGTACTGCGCGGCCGCGAGCTGGCGCTGTTCGAGCAGCGCCGGGAAAGCCTTGTGCAGAAGGGGATTGCGGACGATTTCGCGACCCGGATCGCGGTGCTGCCGCCGGCGTACGCCGGACTCGGCATCGTCGAGACCGCGTCCCGCGACGACATCGACATCCTCGAGGTCGCCAAGGTCCACTTCGCGCTGGGCGAGCGGCTGCAACTCGGCCGCTTCCTGGAGCGGATCATCGGCCTGCCCCGGACCGACCGCTGGCAGACGATGGCGCGCGCCGCGCTCCGCGACGACCTGCACGCCGTCCACTCGCGGCTGACCCGCCAGGTCCTGGCCACCACCGACGCCTCGGCCGAGCCCGAGGACCGCGTCATCACCTGGCAGGACCAGAACGCGGTCGCCCTGTCCCGCGCCTCCTCCATGCTCGAAGAAATCGTCGAAACCGAAGGCCCCGAACTCGCCCAGCTCTCCGTCGGCCTGCGCCTGGTCCGCACCCTGATCGCCAACCAGGGGTAGGTCAGCGCTCGGAGACCACCACGTCGACGGAGTAATGGTCGGCGCGGTAGCAGTGGTTGCCGTACTCGATCGGGGAGCCGTCGGCGGCGTAGGCGGAGCGGGTCATGGTGACCAGGGGCTCGGCCTTGGACATGTGCAGGGTCCGGCGCTCGTCGGCGGTCGCGTTGCGGGCGCCGATGCGCTGGCGGGCGACCGTCGGGCGGATGCCGCGCGCCCGGAGCACGGCGTACAGGCCCTCGGCCGTCAGTTGTTCCAGGGTGAGGTCGTTGAGGGCCGGAGGCAACCAGTTGCGCATGATCGCGAGTGGTACGTCGTCGGCGTAGCGGAGCCGGACGATCGAGACCAGCGGGGTGCCGGGCGGGAGCTCGAGGACAGTGGCGGCGCGCTCGTCCTGCGCCTCGCAGTCGAGGAGAAGGACCTCGGTGCGGGGCGTGCGGCCCTCGCGCTGGAGGTCCTCGTACAGGCTGGTCAGCTCGGCCTTGCGGTGCACCATCTGGCTCGCGACCGTCGTGCCGATCCCGCGCCGGCGGACCAGCAGGCCCTGGTTGACCAGCTCGGCGATCGCGCGGCGCACGGTCGGCCGGGACAGGCCGAGCCGGTCCGACATCGCGATCTCGTTCTCGAACGGGTCGCCCGGACGGAGCGAGCCGTCGGTGATGGCGGACGTCAGCTGCTCGGCCAGCTGGTGGTAGAGCGGCACCGGGCTGGCCCGATCGATACTGACCGGAAGAGCAACCATGGCCGGATGTTACATGATGAAGGTATGTATGTCTTGACGTGAAAATGTGTTAACAAACTATTGACACCCCTCGTGTCTCCCGGAAGGCTGACGGAGGCGTTCGAGCGAGCAGAGAGGTGACCGGGATGCGGATCGGGTTGGTCGGGGTCGGGCGGATCGGGGCGTTCCACGCCGCGACGCTCAACGAGTTGGCGGCGGTCGATCAGGTGGTCGTCGCCGACGCGGACCCCAGCCGGGGGGAGCTCGTCGCGAAGGATCTCGGGTGCGAGTTCGCGCCCGACGTCGACACGCTGCTGGCGGGCCGTCCGGACGGGTTCGTGATCGCGGCCGCGACGTCGGCGCACGCGGAGCTGATCGCGGCCGCAGTGGCGGCCGGCATCCCGACGTTCTGCGAGAAGCCGGTGGCGATCGACCTGGCCGAGACCAAGCGCGTGGTCGAGCTGGTCGAGAGCACCGGCGTGCCGGTGCACATCGGCTTCCAGCGCCGGTTCGACCACGGGTACCGGACGGCCGCGGCGCAGGTCCGGTCCGGCGAGCTCGGGTTCATCCACCACATCCGGGCGAACACGAACGACGCGTTCCCGCCGCCGGTGGAGTACATCCCGAACAGCGGCGGGTTCTTCCGCGACTGCAACGTGCACGACTTCGACATCATCCGGTTCGTCACCGGGCGCGAGGTGGTCAGCGCGTACGCCACCGGCGCGAACCGTGGTGAGCCCTTCTTCGGTCAGTACGGCGACGTGGACGCGGCAGCTGCCCTGTTGACGCTGGACGACGGCACGTTCGTCTCCGTCAGTGGCACCCGCTACAACGCGGCCGGGCACGACGTACGGATGGAGGTGCTCGGCAGCCTCGGTTCGGTCGCCGTCGGGCTCGACGAGCACACCGCGCTGCGTTCGGCCGAGGAGGGCGTCACGTTCCCGGGCGGTCAGCCGCATGCGACGTTCATGGATCGTTTCCGCCCGGCGTACATCGCTGAGCTGACCGCGTTCACCGAGGTCGTGGAGGGCCGGCGCGAGGTGCCGTGCACGGTCCGCGACGCCTACCAGGCCTTCCGTACGGCGGACGCGTGTGAGCTGTCGCGGCGGGAGAATCGCGTCGTGAAGCTGGATGAGATCGCATGATTCGTTCTTCAGTCGAGGAGGCCGGTCGATGAGTGAACTGGTGCACCGGATCGCGGGTGCCCCGATTTCATGGGGCGTGTGCGAGGTTCCCGGGTGGGGATGGCAGTACGACCCGCAGACAGTGCTCGCCGAGATGCGCGACGCCGGCCTCGCCGCGACCGAGTTCGGCCCGGACGGCTTCCTGCCTGACGACGCGGCCGAGAAGGCGAAAACCCTGGCAGACGTGGGGCTTCGGGCCGTTGGCGGTTTCGTGCCGGTCGTGTTGCACGATCCGTCGCACGACCCGGCGCCCGAGGTGGCCACGGCGCTCGAAGGCTTCGTCGCCGCCGGCGCGACCACGCTGGTGCTTGCCGCCGCGACCGGCCAGGACGGGTACGACGACTGCCCGGTGCTGGACGAGACCGGCTGGAACACGTTGCTCGGTAATCTTGACAAGCTGTCAGAGCTCGCCGCGGCCCGCGGGGTGCTGGCGACGATCCACCCGCACGTTGGCACGATGGTCGAGAACGCCGCCGACGTCGACCGCGTACTGAGTGGCTCGTCCATCGGTCTCACGCTCGACACCGGTCACCTGTTGATCGGTGGTGTCGACCCGGTCGCGCTCGTGGTGAAGCACACCGGCCGCGTTCGCCATACCCACCTGAAGGACGTCGACGCGACGTGGGCCGGGCGAGTGCAGGCGGGCGAGGTCAGCTACACGGACGCCGTACGGCAAGGGATGTACCGGCCGCTGGGTGCCGGCGACATCGACATCGCCACCATCGTGTCGACCCTCGAGCAGGCCGGGTACGACGGTTGGTACGTGCTGGAGCAGGACACGATCCTTCCGGACCGGCCGGGCGACGAGGGCCCGGTGGTCGACGTACGGGCGAGTATCGCGCACCTGCGTGAGATTGCGGGTCGGGTCTGATGGTCGACGACGTACTGACGATCGGGCGGATCGGAGTCGACCTGTATCCGCTCCAGGCCGGGACGCATCTCGAGGACGTGGAGTCGTTCGGGAAGTTCCTCGGCGGGAGCGCGACGAACGTGGCGGTCGCGGCGGCGCGGCACGGGCGGAAGTCGGCGGTGATCAGCCGGACCGGGAACGATCCGTTCGGCACCTTCATCCACCGGACGCTCGGCGAGCTCGGCGTGGACGACCGGTTCGTCACGCCGGTCGACGGGTTGCCGACGCCGATCACGTTCTGCGAGATCTTTCCGCCGGACAACTTCCCGCTGTACTTCTACCGGTTCCCGAAGGCGCCGGATCTGGTGATCAACCCGTCCGAGCTCGACCTCGACGCGATCCGGGAGGCGCGGATCTACTGGTCCACGGTGACCGGGCTGTCCGCGGAGCCGTCGCGGTCGGCGCACTTCGCGGCCTGGGAGGCGCGCGGGCGGCGGCCGGTCACGGTGCTCGACCTCGATTACCGGCCGATGTTCTGGGCCGACCCGAGCGAGGCGCACGAGCAGGTGTCGCGGGCGCTGGCGCACTGCACGGTTGCTGTCGGCAACCGTGAGGAGTGCGAGGTGGCGGTCGGTGAGACGGACCCGGACAAGGCGGCGCAGGCGCTGCTCGATCGCGGGCTGGATCTTGCTGTGGTCAAGCAGGGGCCGCGCGGGACGCTGGCGCGTACGCGCGACGAGCGGGTCGAGGTGCCGCCGTACCCGGTCGAGGTGGTCAACGGTCTGGGTGCCGGTGACGGATTCGGCGGGGCGCTGTGTCACGGGTTGCTGTCCGGCTGGCCGCTGGAGAAGATCATCCGCTTCGCGAACATCGCCGGCGCCATCGTCGCCTCCCGCCTCGAATGCTCCACCGCCATGCCAACAACCGAAGAAGTCCTGTCCAAGTTGGGTGAGGCCCCGTGACTGTATTGATGCCGCGACTCCGTCGCGGCGGGTCCCGGGGCTGTTACTCCCGGTCTTCCCTCGTCGCTGCGGTCGCTTCGCTCCCTCCGCTCCTTAGTCCAGACCGGGAGGCCCCGTGACCAGACGCGATCAGGATCCGTACTCCGAAGACGCCCGTCCGATCCCCGTCCAGCGCCCCAACCCCGACGACGAAGTGACCGTCTTCGAACCGGGCCCCAATGACCCGACCGTCGCGGTACGCACCGGCGCGAACGACCCAACGGTCGCTCAGCGCCCAGCTGCTTCGTCCTGGCAGGACGACGCCACGATCGCCGCCCGCGTCGTCGCCGACCCGAACGATCCGACGGTTGTTGCCCAGCGCCCCGTGCAGCGGCCCGCGGTGCAGCAGCCCACCCCGGATCAGGCTGCGCCGGATGGGCAGACTACGGTCATTGGGGATCTGGAGCTGCCTGTGGAGGAGGCGGTTTGGGAGGGGAGTCAGCGGTACGGCGGGTATGGGGACCGGCTGGCGGAGCTGACCGAGATTCGGGTGCGGTATCCGGAGCGGTTGGCGGAGGCTTGGCAGCAGCGGCGGACCCGGGCGTTGGTGGGGGATGACGGGCGGCTGCTGATTGTTGCCGCCGACCACCCGGCCCGTGGCGCCCTCGGGGTCCGCGGGGACCGGATGGCGATGGCGAGCCGTCCCGACCTGATCGCCCGCCTGATGACCGCCCTGCAACGCCCCGGCGTCGACGGCGTACTCGCGACCCCGGACATCCTCGAAGACCTCCTGCTCCTCGGAGCGCTGGAAGGCAAGGTCGTCATCGGCTCGATGAACCGCGGTGGCCTGCAGGGCGCGGCGTTCGAGGTGGACGACCGCTTCACGGCGTACCGGACCGCGGAGGAGATCGCCGCGCGCCGGCTCGACGGCGGGAAGATGCTGACCCGCATCGACCTCGGCGACCCCGGCACCGTGTCCACTCTGGAGTCCAGCGCGGTCGCGGTGACCAGCCTGGCCGAGCACAAGCTGATGGCGATGGTCGAACCGTTCTGGTCGACCCGCACCGAGGACGGCAGGGTGACGAACCTGCTCGACCCGGACTCGGTGATCAAGTCGATCCACATCGCCTCCGCCCTCGGTGCGACCAGCGCCTACACCTGGCTGAAGCTGCCGGTCGTCGACGAACTGGATCGGGTGATGGAGGCAACGACCCTCCCGACCCTGCTGCTCGGCGGCGATCCGACGGTCGCACCGGAAGCGACGTACGCCTCGTGGGGTAAGGCACTCAGCCTCCCGTCGGTCCGCGGCCTCGTCGTCGGCCGGGCCCTCCTCTTCCCACCCGACGGTGACGTGGCTGCCGCCGTCGACCACGCCGCGACTCTCGTGCACGGAGGTGCCGCATGACGGAGTGGTTCCGGCCCGCGGGGTCGACGGCGGACGAGGGCTTCGAGCTGATGGTCCGGCCGGGCGAGCCCGACTGGCACCACACCGGCTTGTCGATCCGCACGCTGCTCCCGGGTCAGTCGGTGGAGATCGACACCGGCGACTGCGAGTACATCGTGCTGCCGCTCAGTGGATCGGCCGAGGTGATCGTCGACAGCGAGTCGGTTCCGCTCGGCGGCCGCGCGGACGTCTTCGCGGGTACGACGGACCTGGCGTACGTCCCGCGCAACACCACGTTCGCGGTCGTCAGCGCCGGCGGAGCAAGGATCGCGTTCCCGAACGCGAAGGCCGCCGAGGACTTCCCGTTCCGCCGGATCGCGGACGACGAGGTCGAGACCGAACTGCGCGGCGCGGGCGTAGCCTCCCGCCAGGTCCGGAACTTCGGCGTCCCCGGTGTCCTCGACGCCGACTCGATCATCGCCTGCGAGGTGATCACGCCGGCCGGCAACTGGTCGTCGTACCCGCCGCACAAGCACGACGAGCACAAGCCGGGCCAGGAGAGCGAGCTCGAGGAGATCTACTACTTCGAGCTGCAGCTGTCCGACGACGTGCCGGAAGGTGTCAAGGGCAACGATCCGATCGGCTACCAGCGCGTGTACGGCACCGACGACCGGCCGATCGACGTACTGGCCGAGGTGCGCAGCGGCGACCTTGTCCTCGTCCCGCACGGCTGGCACGGTCCGGCGATGGCGCCGCCCGGCTACGACATGTACTACCTCAACGTGATGGCCGGCCCCGGCACCGAGCGGCAGTGGCTGATCACCGACGACCCGCAGCACGCCTGGGTCCGCGAGTTGTGGAACAACCAGCACCTCGATCCCCGCCTGCCTTTCGGACAAGGAGCAGAAGAGTCATGACGGTCCGCCTCACGGTCGCCCAGGCCCTCGTGCGCTTCCTGAGCGTGCAGTACTCCGAGCGCGACGGCCAACGGCAGAAGCTCTTCGCCGGCTGCCTCGGTATCTTCGGCCACGGCAATGTGGCCGGGGTCGGGCAGGCCTTGCTGCAGTCCGAGCTGGCGGACCCGACCGCGCTGCCGTACATCCTGGCCCGCAACGAGCAGGCCATGGTGCACACCGCCGCTGCCTTCGCCCGCGCCACCAATCGCCTGCAGACCTATGCGTGTACGGCGAGCATCGGCCCGGGCTCGACCAACATGATCACCGGCGCCGCCCTGGCGACGGTGAACCGTCTACCGGTGCTGCTGCTGCCGTCGGACACCTTCGCCACCCGAGTCGCCACGCCCGTGCTGCAGGAGCTGGAGAACCTCGGTGCCGGCGATATCAGCGTGAACGACGCGTTCCGCCCGGTCTCGCGGTACTTCGATCGCGTCGGCCGGCCCGAGCAGCTCCCGTCCGCGCTGCTGAACGCGATGCGGGTACTCACCGACCCGGTCGAGACCGGCGCGGTCACCCTCGCGCTACCGCAGGACGTGCAGGCGGAGGCGTTCGACTGGCCCGAGGAACTGTTCGCCGAGCGCGAGTGGCACGTCGCCCGGCCGTTGCCCGAGACAACCATCCTGGACCAGGCGGCCGAGTTGATCCGCGACTCCCGGCGTCCGCTGATCGTCGCCGGTGGCGGCGTCGCGTACTCCGAGGCGAACGACGCGATCAGGACCTTCGCGGAGGCGACCGGCATCCCGGTGGGGGAATCCCAAGCAGGCAAGGGATCTCTGCCCTACGACCACCCGCAATCGCTCGGTGCGGTCGGCTCGACCGGCACCACCGCTGCCAACGCGATCGCGGAGTCCGCCGACCTGGTGATCGGCATCGGGACCCGGTACGCCGACTTCACCACGGCGTCGCGCACCGCGTTCCAGAATCCCGGCGTACGGTTCGTGAACATCAACGTGGCCAGGTTCGACGGCGGCAAGCACGCCGGTCTGCCGGTGGTGGCCGACGCTCGCGAGACCCTCACAGCACTGACGGCGAAGCTGGACGGCTGGTCGGTCGACGACGAGTACCGCGCCGAGACGCGCCGCCTCGCTCAGGAGTGGGACGCGATCGTGGAGCGGGCGTACAACCCGCCGGCCGAGGTGACCGAGAAGCTGGCCGAAGGTCTGCTCACGCAAGGCGAGGTGCTCGGCTGTGTGAACGAGCTGTCCGACCCGCGCGACGTCGTCGTCTGCGCGGCCGGCTCGATGCCGGGCGACCTGCACAAACTCTGGCGGACCCGCGACGGCAAGGGCTACCACGTCGAGTACGGGTACTCCTGCATGGGCTACGAGATCGCCGGCGGGATCGGCGTACGGCTCGGTGCACCCGATCGTGACGTGTTCGTGCTCGTGGGCGACGGGTCGTACCTGATGATGTCCAGCGAACTGGCCACCGCGGTCCAGGAGAACCTGAAGATCATCGTGGTGCTCGTCCAGAACCACGGGTTCGCCTCGATCGGTGCGCTCTCGGAGTCCCTCGGGTCGCAACGATTCGGTACGGCGTACCGCAAGCGCACCGGGGACGGACGGCTCGACGGCGACTACCTGCCCGTCGACCTGGCCGCGAACGTGCGCAGCTTCGGTGTCGAGGTGATCGACGTCCACAGCCGGGCCGAGCTGGAGAAGGCGATCCAGACCGCGAAGGCCGCCACCGGACCGATCGCGATCCACGTCACCACCGATCCGCTGATCGGCGCCCCGGACAGCGAGTCCTGGTGGGACGTCCCGGTCAGTGAGGTGTCGGCCCTCGAGTCGACCTCGGCGGCACGGGCGGAGTACGAGGAGTCCAAGAAGGCTCAGCGCTGGTACCTCGCTCCGCCCAGGGGCGACCGCTGATGGGCACCGTGAACATCGGCACCGCACCGGACTCCTGGGGTGTCTGGTACGCCGATGATCCGCAGCAGACCCCGTGGACGCGGTTCCTCGACGAGGTCGCCGCAGCCGGGTACACCCGGATCGAGCTCGGGCCGTACGGCTACCTGCCGACGGATCCCGTCCGGCTGAAGGACGAACTGGACCGGCATGGACTCACGATGACCGCCGGTACGACGTTCGAGCAGCTGCACCGGCCGGACGGCTGGGAGTCGACGTGGCGCGATGTCGCCAGGACGGCCGAGCTGACCGCGGCGATGGGCGCCAAGCACCTGGTCGTGATGCCGTCGATGTGGCGCGGTGACGACGGCGAGGCCGTCGAGGAGCGGTTGGACCACGAGGGTCAGGCCCGGCACGGGCGCGCGGTGACCGAGCTGGGTCGTCGGCTGGCGGAGGAGTTCGGTCTGCAGACGCAGTACCACCCGCACGCCGACGGGCATGTGGACACCCAGGACACCGTCGAGCGTCTCCTCGAGGAGACCGACGGCGAGTACGTGAACCTGTGCCTGGACACCGGCCACATCAGCTACTGCGGTGGCGACAACCTGGAGCTGATCCAGAAGTACCCGGACCGGATCGGCTACGTCCATCTGAAGCAGGTCGATCCCGAGGTTCTGGCCGAGGTCGACGGGCTCAGCTTCGACGAGGCCGTACGACGGGGCGTGATGTGTGAGCCGCCGAACGGCGTACCCGAGCTGCCGCCGGTGCTGGCTGCGTTGGCAGCGCTCGACGTGGACGTGTTCGCGATCGTCGAGCAGGACATGTATCCCTGCGCACCCGACGTGCCGTTGCCGATCGCGGAACGCACGTTGGCTTATCTGAGATCCCACGGGGGTGGCGAATCGAGATGACGGCCAGCAGAGTGTGAACTCTCTGGTCCCACGCAACTCCGCGGCGTAGCCGTGGCATCCGAAAGGCTGGTTGGAGTCATGATTCGGTGGCAGAAGAAGGCGGTGGCTGCCGGTGCGGTGTTCGCACTCGCCGCAGCGTTGGCCGCCTGCAGTTCCTCCGGGGGCAAGCAGGAGGAACAGAGTTCGAGCAGCGGCGGCGGCAACGTCGCGGACACCCCGCGGATGAAGGTGGCGCTGATCACCCACTCGGGGCCCGGTGACACGTTCTGGGACATCGTCCGGCGCGGCGCCGAGGCCGCCGCGAAGAAGGACAACATCGAGCTCCAGTACTCCTCCGACCCGGACGGCGCCGCGCAGGCGAACCTGGTGCAGACCGCGATCGACTCGAAGGTCGACGGCATCGCGGTGACCCTGAACAAACCCGACGCGGTGATCCCGAACGTGAAGAAGGCGATCGCGGCGGGCATCCCGGTGACCGTGCTGAACGGCGGCCTGGACTCCTGGAAGGGCACCGGCGCGATCGGGTACTTCGGCCAGGACGAGCGGATCGCGGGACAGGCGACCGGTGAGAAGCTCAAGCAGCTCGGCGCGAAGAAGGTCATCTGCGTCATCCACGAGCAGGGCAACGTCAGCCTCGAGGCCCGCTGCCAGGGCATCAAGGACAAGTTCGGCAACGTCGAGAACCTGAACGTCAACGGGACCGACCAGCCGGGCACGCAGGCGACGATCACCTCCAAGCTGCAGACCGACAAGGACGCCGACTATGTCGTCGCGCTGAACGCCGGCATCGCGCTGACCGCGGTACAGGCGGCCAAGGACGCCGGCTCGGCGGCCAAGATCGGCAGCTTCGACATGAGCAAGGAGATGGCCAAGGCGGTCAAGGACGGCACCGTCCAGTTCGCCGTCGACCAGCAGCCGTACCTGCAGGGCTACCTCGCGATCGACGCGATCTGGCTGTACAAGACCAACGGCGACACCATCGGCGGCGGCGACGCGACGCTGACCGGGCCGGCCTTCATCGACAAGTCCAACATCGACGCTGTGGAGAAGTACGCCACGGCCGGGACGCGCTGAGGCACTGTCATGGCATCGTCCATCACATCGCCGACGACGGCCGACGACCGCGTCGCGTCCCGCTCGATCAGCGCCCGGCTGCTGAGCCGCCCTGAGATCGGATCCCTGGTGGGGGCGGCGGTCATCCTGGTGTTCTTCCTGATCACGGCGGCGCCGTTCCGGGACATCAACAACACGGGCACGATCCTGTACCAGGCCGCGCTGATCGGTGTGATGGCCGTGCCGGTGTCGCTGCTCATGATCGGCGGCGAGTTCGACCTGTCGGCCGGAGTCGCGGTGACGACCGCGGGTCTGACCGCGGGTCTGCTCGCCTACCAGTTCAGCCTGAACGTCTGGGTGGGCGTGCTGGCCGCGCTCGTGCTCGCGCTGGCCATCGGCGCCTTCAACGGCTGGCTGCTGATGCGGACCGGCCTGCCGAGCTTCCTGGTGACGCTCGGTACGTTCTTCATCCTGCAAGGCATCAACCTCGCCGTCACCCGGCTCGCGTCCGGCGCGGTCGCGTCGAACTCGATCAGCGACATGGACGGATTCAGCTCCGCGAAGGCGGTGTTCGCGTCCGAGTTCAAGATCGGCGGGATCACCATCAAGATCCTGATCGTGTGGTGGATCGTCTTCGTCGCGATCGCCGCCTGGGTGCTGCTGAAGACGAAGATCGGCAACTGGATCTTCGCCGTCGGCGGTGACGCGGCGGCGGCCCGCGCGGTCGGCGTACCGGTGCGGAAGGTCAAGATCGGCCTGTTCATGACTGTGGGCTTCTTCGCCTGGTTCACCGGCATGCAGTTGCTGTTCATCCAGAACGGCGTGGTGCAGTCGGGTGAGGGCGTCGGCAAGGAGTTCCTCTACATCATCGCCGCGGTCGTGGGCGGATGCCTGCTCACCGGCGGCTACGGCTCGGTCGTCGGCGGCGCGATCGGGGCGCTGATCTTCGGCATGGTCCAGCTCGGCGTCGTCTACGCCCGCTGGAACCCGGACTGGTTCAAGGCCTTCCTCGGCGCAATGTTGCTGCTGGCAACCATCGTCAACCTCGTCGTCAAGAACAGGGCGGAAGCGCGGTGACCACCACGAACAGCTTCGCGTCCGAGGCGTCGACCAGCCCGACCACGCCGATCATCCACCTGGAGGAGTGCGGCAAGAGCTACGGCAACGTACATGCGCTGCGCGGCGTGTCGCTGTCGGTCCGCCAGGGTGAGATCACCTGCGTGCTCGGCGACAACGGCGCGGGCAAGTCGACGTTGATCAAGATCATCGCCGGCCTGCACGACTACACCTCGGGCCGGATGTCGGTGAACGGCGAGGAGCGGCACTTCTCCTCGCCGCGGGAGTCGCTGGACAGCGGGATCGCGACCGTGTACCAGGACCTCGCGCTCGCGCCGCTGATGTCGGTCTGGCGGAACTTCTTCCTCGGCAACGAGATCACCAGGGGCCCGTTCGGGCAGCTGGACACGGCCGCGATGAAGCGGATCGCCGCGGAGGAGCTGACCAAGATGGGGATCTCGATCCCCAACCTGGAGCAGCCGGTCGGCAAGCTGTCCGGCGGTCAGCGGCAGTGTGTCGCGATCGCGCGCGCGATCCACTTCGGCGCGAAGGTGCTGATCCTGGACGAGCCCACCGCGGCCCTCGGCGTGAACCAGTCCGGGGTCGTCCTGAAGTACGTCGTGAAGGCGCGCGACGCGGGCATCGGAGTCATCTTCATCACCCACAACCCGCACCACGCGTACCTGGTCGGCAACCACTTCGTCGTACTGAAGCTCGGCCGGGTCGCGCTCGATGTGCACCGGGCCGACATCACGCTGGAGCAACTGACCACCGAGATGGCCGGCGGCTCCGAGCTCGAGGCGCTCAGCCACGAACTCCGGGACGTCAACCCCGAAGTCGTCGTCAACGATGCAAGGCCGGAGGACAGAATATGACCCAGCTGCGGGTCGGGATCGTCGGCGTGGGCGTGATGGGTTCCGACCACGCCGAGCGGGTGGCCCGGAAGACCTCTGGTGCCCGCCTGGTCGCGGTATCGGATGCCGACCACCCGCGGGCCGAGGCACTGGCCAGGAGGCTCTCCGGCGGGTCGGCGAGCTCCGTGCGGGTGGTCGAGGATCCGCTCGACCTGATCGCGGCCGACGACGTCGACGCGGTGATCCTGGCGTCGCCGGGGTTCGCGCACGCCGAGCAGCTGTTCGCCTGCCTGGAGCACGGGAAGCCGGTGCTGTGCGAGAAGCCGCTGACCATGGACGCCGCATCGGCGCTGGAGGTGGTCGAGGCCGAGCACAAGGGCGGCCGGCAGCTGATCCAGGTCGGGTTCATGCGCCGGTTCGACCCGGAGTACGCCGCTTTGAAGCAGCTGCTCGATTCGGGTGAGCTGGGGCGGACGTTGCTGCTCCACAACGTGCATCGGAACAAGTCGGCGCCGCCGACGTTCCGCAGCGAGATGATCGTCCGGGACTCGATGGTGCACGAGGTGGATGTCGCGCGGTGGCTGTTCGGCGACGAGATCACCCGGATCACCGTGCACACCCCGAAGCCGACCAGCCTGGTGGGCGACGGCGTACGCGATCCGCAGCTGGCGGTGTTCGAGCTGGCGAACGGCGCGATGGCCGACGTGGAGGTGTTCGTGAACTTCCAGGTCGGGTACGAGGTGCGGTGTGAGGCGGTGGCCGAGCGCGGAAGTGCGACGATCGGGCTCGGGTCCGGCGTGTTCACCCGCGCCGGTGGGCAGTGGGGCGGTGCGATGCCGGCCGACTTCCGGGTGCGGTTCGAGCAGGCGTACGACCTCGAGGTGCAGCGCTGGGTCGACGCGACCCTGCGCGGCGAGATCGACGGCCCGGGCGCCTGGGACGGTTACGCGGCGGCGGCCGTCTGCGAAGCTGGCCTGGAGTCCTTGCAGACGGGAAAGCCCGCCGACGTCGCCCTGGCCGACCGCGGCAAGGTCCTCGGATGAAATACCTTCAGCAATCCGGCAGTGAGGAAACAACGTGAGTACTCAGATCAAGCGCATCACCCACCTGGTCGGCGGCAGCTCGTGGACCGGGGTGGCCGAGCGGACCAGCAAGGTCTACAACCCGGCGACAGGTCAGGTCACGGGTGAGCTGGACCTGGCCTCGGCGGCCACGGTCGACGAGGTCGTCAAGGTCGCTCACGAGACGTCGAAGGCCTGGGCCCGGACCTCGCTGACCAAGCGCGCCCAGGTGCTGTTCGCGTACCGCGAGCTGGTCAACCGGGACAAGGAGCGGATCGCGGCGATCATCACCGCCGAGCACGGCAAGGTGCTGTCCGACGCGCTCGGTGAGGTGACCCGCGGGCTCGAGGTGATCGAGTTCGCCTGCGGCATTCCGCAGCTGCTCAAGGGCGGCTTCAGCGAGGGCGTGTCGACCAAGGTCGACGTGTACTCGATCCGCCAGCCGCTCGGTGTCTGCGCGGTGATCTCGCCGTTCAACTTCCCGGCCATGGTGCCGATGTGGTTCGTCCCGATCGCGGTTGCCTGCGGCAACAGTGTGGTGATCAAGCCGTCCGAGAAGGACCCGTCGGCGGCGAACGCGATGGCCGGGCTGTGGAAGGAGGCCGGCCTGCCGGACGGTGTGGTGAACGTGCTGCACGGCGACAAGGAGGCCGTCGACCGGCTGCTCGAGCACCCGGACATCAAGTCGGTCTCGTTCGTCGGCTCGACCCCGATCGCCCGGTACGTCTACGAGAACGGCACCCGGAACGGCAAGCGGGTGCAGGCCCTCGGCGGCGCGAAGAACCACATGATCGTGCTGCCGGATGCGGACCTGGACCTGGCCGCGGACGCCGCGGTGAACGCCGGGTTCGGTTCGGCCGGCGAGCGCTGCATGGCGATCTCGGCGCTGGTCGCCGTCGAGCCGATCGCGGACGAGCTGATCGGCAAGATCACGGACCGGATGGCGAAGCTGAGGACCGGCGACGGGACGCGCGGCTGCGACATGGGCCCACTCGTCACCGGTCAGCACCGGGACAAGGTCTCCGGGTACGTTGCGGCGGGCGTCGAGGAAGGCGCCGAGCTCGTCGTCGACGGTCGCGCGGGTGACTTCGACGGCGCGGACGACGGGTTCTGGCTCGGTCCGACCCTGTTCGACAAGGTCACCCCGGAGATGTCGATCTACACCGACGAGATCTTCGGCCCGGTGCTGTCGGTCCTCCGCACAGCGTCGTACGACGATGCGCTCGAGCTGGTGAACTCGAACCCGTACGGCAACGGGACCGCGATCTTCACCAACGACGGCGGCGCGGCGCGGCGGTTCCAGAACGAGGTCGAGGTCGGAATGGTCGGCATCAACGTACCGATCCCGGTCCCGATGGCCTACTACTCGTTCGGAGGCTGGAAGAACTCGCTCTTCGGCGACACGCACGCGCACGGCACCGAGGGCGTGCACTTCTTCACCCGCGGCAAGGTCGTCACCTCACGCTGGCTCGACCCGTCCCACGGAGGCATCAACCTCGGCTTCCCCACCCACGACTGATCGGCGGGTTTGGGTGTAGCGTCGAAGACGACCCCCGGGGCATGAGGAGTACCGCGGCGCAGGCAGGGCCGTCGGCCCGTCCGAATTCCGCGATCATCAAGCCCCGGAGTGCGTCATGTCGAAGAACAAGGGCGGACGCGAAGTCCGCAAGCCGAAGCAACCCAAACAGCCGAAACCGAACCCGAGCGACAGCGCGATCATCCCGCCGACCAAACAGGCGCGGAAATAGCGGCCGTTGACCGGCGAGGTGAGGTTGGGTAACTTCTTGAGGGCGTCGTGAGGACGCGTCGAGACTCGCCGGAAGGCTGGAAGCCACCTCACGTTCCCTCTGGCCTGAGCTGCTGACGCTCTCTTGTGGCCCGTGCGAGTCCGGGCGCGAGAGGATGCGTTGTGAAGCTGCTGCCTGATCGGCCGAGTATCGAGTTCCTGCGCAAGGAAGCCAAGGATCTGCTGGCGGTACTGCGTGATGCCCGGCCGGAAACGTCGCTGGCCGAGGCGCAGCGGGCCTTGGCCGCGGAGTACGGCGTGCGTGACTGGCCGGCGTTGAAGGCCGAGGTCGAACGCCGGGTCGCCGCGGCGCCTGCCGCACCTGACGGACTGGCGGAGGAACTGGCTGAAGCATTCGGTCTGGGCGCGGTGACCGCCGCGCCCAGACCTGTTTCGTTCACGGCCATGGGCCGGTGCTGGGATGTCACGACCGACCGTGGCCGCTGGTTGGCGGTCACCGTCTTCGACTGGATCACCAACGAGCAGGCCGAGCTCGGTGCTCGCCTGCGGGATGCCGCGGTCGCCGAAGGCGTATCTGCGCCGGTCGGGGTCCGAAGCCCCCGCGGCCTACTGATCGAATCCGTGCAGGCCCAGAACTGGCGAGTTCACGAATGGCTCGAGGTCGGGCCGTCGCCAGCGTTGCCGGTGTCCGCGGACGTTGCCAGGCGGGCGGGTACGGCGTACGGGAAGCTGCATGCGCTGGCGATCCCGACCGAGACGCCGATGAATCCGTACATCGTCTGGCGGCGGCCCGAGTCGGAGTGGGACAAGCTGCTGGAGCGAGCCCGGACAGTCGGCAAGCCGTGGACCGATCGGCTCGAGGCGATCCTGCCTGCCTGGCTCGATCTGCAGACGATCGAGACCGAGGTCGATCCGGGCGAGCTGATCCTGTGCAACAGCAACCTGATCCCGACGCATGTCCGGCTGGGGCGTGACGACGAGCTGATCGTGATGGAGTGGGACTTCACCGGCTCGATGACTCCCGCGCTCGAGCTGGGGTCGGCGCTGACCCAGTGGGTGATGCGGCCGGCCATCAACCCGAAGGCGCTGGCGGCGTTCCGCGAGGGGTACGGCGATTGGCCGCAGCTGGACCTGTCGTCGTTCGGTGTGGCGATCACCAGTTGGCTCAACTGGGCGCACAACGCGATCTGCGAAGCGATCGATCCACAAGACACCGACCACGCGGCGTTCGCCGAGCGGGAGGCTGTCGGTGTCCTCGATCGGCCGATGACCCGCGCCGGTCTCGAGCAGCTACTTGGAGAGTGCGGCAGCTAGGGCCGCAGCGGCTGGTTCGGACAGATGGCCGTGGAGGAGCTCTGTGCGGTGGACCAGGCGCGGGCCGGTGAGCGGGACGGCGGCGAGGTGGGGTGCTTCGGTCGATCGAGGGAGAACGGCCAGGCCGTGACCGTCGGCGATCAGGGTCAGGAGGGTGTGCACGTCGGTGCCGGTGTAGGTGAAGGCCGGCCGGAAGCCGTTGGAACCGGTGGTCGTGCGGAGGACCGGGAGCGGCGTGGCGATGTCGGGTGCGTCGATCCAGCGGGCGTCGGCGAGGTCTTTCAGCGAGAGGCCTCGCCGGCCCGCCAGCGGGTGATCGTTGGGGAGGGCAACGATCAGGTCGTCGTGAGCGACCGGCGAGGTCCGCAGGCGCACGGTGTCCGAGAGCCGGAGCGGATCGCTCGGTGCAGCCACTCCGTCGACCAACCCGAGCGCGAAGGTTCCGGCGGCCACACCCTCCACAACCTCGTCCCGCCCACAAACCGTCAGGGTGACCTCGGTGCCGGGATGCACGCGACGCACCTGCCGCAAGGCGACAGACAGCACGCTGCGACCCGAACCAGCGGCCAGCGGAGTGGTGGCGAGGGTGAGGGTGGTGGGAGGGGCGGTGACGGCTCGGCGGACGTCGGCTCGGGCCGCGTCGAGGCGGAGCAGGATGGGGGCGGCGTGTTCGAGGAGGCGTTCGCCGGAGGGGGTCGGGACGACGGGGCGTCGGCGGAGGAGCGGCGTACCCAGGTCGTTCTCGAGGGCGGAGATGTGCTGGGAGACGGCTGACTGGGTGTAGCCGAGGCGTTCCGCGGCGGCGGAGAACGAGCCGCACTCGGCCACCGTCACGAACGTCCGCAGCAGGTGAGGATCCACGGGGATCAGTATTGCTTATGGACCGTGCAGAGATCATCGTTGGCGCTGATGCCGATCTCGCGGTGAGGATGGAGCCATGACCGCTTACTCCGGACGCATCGCCCTCGTCGCCGACCGTTCGCCGCATGTCCGCTCGCACGTCCGCCTCCCCGCGCTGTTCGACAGCCTGCGGGACCGCGACCACCTCGACTTCGACGTCTACTGGGTCCCGACCGAGCAGGTCGACGAGGCGCTCGAAGGCTTCGACGGGGTCTGGCTGCTCCCGGGCAGCCCGTACCGCAGTGAGGCGGGCGCGATCACCGCGATCCGGATCGCCCGCGAGCAGGGCATCCCGTTCCTCGGCACGTGTGCCGGGTTCCAGCACGCGATGCTCGAGTTCGCCCGCACCGTCTGCGGCGCGACGAACGTCCAGCACGGCGAGAGCACCCCGGATGCCGACGACCTGCTGATCGTCCCGATGGCATGCTCACTCGACGGTCACGAGGGCGCGATCCAGGTTGTCCCGGGCACCCGGGCGGCCGCGCTCCTGGGCGTCGAGCGGTCGATGGAGCGCTACCACTGCTCGTACGGTCTGGACACCACCAGGCTCGATCTCCTCCGCGAGCACGGCCTGGTCTTCAGCGGGTTCGACGACGCCGGCGATCCCCGGATCGCCGAGCTGCCCGACCACCCGTTCTACCTGACAACCCTGTTCCAGCCGGAGCTGGCCGGCGACGGCTCGCGACCACACCCGTTCATCCAGGCGTTCGCGCACGCGGTCGCCGACCGCAGCGGTCAGACTGCAGACACCGGTCGCGGAGTCATCCCGGCCGCGAGGTAGCAGGCGTCGATGAGCTCCATCGTCGCCAGCGCGTCGTCGACGTCGGTCAGCACCGGAGCGCCATTGCGGACCGCTCCGGTGAAGGCCTCCAGCTGATACGTGTACGACGTACGGGTGCCGCGGTGCTCGACCCAGGTGTCCTCCTTGGTCGTCACCACCACCCGGTCGTCGCGCTGCGGCAGCACGTAGAACGGTGCGAACGCCTCGCCCCGGCTGCCGATGACCTTGAGGCTGAACTCGACCTCGTCCGCAGCCATGCTGGTCCGGACCGCGCCGGTCGCGCCGTTCGGGAACTCCAGGTCGGCGTTCAGCCACTCGTCCACACCAGGCATCCGCTTGCGCTCGCCTGCACGCGCGCTGAGCAGCTTCGGCGCGCCACCGGCGTACGGCGCGAACATCCGCTGCGCGTGCAGCGCGTAGCAACCGACGTCCATCACAGCACCGCCGGCCAGCGGCAGCGACCAGCGCGGGTCGTCCTCCGGTGGCGGCGGCATCACCATGGTCGCCTCGACGTGCTGCAGATCGCCGAGCTCGCCCTTCGAGACCAGCTCCAGCAGCCGGCGCATCACCGGGTGGTACGCGTAGTGGAACGCCTCCATGAAGACCAGGCCGGACGACCGGACGGCGTCGCGCACCTGCAGCGCCTCGGCGGCGTTGCTGGCCGACGGCTTCTCGGTCAGCACATGTTTGCCCGCGGCAAGCGCCTTGAGGTTCCACGGCCCGTGCAGGCCGTTGGCCAGCGGGTTGTAGATCGCCTCGACCTCGGGATCGTCGAGCAGGGCCTGGTACGACGGATGTACCCGTTCGACCCCGTGCTCGGCGGCGAAGGCCGCGGCGCGGCCTTCGTCGCGCGCGGCGACCGCGACCAGCCGGGCGCCGGTCAGCTTGGCCGGCTCGACAATGGCCCGGCCCGAGATCCGGGCGGCACCGAGGATCCCGATCCGCAGCGGTTCCATGCCTTCTCCTTCGAGGGTCGGCCGCACGGGCGGCGTACGGCGGTGTCCAAGAGGCGCGTGTTCCGCCGGTAAGGGTAGCCCTCAGCTCAGACGGCGAACGCGCCATCCTGCCTGACGATCACTCCGATCGGACAGCGGCTGCCCGTGATCCGGACTCGGTTCACCGAACGTTCACGCGTTTCTGTCATGTGTCTGTCGCCGGACGGCGTGCCCGGCGAGCGCCTGATGCAACTCCTCCGGGCGCCAACGCTGCGTGACCGCGGAGCGCAGAACGTCGGCCTGGGACTGTGGCGCGAGCCCGCCGATCGGCTGGTCGCGATCGAGGTTGGTCGGGAACGCGTAGCCCTCGGCCGTCGCCGCGATCACGTTCTCGGCGGCCGCCGGATCGGTCAGCGTGAGCAGTGCGGGATAGACCGCTTGTGCCATCCTGGCCCGGTCGATGCTCTCCATCGCGCGGCCGAAGGCGGACGAGACCTGCAGCAGGTTCGCCATCCGCTGGATGCCGGCCGAACGGTTGCTCCCGGCGGCGTGGAACAGCGCCGGGTTGAAGAACACCGCGTCGCCCTTGTCCAGCGGCAACTGCACGTGGTTCTCCACGAAGTGCGCCTGGAACTCCGGCCGCCGGTACGCCAGGTATCCCAGGGCGTACTTCTGCGAGTGCGGCAGGTACAACGTCGGCCCCGACTCCACCGGCATGTCACAGTGTGCGACCGCTCCCTGCAAGGTGAGCACGGCCGACAGCCGATGGACGTGCTCCGGGTACTGCGCCGCGACCTCGTCGGACTGGAATCCCAGGTGGTAGTCGCGGTGCACCGTCTGCCCGTCGCCGCCCGGGTTCACCACGTTCACCTGCGAAGTGACCTGGTACGCCGGTCCGAGCCAAGCGGCCGACACCAGCGCGAGCAGGTCGTTCGCGTAGTACGCCGTGAACACCTCGGGCGCACCGATCGCAAGCTTCTCGAGCGCGTTCCAGACCCGGTCGTTCGCGCCCGGCTTCGCGAAATGGTCGCCGGCCGCGACGCCGGTCCGATGCTGCTCGTCGATCAGCCGGTTGAACTCGGCGGTCGTGGCGTCGACCACCTCGTTGCCGAAGGCACCTTTCAGGACGATGATCCCCGGGCCGTCGGCGAACGCCCGGACGAACTCGGTCTGCACCGCGCGGGGATCCGCGGCCCGGACCCGCGCCGCGTCGTACATCGGGACCTGTTGCTCGACGGCCGCGGCGTACGGGTAGTCGTCCGGATCGGTCTGGTCCTTGACCACGCTCAGCAGATCCTCGAGCCGGGCATCAGCAGGGTTCAGCCACATGAGATGGCTCCTCTCGGTCTACCCCCAGCTAAGCACTTGCCCACGTTCGAGTAGGCGGGCCTGCAGTTTGTCGACGTCGACCTGCTGTACGTCGGTCTGCGCTCGGAGGGACTGCACTGCGGCGACGGCGGCGGACTCTGCGAGGACGCAGAAGACGGGTTCCATTCGCGTCGCGGCGTACCCGATGTGGGAGGCGGACAGGCAGACCGGGACGAGGAGGTTGGCACAGTCGCTCTGCTGTGGGGTGATGGCCCGGTAGGGGATCGGGTAGGGCTGACCGGTGCCCAGATGGCCGCCGATGAACATGTCACCCTCGGTGGCCACGCCCAGTTGACCAGATGGGTTGCGGCTGGCGATCCGGCGTACCGGATAGACGTCGACGCCGAACAGAGCGAGGCCGACGCTGTCCGGTGGCTCGGCCTGGTTGATCACGTCGGCGTGGGTGATCGTGTACTGACCGGCGAGCCGTCGGCACACCCGGATGTACAGCTGCGTCGGCCAGCCCTCAGTCTCCGGGAAGACGCTCCCGTCCAGCCCGTACGCCGCTGTCGCCGTACGGAAGGCCGCAGGCACGCTGGGGTCCGTGGACAGGAAATGGCGGAGTCCGCGGAGGTAGTCGAGGTGCTGACGCCAGATGCGCGCCCTGACGTCCCAGTTGCCGTCCTGGTACTCGCGGCTCAGTCCGAGCGGAGCGTTGGTGATGAGAGACCCACGCTGGTAGTTGTACTCGCCTGAGTTGAGCCAGCCGGGGAAGATGCCGGACAGGTCTTCGGCGTGCTCCAGGTATCGGCGGACGAGCTCGTAGTCGGCCGGTGAGTAGCTGTCAGGCGGGGTGAGCTCCACGCGCTTGGCGGGGTCTGTGGTGACGTAGAAGCGATAGTTGTAGGCCTGCGTGTAGTCGTCGCCTGCACCTATCGGCAGACCGTGATCCTCCTCTACCAGCGGTAGTAGTCCGCTGGTGCTGTCGCCCGGCACGACGTACGGGTCGATCGGGGTCCAGTTGGTCACCGGACGGACTCCCGCGACCTCCTCGCCGAAGGTCTCCTGTGACTCGCGTCCGGTCCGGTAGGGGACACCGGAGAGGGCCATCAGGTCGCCCTCGTACGACGCGTCGATGAAGACCTCGGCGTGGACCTCGCGGTCCGGGATCGAGTCGGCAGCCGGCAGAGGTACGCCCCACCGGTCCGGCGATGAGGTCTCGAGCTGGATGGAGGTGATCCGGTTGCCGGTGCGTGTCACCGATCGCACGCGGCGTTCGAAGATCACCTCGATGCCGGTCGCGGCGATCCACTGGTGGAACGCGCGCAGGACGTCGTGCGGATGATCACCGAAGCCGAACACCAGGTCCCGCGTCAGGCCGCCCGCGGCGGCCGGGATCGGGCAGTCCTGCGCCGGCTTGATCCCCGCGCCCAGCATCCCGCCGAGCCAGCGACTCGGCTCGACCAGCACCACCGACGCGCCTTCCTGATGCGCCGTCATCGCCGCGACACAACCCGCGGCGGTTCCTCCGTACACGCAGACATCGACCATGTCATGCACTCTGCAGCAGTCTCGGTATCCTAGAAAATAGCCGTCCTGAGCATCTCCATGTATTTTCTTGCCATGCTCGCGTTGGACGGCTACCTGGTCGCGCCGCTCCGGTCCCGGTTCAGCCTCGCGGTCGACACCTACGACACCTGGTGCCTCCTGCTCCCGATCGCCGGCTCCTTCGACTACGAGGTCGGTGACGCACACGGGACCGCCAAGTTCGGCGATGTCGTCGTCTGCCCACCCGGTGGCACGCTCCGCCGTCGCATGCGCACCCGGACGTCGTTCTTCCACGCCCGCTTCACCACTTCGCTGGAACCACGCCCTGGCTGCACCCGACTCCGGGACCTGGACCGGCTCCGCGGCAACCTCGCCCTGCTCGAGAACGCCAACACCGCGATCGCCACGCATGTTGTTACTGACCTCGTCCTGATGCTGCGCCGCGCCCGCTCTCCGCAAGACCGTCTGGTCCACAGTGCGATGACGTATCTGCTGGAGCACTACGCCTCACCAGAGCTGTCGTTGAGTGAGCTGGCGTCCGCACTCGGTATCAGCCCGCCGCAGCTCTCCAGGCGGTTCCGGGATGTCCGTGGCGTCACTCCGGTCGCCTACCTGCGGGACCTGCGGCTGCAGAAGGCTCGTGAGCTGCTGACCGAGTCCGATGACACGCTGCAGGTCATCGCCGAGCACACCGGCTACCGCAGTGCGTTCTACCTCAGTCGGGTGTTCAGCGCGCAGACAGGACAGTCGCCGTCGGAGTACCGCCGTACCAGTCGGGTCTAGGGTTAACTTTGAGGATGCGTACAGACCACGGGCTGCGGGTGGTGCGGCTGGGGTTGATCGGAGCCGGCCGGATCGGCACGATGCATGCTGGCAACATCGCGCGGCATGTGCCCGGCACCGAGCTGGTAGCGGTCGCCGACACCAGGCCGGAGGCGGCACAGCGACTGGCGGCGCGGTACGACGCCCAACCCCTGACCGTCGACGAGCTGCTGAAGGATCCCGAGCTCGACGGCGTGGTGATCACCTCGCTCGCGGTCGCCCATCCGGAGCTGATCGTGCGCGCGGCCGAGGCCGGCAAGGCGGTCTGGTGCGAGAAGCCCGCCTCGCTGACGCTGGCGGAGCTGGATCAGGCGATCGCCGCGACGGACCGTGCGGGCGTCCCGTTCCAGGTCGGCTTCAACCGTCGGTTCGCGAAGGACTTCGCGGCGGCGCACCGGACGATCGCGAACGGCGGTATCGGGACGCCGCGGCTGATGCGCTCGATCACCCGCGATCCCGGCCGTCCGGGCGGCCTGCCGTACGCCGACCGGATTCCGCAGTGGACGATCTTCCGCGAGACGCTGATCCACGACTTCGACACGCTGCTCTGGCTCAATCCCGGTGCCCGGCCGGTCGAGGTGTTCACGACGGCGGATGCGCTGGTGGAGCCGCAGTACAAGGACAACGGGTTCCTCGACACCGCGGTCGTGGTGATCACGTTCGACAACGGCGCGATCGCGACGGCGGAGGCGAACTTCTCGTCGTACTACGGGTACGACGTCCGCGGCGAGGTGTTCGGCAGTGAAGGCATGGTCGTCGCCGGTCAGCTCGCCGGTAGCGCGCTGCTGCATTACAACGTGGACGGAGTACACCAGCAGACGCTGCGGAGTGACGAGGAGATGTTCCACGACGCGTACGTGCAGGAGCTCGCTGACTTCGCGGACGTGGTGCGGACGAACGGCGTACCGCCGGTGACCGGGCAGGACGCTCGGAACGCGTTGCAGGTCGCACTGGCGGCGATGGCGTCGTACGAGGAGCATCGTCCGGTGCGTGTCGAGGACATTCGATGATGTGATCAAATCCGGGTGGTGGGTCGACGGAATCGGGTCCAGCCTTCAGGATGTGCCCATGAGTACCGTCCAGATCCAGGTCGATCGGAACAGCCGGACGCCGTTGCACGTGCAGCTGGCGCAGCAGCTCGAAGCGGCCATCCAGGGCGGTGAACTGCCGGTCGGGTCCCGGCTGAGCAACGAGGTGGACCTCGCCGAGGCGTACGGGCTCAGCCGGCCCACCGTGCGGCAGGCGATCGCGCGCCTGGTCGACCAGGGCCTGCTCGTCCGCAAACGCGGCGTCGGCACCCAGGTGGTCGGAAACTCCGGTCAGGTCCGCCGCTCGCTCGAACTGACCAGCCTGTACGACGACCTCGCGGCCGCGCGCCGCAAGCCCGAAACCGAGGTACTGCGGTTCGGGATCTCGCCTGCGACCGCAGAGGTGGCCACTGCACTGCAGTGCGAGCAGGGCGACCGAGTGCTGCGCCTGGAGCGACTCCGCCGCGCAGATGGCGAGCCGCTGGCCCTGATGCGCAACTGGCTGCCGCCGGACCTCCTCGAGACCGACCCGACCACGCTGGCCGAGCGAGGGCTCTACCAACTGCTGCGGGCCGAGGGCGTCCGGCTCAAGGTCGCGCACCAGACCATCTCCGCCATCCCGGCAACACCCGAGCAGTCACGGCTGCTGGCAGAGGAGCCGGGCTCACCGCTTCTCGCGACCACTCGCATCACGTACGACGACCACGGCCAACCGGTCGAGTACGGCGCTCACCTGTACCGCGCGAGCAGGTACTCCTTCGAACACACCCTGGTGCACCGCTAAGACACACGCGGCGGGTACACCCACTGGTTGCTGCGAGCGATCTGGGTCAGCTGTGCGATCGACAGGATCGGAGCAGGCCGGCTGTGCTCCACGCCCTGGTCTCTCGGTGCGTTGTAGTTGCTGATGCTGATCTGTCGCCCGTCCGGGTAGAACTGCTCCACAGTGGTCACCGTGATGCCGCCGGGGTTGGCATCTGGATAGAGCGGCCGGTTGGCGTACGCGACGTACACGGAGCCGTCCGGCTGGACGGTGCAGGCGCCGGCGGGGGATCCGTTGCAGTTGGTGTTCGGCTGCGCGGTCATCATGTCCACCGTGAGCAGTCCGGCGCCATTGCCGTCGTCCAACACCACGGACAGGGTGCCGTCGGCGGAGGTAGTGGCGTTCGCGCGGTGGAGGCTCTTGGGCAGTAGTGCGGCCAGAGTCTCCGCAGGACTCATCTTGGCCAACCGCGTCGAGTGGTGTGCACTCGGCGGACCGGCCGGCTGAACAGCAGGCGCTGCTCCGTGCTCCAGCAGTTGGGTGCTGCCGACGATGATGCCGACAGTCGCCAGTACGGCGGCTGCGCTGGACAGGCCGGCCAGCGCGGTCCGGCGACGGCGCAGGACCTTGCCGCGACGGATGCCCCGGGCAACCAGCTCGGGAGTGGCCGGCTGGAGGTCCTCGGTGGCCCGGCGCATCAGGTCGGGGAGGCTGTCGTGAAGGTTGGTCATGGTGCTCCCAGCTCAATGTGCGGTCAGGTGGACGGCCTCGTCGCCGAGGACGGCCCGAAGGCGGCCGAGCGCGCGCGACGTACGCGTCCTGATCGCACCGGTGTTCTTACCGAGGTCCTGCGCGACCTGCTCCGTGCTGCGGTCCTCGAAGTACCGCAGGACCAGCACTGCACGGTCCAGCGGGGACAGCTCTTCCAGCGCCTGCAGCAGGGACAGGCGCAGTTCGTGGTCGCCGGGGTAGTCCACGCGGTCGGGGGTCCGCTCCACCGGGCGCTCGGTGGAGCTGCGGCGCCGCCGCTGGGAGATGTACGTCCGCGCCAGCACGGTCTGGGCGTACGCCGCCGGGTTGTCGGCCTGCTCCACCCGCCGCCAGGCCCGGTACAGCTTGGCCAGCGTCTCCTGGACCAGGTCCTCGGCCGCGTGATGCTCGCCGGCCAACAGCCAGGCCGACCGGTACAGCTGTGGTGTTCGCGCTCTCGCGAACTCCTCGAAGTCCTGTGTAGACCGTGTCAAAGCACCCTCCCGAGGTCCCCTACACCCGGTTCGACGCCGCGAGTCCGCGTTCTGTTACCGCTGAATTGCAACAAGCTGCAATCTTCTGGACCGGCGGTGAGGCGATGGATACGGTGAGTGAGCCTTCGGCATGTCACGGTTGTCCACAGGGCGCCTGATGCGAGTGGCGCCGGGTGCCCCGCGGTTGAAAGGATGGTCGCGCATGGTGACCGCGCGGTCACCAGACGGGACATACACGGGGAGATCGATGACAGCGGACAGACTCGACGCGCACCGATCCGGCTGGGACGGTGCCATCGAGCTGATCGACGCCCAGGTCCGTGACGTCGTCCGCCGCGAAGGTATCGACCCGCTCCGCGACCCCGCCGCGGTGGACGCGATCGTCGCCCTCGTCGTGAAGGAGTACGACGAGCGCAGCCTGACCGGTGTGGTCCCGCCGATCGGCGACGTGGAGGCGGTCAGCCGTGAGGTGCACGACCGGGTCGCGGGCTTCGGGCCGCTGCAGCGCTACCTGGACGACCCCAGCGTCGAGGAGATCTGGATCAACGAGCCGAGCCGGGTGTTCATCGCCCGCGAAGGCCGGCACGAGCTGACCACGACGGTGCTGACCGAGGAGGAGGTCAGCGACCTGGTCGAGCGGATGCTGAAGACCACCGGTCGCCGGATCGACGTGTCGCAGCCGTTCACCGACGCCCGGCTGCCGGACGGGAGCCGGGTGCACATCGTCCTCGGCGGCATCACCCAGCGGTATGCGGCGATCAACATCCGCAAGTTCACCGTCCGCGCGACCCGGTTGGCCGACCTGGTCCAGCTGGGCTCGCTGACGCCGCACGCGGCCGCGGTGCTCGAGGCATCCGTTGCCGTCGGCCTCAATGTGCTGGTCTCCGGCGGCACCCAGGCAGGCAAGACCACGATGCTGAACGCGCTGGCCGGCTCGATCCCGGGCAGCGAGCGGGTGATCAGCTGCGAGGAGGTCTTCGAGATCAAGCTGCCGATCCCCGATTGGGTCTCGATGCAGACCAGGCAGGCCGGTCTGGAGGGCACCGGCGAGGTCCGGCTGCGGGACCTGGTCAAGGAGTCGCTGCGGATGCGGCCGTCCCGGCTGATCGTCGGCGAGGTGCGCGGCGAGGAGTGCCTCGACCTGCTCCTCGCGCTGAACAGCGGCCTGCCCGGCATGTGCACGATCCATGCGAACTCCGCCCGCGAGGCGCTCACCAAGATGTGCACACTCCCGCTGCTGGCCGGTGAGAACATCGGCTCCCGGTTCGTGCTGCCGACGGTGGCGGGCTGCGTCGACATCGTCGTACACCTGGGGATCGCGGCGGACGGGCATCGGCGGGTGCGGGAGATCGTCGCGGTCACCGGGCGGGTCGAGGAGCAGGCGATCGAGACCGAGTCGCTGTTCGTCACGTACGACGGGTATCTACGCCGGGCCGAGGGGCATCTGCCGCACGCGGAGCGGTTCCAGCAGGCCGGGTACAACGTGGCCGGGCTGCTCACCGAGCTGCCGCGGAGCGTGGGCTGATGGGACTTCTGATCGGGTTGTTCTTCGGGGTCGGCCTGCTGCTGATCATCGCGGCGTTCGTGGCGCCGTCCGAAGCGGTGGCCGGCACGGACGGCCGGCTGCGCGGGAAGAGCCGGGAGTTGCTTGCGAGTGCAGGGATCGAAGGGCTGACGCCAGGCGCGTTCATCGGCGCCTGCGTGATCACCGGGCTGGCCGGCTTCTTGCTGATGTTCCTGGTGTCCAAGGCGTTGCCGATCGGTGCGGTGTTCGGGTTGATGGCGGGCTGGCTGCCGATCGCGCTGGTGCGGGCCAGGGGTCGTCGGCGGCTGGCCGAGTTCCGTGAGTTGTGGCCGGACGTGGTGGACAACGTCGCGTCGGCCGTTCGGGCTGGGCTGTCGTTGTCGGAGGCGTTGGCCCAGGTGGGTGAGCGGGGTCCGTTGCCGCTGCGGGAGCCGTTCCGGCGGTTCGGTGCGGACTACGCATCGACGGGCCGGTTCGCCGAATCGCTGGACCGGTTGAAGGCGCGGCTGGCCGACCCGGTGGGTGACCGTGTGGTCGAGGCGCTGCGGATCGCGCGCGAGGTCGGCGGCGGCGATCTGGGCCGGCTGTTGCGGTCGCTGTCGTCGTTCCTGCGCGACGATGCGCGGACCCGGTCCGAGCTCGAGTCCCGGCAGTCGTGGTCGATCAACGGGGCTCGGGTCGCGGTGGCCGCGCCGTGGCTGGTGCTGGCGTTGCTGTCGTTCCAAGGCGACGTGATCCAGCGGTACAACACCCCGATGGGCGCGCTGATCATCGGCGCGGGTGCCGTCATCTGCGTGCTCGCGTACCGGTTGATGCTGCGGATCGGCCGGTTGCCCGAGCCGGAGCGGGTGCTGCGATGAATCCGATGCTGCTCGGTGGTTTCCTCGGCGCGTTGCTCGGCGCGGGCCTGCTGGTCGTCGTACTGCGGTTGCCGTTCCTGCGCAAACCCACGGTGGACGAGCGGATCTCGCCGTACCTGCGGGATCTCGGGGCGCCGGACGTGTTCGTCGGCGTGGTGGACTCGCGGTCGCCGTTCTACGCGATCCTGCGGCTGTTCGGGCCGTCGCTGCGGTCCGCGGCGGCCAGGCTGGAGCGGATCCTCGGCGGGGCGAACACGATCCGCCGGCGGATGCAGCGGGCCGGGATCGAGCGGACCGTGGAGGAGTTCCGGATCGAGCAGCTGCTCTGGGGGACGCTCGCGTTCGGCGCCGGTCTGGTGATCTCGATCGTCTCGGTCGCGCTCGGCCTGGGCAACCCGGTCGGCATGATGGTGTTCTGCCTGATTCTCGGTGTCCTCGGAGTGCTTGCCCGAGACACCTATCTGACCTCACAGGTGCGCCGGCGTGAGCGTCGGCTGCTGGCCGAGTTGCCGACCGTGGCCGAGCTGCTGGCGTTGTCGGTCGCGGCCGGCGAAGGTCCCGCGGCCGCGCTCGACCGGGTGACGCGATCCTGCCGGGGCGACCTGGCCGACGAACTGAAACGTGTCCTGGCGGAGACCAGGGCGGGGGAGACACTGGTCCGCGCGCTCGACGCGCTCGCGGACCGGACCGGGTTGCTGGCGTTGTCGCGCTTCGCGGACGGGCTGGCGGTGGCGCTCGAGCGCGGCACCCCGCTGGCCGACGTACTGCGGGCACAGGCCGGCGACATCCGGGAAGCGGGGCGCCGCGAGCTGATCGAGTCCGGTGCGCGCCGCGAAGTAGCCATGATGGTGCCGGTGATCTTCCTGGTCCTCCCGGTGACCATCGCCTTCGCCTTCTACCCGGGCGCTGTCGGAATCCGGCTGATCGCCGGATGAATCGAGGAGAGGTCATGTCCCTACACCTGACGAGACTGTTCGTGGCGTTGCTGCTCAAGCCACGCCCGGCGCGCAAGGAGCGCGGCGACGTCCCCGGCTGGGTGCTGATCACCGTGATGACGGCCGGCCTGGTCGTCGCGATCTGGCAACTCGCCGGCCCCGCGCTCGCCAAGATGCTCCAGGACGCGCTGAACTCCGTCTCCAACAAGTGATCCGTCCGCGCGACGAGCGGGGCGCGGCCGTTGTCGACTTCGTCCTGGTCTCGATGCTCGTGGTGCCGCTGTTCCTCGGGATCCTGCAGGTCGGCCTGTTCCTGTACGTGCGCAACACCGTGACCGCCGCGGCCTCCGAGGGCGCGCAGTACGCGGCCGTGCTCAACCGGCAGCCGGCCGACGGCGAGGCGCGCACCCGCGAGCTGATCGGCGGCGTCGTGCGGGACCAGTTGATCGACTCGGTGTCAGCGGAGGAGACCGACATCGACGGGCAGCCCGGGGTCGAGGTCACCGTCCATGCGCACATGCCGCCGCTCGGGCTGTGGGGACCAGGTATCTCGTTCAGCGTCGAAGGGCACGCGGTCAAGGAGACCGGCGAATGAGGCGCCGGCGCGACGAGCGCGGGAGTGCGGTCGTCGAGTTCTCCTGGCTGGCGATCCTGCTGATGGTCCCGTTGGTGTACGTGATGCTCGGCGTGTTCGACGTACAACGGGCGTCGTACGGCGCGACCGCGGCGACCCGCGCCGCCGGGCGGGCGTTCGTCATCGTGCCGGACGGGGTGTCCGAGGACGAGGCGCGAGCGCGCGCGTTCGACGCCGCTCGGCTGGCGATGAAGGACCAGGGGATGGAGCTCGGCTCCGACGACCTCACGATCACCTGTGACCCGGTCTGTCTGCAGCCGGGGTCGACGGTGACCGTCACCCTCGACACCCAGGTCCGGCTGCCGCTGACCCCCGACGCGCTCGGCGGCGAACCACCGGCGATCCACATCAGTGCCTCGCACACCGAGGCGTTCGGCGACTACCGCGAAGCCAAGGGCAGCGGATGAGCCGGCGAATGAGGCGGGGGATGAGGCGGGGTGACGACGGGCAGATGACCGTTCTCATCATCGGGTTCACCGCGATCATCCTGCTGATGATCGTGGTGGTGACCGACATCTCGAAGGTCTTCCTGGTCCGCCGCGACCTCGACGCGACCGCCGACGGTGCGGTGCTCGCGGCAGCCAACGGTCTCGCCGCGGTCTACGCCCAGCCCGGCGCGGGCAGCAACGCGGTGATCGACCCGGACCAGGCTGCCCGCCTGACCGCGGACTACCTCAACGAAGTTGCCGCCAGCAACAGATTCGACGGCCTCGACTGGTCGGTGGACGTCGAAGGCACCACAGTCACCGTCCGCCTCACCTCCATCACCGACCTCCCCTTCCATCCCCCCGGCTTCCCCACCTCGTCCGACCTCGCCGCTGAAGCCGCCGCCATCGTCCCGATCCGCTGACTCACCTCAGACCTGTGCGCGGTTCCCGGACCACCTGACGGGGGTTTGAACAGGTTCTGGTGGGCGGAGACAGGTTATTTCCTGTTCACACCCGACAGGACATGTCCACGCCCCCGACTTGTGGCCGGTCCCGGATCGGTGCGCTCCGGCTCGGCGGGTGCACCAGCGGGGCAGGTCACGCGACAGGTCAGGTGAAGAGGCCTGGGTTGTCGATGAGCCAGGTAGTCCACGTGCGGGCGGTGTGGGTGGTGAGGAGTTCGACGCCGGGCTCGATCGGTTGGGGCTTGCCGACGCGGGATGCCCAGTAGGCGAGGAGCGTCTCGCGCTGGCCCTCGTCGCGCATGCGCATCTCGGCACGGGCCTCGTCGGGGGTGAGGTCGACCGCCTCGATCGGTACGCCGGTGGTCGTGGTGACGAGGCTGATCTGGTGACGGCGGGTCATGGACTCCGGGCCGGTCAGCGGATAGCCCCGGCCGTCATGTCCGTTGCCAGGGCCGTCGAGGAGGATGCGGAGCGCCGCATCGGCGATGTCCAGTTCATGGATCGGCGCCTCCTCCGCATCGAGGTACGGCAGCCGGATCTGGCCGGTCGCGCGAACCTGATGCGCCCAGTACTTCGCGTTGCTCATGAACGCACCGGGCTGCAGGCGAGTGGTCGCATACGACCCGTCGGTGATGACCTGCTCGGTCTTCGCATGCGGATCGTCCGGGCCCCCGAGCGAGGACAGCGACGAGAGCAGCACGACCTGTTTCACACCGGCGGCTTCGGCCGCGGCCGCGAAGGCAGGCGCCGTTGACGGGTCGGAGTACAAGAAGACCTGGCTGATGTCTCGCAGGGCGGGCGCGGGGTCGGCGGGGTCGTAGCCGACGGCCGACGGGAGGGCGGACGGTTCGCGGCTGGCGACCCGGACGTCCCGTCCGGCCGCGATCAGGCCTGCGGTGACGGCGCGGGCGATCGCGCCGCGGCCGCCGGTGACAAGAACAGTCATTGGATATGCTCCAAAATTGTAGTTACTACATAATTGGAATCAGTAAAGCAGATGCCCTACCCTCGGTGCAATGGAGCTCGGGCGACGGGAACGCAAGAAGCAGCAGACGAAGGACGCCATCTCGGACGTGGCCACCCGGCTGTTCCTCGAGCGCGGCTTCGACGCGGTCACCGTCGCGGAGGTCGCGCGCGCGGCCGACGTCGCCGTACAGACGGTGTTCAACCACTTCCCGGCGAAGGAGGACCTGTTCTTCGACGAGGTGGGCTGGTGGCTGGGGCCGGCTCGTGCGATCCGGGCGGCGCCGGCGGATGCGGATCCGATCGACGTCCTGGAGGCGCATTACCTGGCCGGCACCCGGGATCGGTTCGCGGTCGGGCATCTGGCGACCTGGAAGCAGTTCGTCCGTACGATCGAGAACAGTCCCGCCTTGGAGGCCCGTCGACGGTTGCAGGCCGCGGAACTGGAGACCACGCTCACCGAGGCCCTCGACGAACGGACCCCCGATCACCTGCGCAACCGGCTGATCGCCGCTCAGTACGCCGCCGCGCAGAAGGTGCTCGAAGAGGAGTTGATGCGCGTCCTTGTCGATGACGCTTCGCCCGAGCAGCTCGCCGCCGCTCAGACCGAGCTCGAGCAGGCGATCACCGAGATCTTCACTGTTCTTCGTCGTGGTCTCGCCTGAGGTACGCTGTTTCGTTGTGGCTGGCCTGGATTTTGACGCGGAGCTGAAGCAGCTCGACGTGACGTTGACCTCGATCGAGAAGGTGCTGGATCTCCCTGCCCTGCGCAAGGAGATCGATGAGCTCGGCGAGGTGGTTGCCGCGCCCGACCTGTGGGACGACCAGGCGAACGCGCAGAAGGTGACGTCGCGGCTGTCCAGCCTGCAGTCCGACGTGGACCGGGTGACCGCGCTGCGCAGCCGGCTCGAGGATCTCGGCACACTGATCGAGCTGGGCCGTGAGGAGAACGACGCCGACAGCATGGCCGAGGCGGAGAAGGATCTCGGCCCGCTGGGCAAGGCGATCCAGTCCCTCGAGGTCCGCACACTGCTGTCCGGTGAGTACGACGAGCGCGAGGCCCTGGTGACGATCCGCTCCGGCGCGGGCGGTGTGGACGCCGCGGACTTCGCCGAGATGCTGCAGCGGATGTACCTGCGCTGGGCCGAGCGGCACGGCTACCCGACCGAGGTCTACGACACGTCGTACGCCGAAGAGGCCGGGCTGAAGTCGACGACGTTCGGCGTCAAGGCGCCGTACGCGTACGGCACGCTGAGCGTGGAGTCCGGTACGCACCGGCTGGTGCGAATCTCGCCGTTCGACAACCAAGGTCGCCGGCAGACCTCGTTCGCGGCGGTCGAGGTGGTCCCGGTGCTCGAGCAGACCGACGAGATCGACGTACCGGAAGAAGAGTTGCGGATCGACGTGTACCGGTCGTCCGGTCCGGGCGGTCAGAGCGTCAACACGACCGACTCCGCGGTCCGGATCACGCACATCCCGACCGGCACCGTGGTCTCCTGCCAGAACGAGAAGTCCCAGCTGCAGAACAAGGCCAGCGCGATGGTCATCCTGAAGGCCAAGCTGCTCGCGCTGAAGAAGGCCGAGGAGCGGGCCCAGATCGACGCGCTGCGCGGTGACGTCCAGGGTTCCTGGGGCGACCAGATGCGGTCGTACGTCCTGCACCCGTACCAGATGGTGAAGGACCTGCGGACGCAGTACGAGTCCGGGAACACGTCCGGTGTGTTCGACGGTGAGATCGACGAGTTCATCGAGGCCGGCATCCGCTGGCGCCGTACCGGCCACACGGTTGCCGACCAAAACTGAGCTTCGCGCCGACTGCGGCAACTGTGTCGGCCTGTGCTGCATCGCGCTGACTTTCACGAAGTCGGCGGATTTCGCGCTGGACAAACCCGCGGGTGAGCCGTGCCCGAATCTCAGCGACGACTTCCGGTGCACCATCCACAAAGACCTGCGCAGCAAGGGTTTTCAGGGCTGCACGGTGTACGACTGCTTCGGCGCCGGGCAGGAGATCACCAAGCGCGGGCAGTCCGCGCCTGAGATGTTCGCGGCGCTACCGATCCTCCGCCAGCTGCACGAGCTCCTCTGGTACCTGGCCGAAGTCCTCGAGTACGACGAGACCGCGCGCGAGGCCATTGCCCGCATCGAGAACGTCAGCCGTACGCCGGACCTCACCACCGTCGACGTGAACGCCGAGCGCGCAGTCGTCAACGAACTGCTCCTCAAGACCAGCCAACGCATCCGCGGGAAACAGCCCAAGAAGAAGGACCGCCGCGGCGCCGACCTCATCGGAGCCCGGCTGCGCGGCGCTGACCTGGCCAAAGCCAACCTGCGTGGCGCATACCTGATCGGCGCTGATCTCCGTGAGGCCGACCTCCGCCAGGCCGACCTCATCGGCGCGGACCTGAGAGACACGGACCTGCGCGGCGCCGACCTGAGGGGTGCCTTGTTCCTTACCCAGTCTCAGGTCAACGCCGCCCGTGGCGACCGCTCGACCAAACTCCCGGACGCGGTTACGCGCCCTTCCCACTGGACCGCAGCTGGTGCGTGACCGGGGTCATCAGCAGGGAGATCGCCGTGATGGCCAGGGCTACTGCAGCCAGTGCGCCGCCTTGGCCCCAGGAGCTGCCGGCCAAGGACAGGTACGCCGTGCCGACGGTGGCCGCACCTAGCGCGAGACAGGTCTGCTGGCTGGTGAGCAGGATGCCGCTACCGAGACCTGCTTGTGTTGCAGGCACCTGACCGAGCACCACGCCCATCAGCGGCACCATGACCAGGCCGGAGCCGAAGCCTGCGATCAGCATCGGTACGGCGAGCTTCAGCGGGTTCACGTCCGGCCACAGGGTGAGGGCCGCGACCGCGAGTACGGCGTACCCGACGCCCTGGATGATCCAGCCGCGCACGATCAGGCCGGCGCCGTACCGGACCTGCAGACGCGGACCGTAGATCGAGGTGATCAGGAACCCGACCGCCATCGGCAGCAGGCTCAGACCGCCTTCCAGTGGGGACATGTGCGCCTCGCCCTGAGTGGCGAGTGCGAACACGAACATGAAGCCACCGAACGTGGTGAAGAACGCCACCGCCAGCAGCAGGCCGATCCGCATCGCCCGCAACCGCAGCACTGTCGGAGGGATCAGCGGAGACCGACCCGACTGCTCGGACCGGTGCTGGTGTAGGCCGAGCGCCACCACCGCCGGAATCGTCGCTGCGAGGCACAGCCAGGTCCAGAGCGGCCAGCCGAGCGGCCTGCCCTCGGTGAGCGGCAGGAGCAGGAGCACCAGGGTCAGCGCCAGCAGTGCGGCGCCGACGAGGTCGACGCGCTGTGCCTTGCTGGCCTTGGTCTCCGGGATCAGCCGGATCGCAGCAGCCACACCCACAACGCCGACCGGCACGTTGACGAGGAACACGGCCCGCCAGCCGAGGTCGAACACGTTCGCCTCGACCAGTACGCCGCCGAGAATCTGACCGAACGCCGCAGCCGCACCGCCCGCCACGCCGTACATGGCCATGGCGCGGGCGCGGTGCTCACCGGTCAGCAAGCTGGTGATCGTTGCCAGCACCTGTGGGGTGACTGCAGCGCCGGCAGCACCCTGGACGACCCGGGCGACGAGAAGGACGCCGATGCTCGGGGCGATGGCGCAGATCAGCGACATCACGGTGAAGCCGATCAGACCCATGAGGAACAGGCGTTTGCGGCCGAACGTGTCGCCGAGGCGACCGCCGACCACGAGCAGGGTGGCGACGGCGATGCCGTAGCTGCCGACCACCAGTTGAAGCTCGCCGGACGTGGCGTGCAGGTCGGAGCCGATCGCGGGCAGTGCGACGTTGATGACGAAGAAGGAGAGCATCGGCAGGAAGGCGCCGAAGATGAGAGTTGTGAGAGCCACCGGCTTCAGCGGCACCGCGGCGGCCTGCGGCCGGGCGGGGGCACCGGTGGTAGCGGCCTGGAGCTGGTCTGTCATGCGTCCAGCCTGAAGGCGCTCGGAGCCTGGTGGTGAGAGCCTGGTTATCCTATTACTCGCAGCACCTGGCACCAGGATCGATCTGTGCCCATGATGGAACCATGACCACTGTCCCAGCCGCCACCGACAGAACCGTGACCGCCCAGCGGCGAGAGCTCGGGGTGTTCCTGCGCAGCCGGCGGGAGCGGATCCGGCCGGACGAGGTCGGGTTCGCGCCGGGCGGCCGCCGGCGTACGCCGGGACTGCGCCGGGAGGAGGTCGCGCTGCTCGCCGGGGTCGGCGTGACCTGGTACACCTGGCTCGAGCAAGGCCGCGACATCAACGTGTCCGCGCAGGTCCTGGACGCGATCGCGACGGCGCTGCGGTTCGACCGGCAGGAGCGCAACCACCTGTACCGGCTGGCCGGTCTCCGGCTCGGCCCGTCCCAGGGCGCGTGCTCGGCGTTGCCGTCGTCGGTCCAGAAGACGCTCGACGCGGTCTCGCCGTACCCGGCGCTGGTGCTGAACACGCGGTACGACATCCTGGCGTTCAACGACGCGTACTGCAAAGTGGTTCTCGACCTCAACGAAGTGCCGGTCGAGGAGCGGAACCTGCTCTGGCTGAATTTCGTCTCCCACGACTGGATGTGCAGCTTCGTCGATGCGGAGCTGACCAGGCACCACATGGTCGCGGCGTTCCGCGCAGCGTCCGGCGAGCACGTCGGCGAAGCGCCATGGCAGGACCTGATCCAGAGCCTGTTGAACAGGTCGCCGTACTTCGCAGAGCTCTGGGAGCGGTACGACGTGGCGGCGCCGAGCACGCGGACGAAGATGCTGGAGATCGACGGGTACGGCATCCTCCGGATCGAGCCGGTCAACCTGTGGCTGTCGCCGCTCGGGCCGATCCGGGCGACCATCTACACGGCCCTCGACGAGGAAACCGAGGCCAAGCTCCGCCAGATCGTCGACGTACCGTCCGCCGAACCTGTCTTGAGCTGATCAGGCGGTGTCGCGGTCGGGCCAGGCGGATTTCAGGGTGTCGAGCGTGACCGCGATCGCCGGGCGGCGCGAGGTGGTCGTCCGCCAGACGGCGTAGAGGCGGCGGCTCGGGGCCGGCTGCAAGGGTACGACGACCACGCCGTCCGGGACCGGGCCGCGGCCGAGGCGTGGGAGCAGACCGATACCGATGCCGCGGGCAAGCATCGCGAGCTGGGTCTGGTACTCCGCGACGGAGTACGCGACGTCCGGCTCGACGCCGGCGCGGCGCATCGTCCGGACCAACCATTCGTGGCAGATCGAACCGGTCGGCTGGCAGATCCAGCGTTCGCCGACCAGGTCCTCCGCGCGGACGAACTCCTTACCTGCAAGGCGATGCGACGCCGGCACCAGCACGTCGGCCGGATCCGAGCCGAGCTTCACCCGCGACAACCCCTCCGGCAGGCCGAGCGGTGTGTTGTGCCAGTCGTGGACGATCGCCACGTCGATCTCGCCCCGATTGACCGCCGCCACGGCCTCGAACGGATCGGTCTCTTTCACGCGAATATCCAGCGCGTCGTGCTCGTGGAGCAGTCGAGTCAGCGCGGCCGGCAGCAGTCCGCGGGCAGCGGTCGGAAACGCCGCGATGCTGAGTGTCCCGATCGCCTGCCCGCGCTGCTCGTCCAGTGTCAGCTCGGCGTCCTCGACCAGTTCCAGAATCCGCGCGGCCGTCGACGCCAGCTGCTGAGCCGCGTCGGTCAGCACGATCCCGCGCCCTTGCCGCTCGATCAGCGTCGTCCGCGTCTCGCGCTCCAGCTTCGCCAGCTGCTGCGACACCGCGGACGGCGTGTAGCCGAGCGCCTCGGCCGCCCGGTTGACCGATCCGTACTGCGCGACCGCGTGCAGTGCACGGAGCCGGCCGAGATCGATCATGTAGCGCTCCTACATCGAAGGCAGTAGAAATCGGTGCTGGTCCTTAAGTGTACCGTCACCCAGACTGGACGGTATGAAGCCTCGTGACCTGCTCCTCGCCCTCGCCGTCGTCGTTGTCTGGGGCATCAACTTCGTCATCATCGAGGTCGGCCTGGAGGGCATGCCGCCGCTCCTGCTGTCTGCGCTCCGGTTTTTCTTCGCCGCCGTACCGGCGATCTTCGTGCTCGGCAAACCCCGCGTGCCCTGGCGGTACGTCGTCGGCGTCGGCCTCGCGCTCGGGGTGGCGAAGTTCGGCCTGCTGTTCATCGCGATGGATCACGGCGTACCGGCCGGGCTGTCGTCGCTGGTGCTGCAGGCGCAGGTGATCTTCACGGTCCTGTTCGCGATCGCCGTACTGCGGGAGCGGCCGCGGCCGGCCCAGCTCGCCGGCATCGTGATCGCCTGTATCGGGATCGCGCTGATCGTGCTCGACCGCAAGCTCTCGGCCCCGGTCGGCGCCCTGGTGCTGGTGATCGTCGCGGCCGGCTTCTGGGGTGTGTCCAACACGATCACCCGGTACGCCAAGCCGCCGGACACGCTGCGCTTCATGGTCTGGGTCAGCGCGGTCGCCGTCGTACCGCTGCTGATCCTGTCGCTGCTCACCGAGGGACCACGCGCGGACGTCGACGCGCTCCGCGACATCGACCTCAGCGGCATCGGCTCGATCGCGTACCTCGCCTTCGCGGCCACCCTGTTCGGCTTCGGCGTCTGGGGTTACCTGCTCCGGCAGTACGACGCCAGCACGGTCGCGCCCTTCTCGCTGCTGGTGCCGATCGTCGGGATGTCCGCCGCGTGGGTACTGCGGGGCGAGGCGGTCGGACTGCAGCAGGGGATCGCCGCGGTGCTCGTGATCGGCGGCATGGCCTGCACGGTCATCCGGCGCCGGACCCCGCGAGTGGCGGAGTCCAGCGACCCGGAGCTGACTTCAGTCGCCTGACCCGACCGGCGCCGGGACCGGCATCGGCGGCATCTGCCAGCCGCGCGCGAGCGACGACGCGTACGCCGGGCTGCCGCCGGCGAAGTACTCGGTGAACTTCATGATCAGCGGATCCCAGCGCAGCGGGTCGATGTAGCGGTCGTTGCTCATCAGCAGGTCCTCGCGAACATGGACCCGCTCGACCTTCATCTCCAAGGCGCACAGGTGCGAGTCCGGCCCGCCGATCCCGTTGATCGCCACGATCCGGCCCTCGAGGTTGATCGGGCTCTCGGCGACGGAGTCCAGGCCGGACAGCTCGCTCGGCTCGCGCGTGAGCCCGCCGGCCGCGAACTTGTCCGGCTCGTACCGGTACCCGCGCGCCCGCTTCGCGTCGGACATCTCCTGCGACCCGGTCAGCAAGGCGATCCGGTCGAGTGCGGCGACCATGTCCGGCTCGACCAGGTTGAGGACGATCTCCGGCCGCTCGACGAGGTTCTTCACGGTCTGCGCGCTCGTCCCCATCCCGAGCATCGCGGTGTACCCGAGCCACCACGCCGACGACATCGGTGCGAGGTTCGTGCTCCCGTCCGGGTTGAGTGAGCTGATCAGGACAACCGGCGTACCGAAGTACAGAACCTTGGGCTCCACAGTTCGCTTCATACGTAGGGAACGGTGCGGGGCGCGGACGTGTGAGGGTGGTGGTGCGGATCCCCAGGCCATCACAATCGCCGGCTCCTGGCCGTCGTACGCGGGGCCGCGCCACGATCGGGCGATTGTGATGGCCTGGAGATCCGCGCGACATCCACCGGCGTGGCAGTGTGGAGGTATGGACGCCGACGTGGTGCGCGCAGTGAACGACCTCACCAGCCGCTGGGCCCGGAGCCTGCCGGCGGGCAACACCGTTGTGTCCGGGCTCGGGCTGTGGCCGCTGCTCGCCCTGCTGGCCTCTGGCGCGGACGAGCCCGGACGAAGCGAGCTCGCCGCGGCCGCGGGGGTGGACGCGGCGACCGGTTCGACCGACGCGGTCCGGCTGATCGAGGCGATCGAAGGATCCGCCGACCTGCACGCCGCGCTCGGAGTCTGGGTGAGCGAGCAGCTGAAGCTCGCGGAGTCGTTCGATGCCGTGATGCCTGCGCCGCTCGTCGGCATGCTGACCGGCAACCCGTCCGTGGACAAGCCGAAGCTCGACGCGTGGGCCGCCGAGCACACCGACGACCTGATCCGGGAGATGCCGCTCGAGATCGATTCCGACGTACTCCTCGTGCTCGCGTCGGCCCTGTTGCTGCGCACCACCTGGGTCCGCCCCTTCACTGAGCAGGTGCGTCACGTGCCGAACGGCCCGTGGGCAGGTTCGTGGCACTGGCTGGAGCGCGTCGACTCCGACTTGGATGCCGTGCGGCGGTATGAGCATCCGTCGGCCGCGTGGCTCACCGTCGCCACGGTGGCAGGCGACGCCGATGTAGACGTGCTGCTCGGGATCGCGCAGCCGCAGACCCAGCAGGCCGACGTGCTCGCCGGACTGCTGGACGCCGTCGCTCAACCTGACGGTGGCGTGTCAGGCCGGGCATTGATCGACCAGGGGGAGCCCGGGTCCGAGGTTGCGCCAGGGGTGCGGATCGGGCAGACGACTTCGGCGCGGCCGGATCTGAAGGTCGCGTTGCCGTCGTTCAGGGTCGAGGTCGAGCACGATCTGCTGCAGTCGCAGGAGTTGTTCGGGTTGACCACCGTCACCTCGGACCCCGGTGATCACGGGCACTTCAGCGCGCTCAGTCCGACGCCGCTGCGGCTCGGGCAGGCGAAGCAGAAGGTACTCGCGCGGTTCTTCGCGACCGGGTTCGAGGCCGCGGCGGTGACCGCGATGGCGATGACCCGCGCCGCGATGATCACCACGAAGCAGCGCCGGCTCGACGTTGCGCTGGACCGGCCGTTCGCGTTCACCGCCGTACTGCGGGAATCGCGGCTGCCGATCGTCGCCGGCTGGGTCGCGACGCCTACTGAGCCGGGGGACTGACCGCGGGATTGAACAGCCGGTTGAGCAGCGCGGACGCCTCGTCGACGCCCGCGCGGTCGCCGGTCAGCAACAGATCGAACAGCAGGCCGCGGGACGCCGCCAGACCGAGCCGCGCGTACGCCGGTGCTTCGTCCGCCGGGAGACCCGCGCGGAGGCAGAGCTCGATCAACGGCGGCAGCCAGACGTTGATCAGGTCCGCCTTCAGGGACTCGGTATGCGGCAGGTCCTGCATCGCGTGCGCGCTGAGCTCGAAGAACAGCGGGCCGTAGATCAGCGCTGCCTCGGTCACCCGGCGCCAGAACAGCTCGTTCTGCTCGGCGACCGGGAGGTCGGTCGCGAGCACCTCGGCCAGCAGGTCGCGCTGCTGCTGCTCGACCGTGCGGACCACCTCGGCGAGCAGCCCTTCGCGCGAGCCGAAGTGGTAGATCAGCATCCGGTGACTGCTGCCGACCGAGGTGGCGATACTGCGCAGGCTGGCGTCGCCGATCCCGTTCTTCGCGAAATGCTCGACGGCGTCAGCTAGCAGGCTTTCCCGACTCACTGACTTCCTTCAGTTTCTGGGTCTCGGTGGCGATGTAGCGCTTGGTCAGGCCCGCGTACAGCCTGCCGAAGAGCCAGCCGAGGGGACCTTCCTGGATGATCGTCGCGGTCGCCACCGTACCTTCCGGCGTCCTGATCACCCGGTGGCCACCGGTGGTCCTGATCCCGGGGGCCTTCGAGGTCCATTCGAAGTACTCGCCGTCCTTGAGCTCGGTCACCTCCCAGACGGCGACCGGGAGCTTGGGCTGGCGGATCCGGGTGCGGGCGCCGATGTGGATCCGGCCCGCGTCGAGCCGCTCCACGGAGTCGACGGTCGGGGTCCACTCGGGCCACCGCTCGACGTCACTGAAAACCTCCCAGACCCGCTCTGGCGAAGCCTGGATCGTGCTGGAATGATCGAAGCGCATGTACCAAATGGTACATCAGGTCTGTGTGAGGCTTCGACGGGCGGTCTGCCTGCCCGCCACCGGCGGCAGGTAGGGTCTTGGGCCATGGCTGACCAGAACGTCCCCCCGAACGTGGAGAACGAGCAGGACCCGGGTGCGAACACGCAGATGTTCCGCGCCTTCGTCAACGAGGGTGCGACCGAGACAACCCGTGATCCCAAGATCAACGGCCGCGTGCTCGCCGTCATCGGTGCCGCCGTGCTGCTGATCGCGGTGATCGCCGCCATCGCCGTTCTCTGACCGAACTGTCTTGACCGCTCTGCCCGTCGAGGTCGTCCACGTCTTCACCGACCCGGACGGCCGGTTCGGCAACCCCCTGGGCATCGTCGACGGCAGCCTCGTCGCACCCATGGACCGGCAGCGAGTCGCCGCCGAGCTCGGCTACAGCGAGACCGTGTACGTCGACGACGCCGCGACCGGCACGCTCCGCATCTACTCCGCCACCGGCGAGATGCCCTTCGCGGGCCATCCCACCGTCGGCGCCGCCGCCTGGCTCCACGCCACCGGCCACCCGGTCGACACCCTCCACGTCCCCGCCGGCGCCATCCCCGTCACCCGCAGCGACGACCTCTTCTCCGTCCGCGCCGACACCACCTGGGGCAGCACCTGGGAGTGGCACCACCTCGACTCACCCGAGGCAGTCCTCGCCGCGGACCCCACGTTGTACGACGCCGGCCACACCTACCTGTGGTCCTGGCAGGACGAGCCCCGCGGCATCATCCGAGCCCGAGCCTTCGCCCCCGCCATGGGCGTCACCGAAGACGAGGCCACCGGCTCCGCCGTCACCCAGCTGACCGCCCAACTGGCCCGCGACCTCCACGTCCTCCAGGGCGTCGGCTCCCACCTCTACACCACCCACGAACCCCCGACCCACGCCACCGCAGGCGGCCGCGTCCGGATCAGGAGCCGCCGCACCATCACGATCTGACCCCGATCCCGGCATCCGTTGACGGTTGGTACGCAACGGATAGAGCATGGGGGCTCGGCTACCCGGGGAGGTCCTTGTGGCGGAGGTTGTCAGGGCGGCGCTTGTCCAGACGTCGTGGACGGGTGACAAAGAGTCCATGATCAAGGCGCACGAGGACTATGCGCGGCAGGCGGCCGCGGCCGGTGCGAAAGTGATCTGTTTCCAGGAGCTGTTCTACGGGCCGTACTTCTGTCAGAAGCAGGACGCCGAGTACTACGAGTACGCCGAGTCCGTGCCGGGACCGACGACCGAGCGGTTCGCCGCGCTGGCGCAGGAGCTCGGGATGGTGATGGTGCTCCCGATGTACGAGCAGGAGCAGCCGGGTGTGCTGTACAACACCGCGGCCGTGATCGATGCCGACGGCACCTACCTGGGCAAGTACCGGAAGAACCACATCCCGCAGGTGAAGGGCTTCTGGGAGAAGTTCTACTTCCGTCCGGGCAACCTCGGGTACCCGATCTTCGACACTGCGGTCGGGCGGATCGGCGTGTACATCTGCTACGACCGGCACTTCCCGGAGGGCTGGCGGGCGCTCGGCCTGGCCGGCGCCAAGATCGTCTTCAACCCGTCCGCGACGAGTCGTGGACTCTCGGCGTACCTGTGGAAGCTGGAGCAGCCCGCGAGTGCGGTCGCGAACGAGTACTTCATCGGGGCGATCAACCGGGTCGGCATCGAGTCCGAGTTCGGCGACAACGACTTCTACGGCACGTCGTACTTCGTCGACCCGGAAGGCAAGTTCGTCGGCGACGTCGGGCATGACCACGATCCGGAACTGGTCGTCCGCGACCTGGACCTCGGCCTGCTGGACACGGTCCGGGACCGCTGGCAGTTCTACCGTGACCGCCGCCCCGACGCGTACGGCGACCTGACCAAACCGTAGAACCGCAACCGCTCAAAGGGGAGTGGCCTGGATGTCTTTGCTGGTCAAGGGTGGAACTGTCGTCGGACCGACCGGGACCCGGGTCGCGGACGTGCTGGTCGAGGGCGAGAAGATCGTCGCCGTGCTCGACCCGTCGTTCACGCCGGCGATCACCGCCAACGAGGTGATCGATGCCTCCGGCAAGTATGTGATCCCGGGCGGGATCGACGCGCACACGCACATGGAGATGCCGTTCGGTGGTACGTCGGCCAGCGACACGTTCGACACCGGCACCCGCGCCGCGGCGTACGGCGGGACCACGACGATCATCGACTTCGCGATCCAGCGCACCGGCGAGGTGGTGCAGGACGGACTCGCGGCGTGGCATGCCAAGACCGAGGGCGAGTGCCACATCGACTACGCGTTCCACATGATCCTCGGCGGCGTCGACACCGACGCGCTGAAGGCGATGGACCAGCTGGTCGCCGACGAGGGCATCACCAGCTTCAAGCTGTTCATGGCCTACCCGGGCGTCTTCTACTCCGACGACGGCCAGATCCTGCGGGCGATGCAGACCGCGCGGGCGAACGGCGCGATGATCATGATGCACGCGGAGAACGGCATCGCGATCGACGTCCTCGTCCAGCAGGCGCTGGAACGCGGCGAGACCGACCCGATCTACCACGGCATCACGCGTCCCGCCGCGTTGGAGGCGGAGGCCACCAACCGCGCCATCGCGCTGGCCGAGGTCGCGCAGGACTGCCCGCTGTACATCGTCCACCTGTCCGCGAGTCAGGCGCTGGCCAAGGTCGCCGAGGCCCGGGATCTCGGTCGCAACGTGTTCGCGGAGACGTGCCCGCAGTACCTCTATCTGACCTTGGAGGACCAGCTCGGGGCGCCCGGGTTCGAAGGCGCCAAGTGGGTCTGCTCGACGCCGCTGCGGAGCAAGCACGAGTCGCACGCTCGCGACCTGTGGAAGGGCCTCAGGAGCAACGATCTGGCGATCGTGTCGACCGACCACTGCCCGTTCTGCATGAAGGATCAGAAGGAAATGGGGATCGGCGACTTCTCCAAGATCCCGAACGGCATCGGCGGGGTCGAGCATCGCGTCGACCTGATCTTCCAGGGCGTTGTCGACGGCAACATCTCGCTCGAGCGCTGGGTGGAGACGATCGCGACCACCCCGGCCCGGATGTTCGGGCTGTATCCGCAGAAGGGGATCGTCCAGCCGGGCTCCGACGCCGACCTGGTGATCTACGACCCGAACGGTACGACGCGGATCGGGGTCGAGACGCACCACATGAACATGGACTACTCGGCGTACGAAGGGGTCGAGATCCAGGGCCGGGTGGGCACAGTGATCTCCCGTGGCGAGGTGATCGTGGCCGACGGCAACTACCATGGCCGCAAGGGCCGCGGCAAGTTCCTCAAGCGCGGCCTGTCGTCTTATCTGATCTAGGTTGAGTCTGATGGTCACACGCCTACTGCGCGGCACTCGGCACGGCACCTCGCCGCCCTGAGCACCTGCTCGCTACGGCGTGTGACCATCAGACTCAACCTAAGGGGGAGACCGTGGACTTCGGTGTGGTGTTCCAGTGTGATCCGCCCGCGTCCACGGTCGTGGAGCTGGCCCGGAAGGCGGAGGACGCCGGGTTCGACTACGTGTGGACGTTCGACTCGCATCTGCTGTGGCAGGAGCCGTTCGTCATCTACAGCCAGATCCTGGCGAGCACCCAGCGGGTGATCGTCGGTCCGATGGTGACGAACCCGGGCACGCGGGACTGGACCGTGATCGCGTCCCAGTTCGCCACGCTGAACGAGATGTTCGGGAACCGGACGATCTGCGGGATCGGCCGCGGCGACTCCGCGCTGCGGACGCTCGGCGCGAAGCCGGGCACGATCGCCGAGATGAAGCAGTGCGTCGAGGTGGTCCGGGCCCTGGCCCGCGGTGAGACGGTCGAGTACCGCGGCCAGCAGCTGAAGTTCGCCTGGGTCGACAACGGGGCCCTCGACGTCTGGGTCGCGGCGTACGGCCCGCGCGCGTTGGCCGCGACCGGGGAAGTCGGTGACGGCTACATCCTGCAGCTGGCGGATCCCGACATCGCCGACTGGATGATCACCGCGGTACGGCGGGCTGCCGAGCAGGCGGGCCGCGATCCGATGGCGATCAAGTTCTGCGTCGCGGCGCCGGCGTACGTCGGGGACGACCTGGAGCACCAGCGCGAGCAGACCCGCTGGTTCGGCGGGATGGTCGGCAACCATGTCGCCGACATCGTGGAGCGCTACGGATCGAGTGGCGCCGTACCGCAGGCCCTCACCGACTACATCGAGGGCCGCAAAAGCTACGACTACGCGGAACACGGCCGCGCCGGCAACACCCACACCGCTTTCGTCCCCGACGAGGTCGTCGACCGCTTCTGCATCCTCGGCCCGGTAGAGAACCACCTCACCCGCCTCAACGAACTGAAAGCCCTCGGCGTAGACCAGTTCGCCCTCTACCTCCAACACGACGCCAAGGAAGAAACCCTCGCCGCCTACGGCAAGGACATCATCCCCACCTTCTGAGCCGCGCGGGCCAGTTGTTGGCCTGGGGGTGTCGCGGTGTAGACGGTTGCGGGTGGGTAGTCCTCGGTGACGGTTCGGGTGATCAGGCCGGATGACTCGAGGTCCTTCAGGGTCAGCGTCAGGGCGCGGGGCGTCACGTCCGGTAGGGCGCGACGGATCTCGGAGAAGCGCCGTTCGTCGACCAGCAGCGTGAGCGTTGGGAGTGACCACTTCTTCAACCCCACGTCGGTCACGCCCAGATCCGCCAGCAGCTCCGTGAGTACCGCGGCGAACGCGCCGAGCTGTGGATCGGTCAACAGGTACTCCGGTCGCAGCGGATGCCCCTTGCCCGGATTGCGCTGGATCAGCCCGCTCTCGGTCAGGAATGCCAGCGTCCGCCGCAGCGACTCGCGGCTCACGCCCAAGGTGTGGCTGAGGTTCACGAACCGCCCGCCGTGGCCGCGGTGCAACTCGGCCAGCACCGGGACGGCCCAACGGAAATGAACCAGGCGGGCAAGCGTTGACACGAAAGTAAGCTTAGTATAAAAACAAGACTATGGGTGGGATCGAGTACGACGGGCGCGCGGTCTGCGCGCTGGACGTTTCCGACCTGGAGCGCGCCGTGCAGTGGTACGAGCAGGCGCTCGGCTTCGAGGTCGTGCACCGGCTGGAGTCCTGGGGCTGGGCCGAGTTGAGTACGCCGTTGCCCGGTATCTCGATCGGGCTCGGCCAGGTCGAGGAGCCGAAGACCGACGGCGGTGTCGTGGTCACCTTCGGCGTCCGCGACATCGACAAGTCACGCGAGCATCTGGAGTCGCTGGGCACCCGCTTCGACGGCGAGACCCGGCAGATCGCCGACGAGGTCCGCCTCGCCACGTTCTACGACCCGGACGGCAACGCCTTCATGCTCGCGCAGAGGCTGGTGTGAGTACGCCGCCACGCCCGGGCATGGAGAGCCTGACGCTGGTCCTGCTCCGTCGGCCGGCCGATCCGCCGGACTTCGCCGACGACGAGGCGGACCGGATCCAGCAGGCGCACCTCGACTTTCTCGATGGCAAGCGGGCCACGGGAGTGATGGGCGCGGCCGGTCCGTTCCGCGACCACGACGACCAGGTACTGCGGGGTTTGTGCGTGTACCGGGTCGGCATCGACGAGGCCCGCAAGCACGCGGCGGAGGATCCGGCGGTGCAGGCGGGCATGCTCGAGGCCGAGGTGCTGACGTGGTGGTTCCGCGAGGGCGAGATCAGTCTGGGTTAGGCGTCCAGCGGTAGGCGCCCGGGAGCAGGTCGGTGGCAAGAACCGACCTGGGGCCGTCCTCCGTCGGCAGGATGACGCGGATGCCCGGGTGGTAGTCGATCAGGACCTGCCGGTCGCGGCCGCACGGGCCGACGACGCCACGTCCTTCGTTGCCTACAGCCACGATCGTGGTCAGCTCGCGGGCGCCGTCCGCGCGGGCGCGGCCGAGGGCGACCAGCTCGGCGCAGGGCCCGCCGGTGAAGTGGTACAGGTTGATGCCGGCGTACATCCGGCCGTCGACGCCGCGCACCGCGGCGCCCATCGTGTGGACGCCGTCGGCTCCGTCGGTGTTCGCGTCGACCGTCCGGCGGGCCAGCTCGATCAGCTCGCGGTCGTCGTCGGTCAGTGGTTGCAGGGAGAGCATGGCGCCTACCCTGCCACGCCCGCCGCCGCGACGGATGGAACATTTCGGGCCGAAGCGTGGTTGGATGTAGTAGGTCTAGTTTCAGTAGCTGTGGTTTATCTCGATCTTTCCTTGCGAGAGATGGTGTGCCGCGCCGGTGCGACGACGCCGGGCCCGCCGCGACCGCGGTGCGCCCCCATCTCCGACAAAGGAGCATCAACATGGCACAGGGAACTGTGAAATGGTTCAACGCCGACAAGGGTTTCGGCTTCATCACCGTCGATGGCGGTGGCGCGGACGTGTTCGTCCACTACTCCACCATCCAGACCGACGGCTTCCGTAGCCTCGACGAGAACCAGCGCGTCGAGTTCGACGTCGTGCAGGGCCCGAAGGGCCAGCAGGCGGAGAACGTCAAGGTCGTCTGAGCCTGACTCACAGCGGCCCCTCACCGGTTGGTGAGGGGCCGCTGCCGTTCCTCAGCCGGCGATGCGTTTCAGTTCGGCCTCGGTGACGGTCCTGACCTTCTTGATCTCGGCGGCGGGGTCCGCTCCGCTGCGGATGATCCGGTTCAGCGCGTCGGAGTACGCCGTACTCGCCTTCGGTGACCAGAGCATGGGGTTCTGCGGGCGGCCGTTCTCGTTGAGCAGCTTGACCGCATCCGCCGCCGGGCCGGATTTCAGCTTGTCCGCCTTGCCGGCCAGGCTCTTGCGCGCCGGGACGTGGAAGCCGTACGACTGCGCGAAGTCGAGTTGGTCGTCGGTCTGGTCGACCCACAGCCACTTGACGTACTTCTTCGCTGCGTCGATGTTCTTCGACTTCGCGTTCACACAGGCGCCGTACGCGCCGACCGGCACGCTCGCCTCGCCGGTGGTCGCATTGAGCTTCGGCCAGGGGAGTACGCCGTAGTCACCCGGCAACGCCTTCTCGATCACCGGCAGGGTCCACAGACCGGTGAACTGCATCGCGGTCAGGCCCTGCGTGAACGCGGCCGGGTCGGACCAGTCGGTCGGTGCCCCGAGCAACAGAACCTTGGAGGTCCACAGCTCGCGCAGCTTCCCCAGCGATTCGGCCGCCAGCGGGTCGTCGAACCCGAACTGGTTGTCCGCGGTCAGGTAGTCCAGGCCGGCGGACCACAGCGCCGGACCGCCGAGCACCCCGACACCGCCGTCGTTGCCGACGAAGAGGCCCTTGACCTTGTCGTTCGTCAGCTTCTTCGCGGCAGCCAGCAGCTCGTCCACCGTCTGCGGCGGCTGTACGCCGGCCGCGGTCAGCATGCTCTTGCGGTACACGAGCAGCTGCATGTCGATCACCTGCGGGATCGCGTACAGCTTGCCCTGGTACGACATCCGCTCGACCAGCGCGGCGTTGAAGTCGTCCTTGGCGTCACCCAGCAGGTCGGTCAGGTCGGTGACCTGCCCGCCCTTGACCATGTCGATCGTCGGGCCGTTCGGGTACTCGAAGGTGTCCGGACCCTGGTTGGTCAGCAGCGCGGTCGAGGCCTTCTTCTCGTAGTCACCCGGCGACCACTGGACCGTCACGGTCGCGTCCGGGTAGGCCTTCGCGTACTTCTCCACCGCCTGCTGCGTGCCCGCTTCGCCGTACTGGTGGTACCACTGCTGCAGCGCCGGCTTGTCCCCACTGCTGCCGCCCGAAGGCCGCCCGCTGTTGGACCCACACCCGGCCACAGCCATCGCCGCCAGCCCGGCGCCGAACCCCAGCACCCGCCGCCTGCTGATCCCACCGCTCATCACGCCGTCTCCAGTCCCGCACGGTCCCACAGCCCGTGCGCATCTGCTGACCCTACGTCGATGGCAGGGCTTCCGAGACGGTAATTCCAGGGATCAGGCAGGAGCCGGCGCAGCACCCGCGCCGTTGTCCGGCCGGGCGCCCGCGATCCGGGCGACGCCGGCATCGGGCTTACGGCCCGCCTTCCGCGCGGCCTCGACGTGCAACCGGGCCAGCTCGACGGCCTGGCGGGAGACCTTCACGGTCTTCTTCTCAGCCATGGTCACTGTCTCCCTCGACGACCTCGATATCCGCATCCGCAATATCAGCGTACGCGGCCGCACCGACCCGGTCGATCGCTACCGCGGCAGTCAGCGCGGCGACCAGGTCGTAGTCCTCGGGCTGTAACAGCTCCGACCGCATCAGTGAGCGGAGCGTCACCACGCCGGCGTCCGTGCCCGCGTCGTCCTCGCCGTCGAGGATCTGCTCGACCGCCCACCGGACCATCCGCATCGTCTCCTCGCGGTGCCGCCAGGTGTCGAGCTCGCGGTCGGACTTGCGGACCAGGTACGACCCGAGGAAGACGCCGCCGAGCGCGAGCAGCGGACTGAGCACCGTCATCACGACACCCACGATCGAGATCCAGGTGGGGATCACGTACGCGCCTCCCAATTGCATGGTGTTGACCGGCCGATGATGTTACGAAGGAGCATTCCACCCGCCACCGACAGAGCTGACCCAGGATGACAAGGAGCGGTGTCACCGTGACCGACGAACTCGAGATGTACGACGTGTTCGTACAAGGGACGGTGTTCTACGACATCGTGATGACCGGACTGGAGACGGCTCCCACCACCGGGACCGAGATCTTCGCCGAAGGCATGGGCTCGTGCCCCGGCGGGGTCGCGAACTTCGCGATCGCGGCCGCCCGGCTCGGCCTGCGGAGCGGTCTGGCCGCGGTCTTCGGTGACGACGTGTACGCCGACTTCTGCTGGCGGACCCTGGCCGACCAGGAGGGTGTGGACCTGTCCCACTCGCGCCGGATCGGCCACTGGCACTCGCCCGTCACGGTCTCGATGTCGATCGACCGGGACCGGGCGATGGTCACGCACGCCCACGAGGCTCCGGGTGACCCGAGCAAACTGGTCGGTCCCGGTCTGAAGACCCGCTCCGCGATCGTGCCGGTCGCCGACGAGCTGCCCGGGTGGACGGTCGAGGCGCGGCAGTCCGGTGCGCTGCTGTTCGGCGATGTCGGGTGGGATCCGACCGACGAGTGGTCGCCGGCCGTTCTCGACGTACTCGAAGGTTTCTACGCGTTCACCCCGAACGCGACCGAGGCGATGGCCTACACCCGGACCGACACGCCGAAGGCCGCCCTGCACAAGCTGGCCGACCGGGTCCCGCTCGCCGTGGTGACGAACGGCGCGGACGGCGTACTCGCGATCGACTCGACCACCGGCGAGGAGGAGCAGGTGCCGGCGCTGCCGGTGCGCTCGTACGACCCGACCGGCGCCGGTGACGTCTTCCTGGCGTCCCTCGTCCTCGGCACGCTCCGCGGTTGGCCGCTGGCGCACCGGCTCGCGTTCGGCAACCTCTGTGCCGGGCTGTCGGTCCAGCATTTCGGCGGCTCGCTCGCTGCGCCCGGCTGGGGCGACATCATCGACTGGGTCCGCGACCACAGCCGGCACCGGCCCGGCGATGTCGACCCGGCCATCCTCGAGCACTACACGTTCATCGGCGACGTCCTCCCCGCGGGCCCGGTCCCGATCGTGCGGCGGGCGTCCGCGACCATCGCGCGCCAGTCGGACGCCTGATACACCTGTTTCAAACGCGCCGGGTATCGGACGCGGGCGGACGGACCGGTAGGCCTGGTCGGCGGCACGCCCGGGAACGCCTAGACTGATCGCCGGCCGCTCCGGTGGCGTACGGTGCACTTCGTGGTTACCGTCGCGCCGCTTCCTGTTCCCGACCACGGCCGGATGAACCCGTGATCCGCTTCGAGAATGTGTCCAAGACGTACGAGGGCCAGTCCAGGGCCGCTCTGCTGAACGTCAACGTCGAGATCGAGAAGGGCGAGTTCGTCTTCCTGGTCGGCACCTCCGGGTCCGGCAAGTCGACGTTCCTTCGCCTGGTCCTGCGTGAGCACCGGACGACCAAGGGCCACATCATGGTCGCCGGCAAGGATCTGAACCGGCTGGCGAGCTGGCGGATCCCGCAGATGCGCCGCCAGATCGGAACCGTGTTCCAGGACTTCCGGCTGCTGCCGAACAAGACCGTCTCCGAGAACGTGGCGTTCGCGCTGCAGGTGATCGGCAAGCCGCGCTCGCACATCCGCAAGACGGTCCCGGAGGTGCTCGAGCTGGTCGGTCTGGACGGCAAGGAGGACCGGCTCCCGGACGAGCTGTCCGGCGGTGAGCAGCAGCGGGTGGCGATCGCCCGCGCGTTCGTGAACCGGCCGATGATCCTGATCGCCGACGAGCCGACCGGAAACCTGGACCCCGGTACGTCGGTCGGCATCATGAAGCTGCTGGACCGGATCAACCGCACCGGGACGACCGTGGTGATGGCCACCCACGACGTGTCGATCGTGGACCAGATGCGCAAGCGCGTGATCGAGCTGGAGAACGGCCACGTCGTCCGCGACGAGTCGCGCGGCGTCTACGGCTACCAGCACTGACCAGGGGACTGACTGACTGATGCGCTTGAACTACATCCTCTCCGACCTCGGCATCGGCCTGCGGCGGAACATGTCGATGACGATCGCGGTCGTCGTCACCATCTGGGTCTCGCTGTCGCTGTTCGGCAGCGCGCTGCTCGCCCGCGAGCAGGTCGACCTGATGAAGGGGAACTGGTACGACAAGATCCAGATCTCGGTGTTCCTCTGCACCAAGGACTCCGGCGGCCGCGGCTGCAGCGGTACCGAGGTGACCCAGGAGCAGAAGAACCGGATCCAGCAGGTCATCCAGACCAACCCCGACACCGCGCCCGACGGCGTCTTCTCGGAGTCGAAGCAGGAAGCGTTCGAGTCGTTCAAGAAGCTCTACAAGGACTCGCCGATCGTCAGCACGGTCACCCAGGACCAGATGCAGGAGTCCTTCCGGGTCAAGCTGAAGGATCCACAGCGCTATCAGAACCTGGTCAGTGCGGTCAGCGGCCTGCCCGGTGTCGACACCGTCCAGGACCTGCGGCAGTACCTCGATCCGTTGTTCAAGGCCCTGAACGGGTTGCAGGTCGGCGCGCTGATCTCGGCCGGACTGCTGCTCGTCGCGGCCCTGATGCAGATCTCCAACACGATCCGGTTGGCGGCGTACGCGCGGAGACGTGAGATAGGCATCATGCGTCTGGTCGGCGCCTCGAACTTCTATATCCAGCTACCGTTCCTGCTCGAAGCGGTGCTGGCCGCCCTGGTGGGCGCGGTCTTTGCCTGCGGCACCCTGTGGGTCGGGGTGTACTTCGTGGTCATGCAGCGGGCCCAGGAGACGTTCCGGGTCTGGCAGTGGGTCGGAGCCGCCGAAACGTTCCGCGCCACGCTGATCATGGTCGTGGTCGGCCTGATCCTCGCGGTCATCCCGACATTCCTGACGACGCGGAAATACCTCAAAGTCTGACCCGGGTGACCTATCGTGCAGTATCAGGAGTCACAGAAGTCACAGAAGTAACTCCTGTACCGCACAACTTCATCCAGAGCAAGGGGTCGACCTGTGGTCCCGCACTTCCCCGGTGCGAACCCGCGTGAGCGGGGGAGCATCAAGCGAGACGACAGCACCGGCACCGCCACCCCGCCGTACCAGCGATCACGCACGCGACCGCCGGGCCGGCAGACGGTGGTTGCCGCTTGCTGCCTTGTCCTGTCCCTGTCCGCCGGAGTCCTGGCGGCGGTTCCGGCTGCGCCCTCCGCGGAGGCCGTGGAGGCGAAACCGCCGGATCCAGCCGCCAAGAAGAAGCAGCTCGACGCGCAGCTCGGTCAGCAGAAGGCCGATCTCGACGACGCGTCCGACCAACTCGGCAAGTCCGTTGCCGCGTACAACCAGGCCGAGACGAAGTACCAGGCCGTCCAGGTCCGGTACGCCGCCGCGCAGGGCCAGCTGGCCGCCGCGAAGGCCGCCGATGCCGTTGCCGCGGGCAAGCTTGCCGCGGCCGAGGCGGCGTTGCGTACGGCGGTGGCCGATGTCGAGGCCGGCGAGAAGCTGATCGCCGAGAAGCGGGCCGTCGCCGGTCGCGCCGTACGGTCGGCGTACCAGCAGCAGAACAGCCTGGTCGGGTTGTCGATCGCGCTCCGCGGCGCCGCGCCCGCCGACATCGCCACCGGGATGCAGATCCAGCGCAATGTGTTCGGCATCCAGAGCAACGCGATCACCAACCTGAACAATGCGCAGGCCGAGCTCGCCAGCCGGCGGGTCAAGGTCGCTGCCGCGGAGAAGACCTCCGAGGCAGCCAAGGCCGAGGCGGCGGCGACGGTCCAGCGGGTCACCGAGCTGACCAAGCAGGTCGCGGCCGACAAGGCCGAGGCCGCGGCGGTCGCGAAGGTCAAGCTGACCGCGTTCAAGGCCGCCGAGAAGGAGAAGAACACCGAGCTGGCGCAGTACAACTCGCTGCTGCGCGAGCGGGCCCGGGTCGAGCAGTTGCTGATCGCGCGGGCGAAGGCCGAGAAGGCTGCGGCCGCGCGCCGGAAGGCTGCCGCCGAGAAGGCCGAGCGGGAGAAGGCGCGCAAGGAGCACCGGCCGCCGCGGAACGTCCCGGACGACCCGGGCAGCCCCGGTGACGGGCGGCTGAGCTACCCCGTCAGCAGTTACATCACCTCGCCGTACGGGATGCGGTTCCACCCGGTCCTGCACTACTGGAAGCTGCACGACGGCACCGACTTCCGCGCACCTTGTGGTACTCCGGTGCGCGCGGCGGCCGATGGGGTGGTGACGGACAAGTACTACAACGGCGGTTATGGAAACCGGCTGTTCGTCTCACACGGAGTGATGGACGGCCGTTCGATCACGACCGTCTACAACCACTTGTCGCGGTACAAGGCCCATGTCGGCGAGCGGGTCCGCAGAGGCGAGATCATCGCCTGGTCGGGGACGACCGGCTACTCCACCGGCTGCCATCTGCACTTCATGGTCTACCAGGACGGCAGCGTCGTTAATCCGATGAAGTGGCTCTGACGAGTCTGAGATACTGGTCGGATGGTGAAACAGACCGGCCAGCAGAAGCCGATCGCGCAGAACCGGAAGGCGCGACACGACTACCACATCGAAGACGTGGTGGAGGCCGGGCTGGTGCTGACCGGGACCGAGGTCAAGTCCCTGCGGCAAGGCCGGGCCTCCCTCGTCGACGCGTTCGCCGCCGTCCGGGGCAACGAGCTGTGGCTGCAGGGCATGCACATCCCGGAGTACAAGCACGGCACCTGGACCAACCATGAGCCACGCCGGACCCGCAAGTTGCTGCTGCACAAGGACGAGGTGCAGAAGATGATTCGCGCGGTCGAGCAGCAGGGGGTCTCGCTGATCCCGCTGTCGCTGTACTTCAAGGACGGGTACGCGAAGGTCGAGCTCGCGACCGGGCGCGGTAAGAAGGACTACGACAAGCGGCACGCCCTGGCCGAGCGCCAGGCCGACCGGGAGGCGCAGCGCGCGCTGTCCGACCGGCGCCGTCACTGACTGGGGTTCGCTCAGGGGCTGCTCCGGGCTGAACCCGATGGGGTGAGCGGCCGCCGGGACGCAGAGTGGAAGCATGTCCACTTCAGACCTGCTGGTGACGCCGGCCCAACGGGACCGCGCAGTCGAGATCCTGAAAGAGATGTACGCCGACGGCCGGCTCGACCACATGGAGTTCGACCTCCGGCTCGAGAAGGCCCTGAAATCCCGCACCCGGGCCGAGCTGAACGGCACGTTCGACGGACTGGTCTCGCGGCCGGTCCCGACGTACGCGCCCGCCGCCTTCACCCGTCCGGCGCCGATCCAGCGCTATCAGGGTGACGGGCGGGGGATGGGCACGGTCGCGCACTGGCTCGGCTACCCGACCTTCTTCGTCGGCCCGGCCATCGTGGTCGCCACCACCGGCCAGAAGAACCCCGCCGTACGCCGGCACGCTGTCGAAGCCCTGAACTTCCAGCTGACCGCGTTCGGCGCCTTCGCGGCCCTCGGCATCCTGACCGGGTTCACCCACGGCTTCACCGGGTTCCTGTTCCCGATCCTCGGGATCCTCTGGTTCCTCCTGACCGGCATCGGCGGCCTGGCCACCGCAGCCACAGGCAAGTTCAACTACCCGTTCACACTCCGCCTGATCAAGTAGGTCCTACGCTTTCTGCGTGAGCGTTCCGGTCGGGGTGCGGTGGGAGGTCGGGGCGTTCCTGGGGTTGACCGCCGCGACCGGGTTGATCGATGCGGTCAGCTACCTGAAGCTCGGGCACACCTTCGTCGCGAACATGACGGGGAACGTGGTCTTCCTCGGGTTCGCGGTGGCGCAGGCGGTGGTGCTGTGGATGTGTGCGCTGCTCGTCGGCCCCGGCGTACTCCGGGAGTCGGGCGGGACGTCGTACCTGCTGATCGCCGCGCTCGCGGCCTGCTTCGGGCTGCAGAACGCGACCGTACGGCATGTGGCGCCGCGTGACATGACGACCACGGTGCTGACGCTGACCCTTGACCGGGTTGGCCGCGGACAGCGTGCTGGGGCACGGGCGCTCAGCGTCGCCGTACCGCCGGCTGGGGTCCATCGCGGCCATGCTGGCCGGGGCTGCGGTCGGGGCCTTGCTGCTGCGCTCGACCGTCGGCTGGGTGATCGCGCTGGCCGGTGCGGTCGTCGCTTGCGCCGCCGTGATCTTCCTGGTGGCGCCCGCGGACTGAGCGCCGCGGAATGTCAGGTGCGGTTCGGCTGTTGGACTTGGTAGTGTGGATCTTCCACCGCCCTCCGGGGAGGTGGGAGTTTGACAACTCAACAGGGGGTGAACGGTTTCGACTTTGGACGTTGGTTCCAAGCGAAGCGGGCCGAGGATCCAGGGTTATCTCGTTAACGATCTCTGGAAACCAATAAGTGCCAATTCACAGCGCACTAGCTACGCTCTCGCCGCCTGACGGCCGAGCACTAAAGTAGCGGTCAGCCCGGGGATGCTTCCGACCCGGTTCCTGGCCTCAGCTAGGAAGCTTGCTGTGTTAGCCCGGTCACGGGGTTAACACGGGACATTTACAGTGACTGAGCCTGTCAGCGAGATGTCTGTACAAACGCTGGGGCTGAGAAAAGCGCCATTCAGACTGCGCCCGGAGAAGTCTTGAAACCCCGCCGAAGGACGCGGGTTCGATTCCCGCCACCTCCACCCCTGTGAGTACGCGCAGGTCAGATCCCATCTGACCTGCGCGTTCTGTCGTCTACGACCACGCAACGACCACTTTCTGCGGTCAACGTGCGGACCGGCCGGGCAGTCCGAACCTGCGCACGGACCCGCTTCTGGGCTATTGCTTGGTGAGGAGCGCCTGGAGTAGTTGGTTGGTGCGGATCTGCTCGTTGACCAGGGCGATGGCGTGCTGGTTGGCTTCCTCGGCCAGTTGGTTCGACCTCGCCAGTTCGTTGGCGACTACGCCGAGCAGGTCCAGTTGCGCGGCGAGCAGTTGACCCTGCTGCAGGTTCGCGGCGCCGATCAGCTTTGCCGTCTTGCGCGTGTTCATTGCGGTCCCGGCGAGATTCAGTCCGTCGACGCTGCCCATGATGTCCCCCTCGTCCCGAGGGGGTATCGATTGCCCCTCGGAGTGGTCATCGCGGTCCGGCCGGCAGGCGTTACTGCTCTGGAGGCGCTCGGGACGCGCGAGGCCATAGTCACGCTATCAACCACAGGGAGTGACGAGGTCGCACGGATCCGTGGTGCGGTGGATCGGGCCGAGGCTGAATGGGTCAGCCGATCAAGCTGATCTCGTGTCAGTGGGAAGACAGGGGTGTGCCAGTGGTGTTGGGGATGGTAGGGGTGTGATCCAGGGAGGGGTGGGGATGGGGCGTTCAGAAGTGTGGCGGCGGGGGTTGGTTGGTGGGGTTGAGGTGTCCAGTACGGGCGCTGGGCCTGGCGTGGTGGTGGTGCCGGGGAACAATCGGCGGGCTCATCACTACGAGCGGCTGGCGCGAGGACTGGCTGGGGTTCATGCGGTGCATGTGGTCGAGCGGCGGGGGCGTGGGGCCAGCGCGCCGCGTGGTACGGCGTACAGCGTGGAGACCGAGGCTGACGACGTGCTTGCGGTGATGGAGCACACAGGGGCCCGGGTGGTGTTCGGGCACAGTTATGGCGGGCTGATCGCGCTTCATGTGGGGATGCGGGAGCCGTTGGATGCGCTGATCGCGTACGAGCCGGGGGTCAGCATCGGTGGGTCGTTCGATGCGAGTTGGCTGGATGCGTTCACCGAGCAGCTGGGCGGTGGGCGGCAGGTGGCGGCGATGGCGACGTTCCTCAAAGGGACCGGACTGTTGCCGTTCCGGGCCGCGCCGTTGCTCACGGCAATCTCTTTCCTGATGCTGCGGGGCTCCGGCGGGCGGGAGACGCGCGACATGATGCCGACGACGCCGGCCGAGATCGGTGAGATCGCACGGCTCGACTCCGACGGCAGCCGGTACGCCGGGATCGCGGCGCGGACCCTTCTCCTCGGTGGTGAGAAGTCGCCCGCGTACCTGACCGGAGTGCTCCCGCAACTCGCGACGATCCTCCCGAGCGCCGAGTACTCGATCCTCCCCGGCCTCGACCACAACGCCCCGGACGTGAACGCTCCCGACGACATCGCCCAGCAGATCCGTCTCCACCTGGTCCGCGGGGAACGCCACGGGTACGTCGACCACGACTCGGCGGAGTACGGCATCCACCCGGCCGGCGAACGGGTGCCGATCCATCGGGATTGACGATGGATCGGCCGCGGTGGACATTCTCTGTGTGAGCACGGCCGAACAGGACGCACAGGCGTTCGCTGATCTCTTCCGCGAGACGTACCTGCGGTTTCACCGGCGGGACGGCAAGCGGAACGAGATGTCCGGCGCGAGCCGGGCCGTTCTGCAGCACCTCTCGCAGACCGGGCCGCTGACCGTCGGCGACATCGCGCTGCACCTGGACCGTGCGCAGTCCGTCGTCAGCGACATCGTGACCCAGCTCGAGTCCAAAGGCGTGCTGGAGCGTGAGCGTGATCCGCAGGACCGGCGCCGCACGCTGGTGTGGCTGTCGCCGGAGGGCTTCGACGTACTGCGTGCCGATCGCGACGTACTGAGCGTGGCCACGCTGGCCGAGTCGTTCGCTCAGCTGTCCCCCGGCGATCGGGCCGCGCTGCTCACCACCCTGTCCGAGCTGATCCGAACGGAGCAGAAACAATGACCACTAGCTGCGAGAGCTGCAGCATGCCGATCGAGAGCGGCCGGTACTGCGCCCACTGCGTCGATGCCGACGGCAATCTTCAGGACTTCGACACCCGCTTCGCGTCGATGGTGTCCTGGCAGGAGCGCCGGCACCCGGGCGAGCCGCGCGAGAAGATCGAGGCCGACACCCTCGCCTACATGGCGACGATGCCGGCCTGGCGCGACCACCCGCGGCTGGCCGACCACCACTGACTGCTAGATCTCCGGCACGGTTTGGACGACATCCCAGTGCTCGACGATCTGCTCGCCTTCGAAGCGCCAGATGTCGACGACTGCCTGGCTCGTCTCAGCGGTCGTCATCAGGTAATGCACGACCACGTGGGTGTCGTCGGCGATGACGCGCCGGAGGTCGAGTTCGGCTCCGGCGACCGGGGCCCGGGCGATGAAGTCGATGAAGGCGTCGCGGCCGGACGGGTTGCCGGGGCTGTGCTCGACGAAGTTCTCGTGCAGGAGCGGACGGAGCGGTTCGAGGTTGCCGTTGGCAAACTCCTGGAACGCGTGCAGGGTGAGTTCCTTGATCGTCATGCCGACGACGATGAGCCCGCTGCGGTCGCGTTGTCGATTACATCCCTTGTAGTTGCCGGGCCCGCGATACTCGAAGGGTGAGCGAAGACAGACCGGTCGGCGAACTCCTGCGAGAGTGGCGCCGGCGGCGGAAGCTGAGTCAGCTCGATCTCGCGATCCAGGCGGACGTGTCGCCCCGGCACGTGAGCTTCGTCGAGACCGGGCGGACGATTCCGAGCAGTGCGATGGTGCTCCATCTCGCCGAGCAGCTCGGGGTGCCGCTGCGGGAACGCAACCGGTTGCTGGTCGCGGCCGGACATGCACCGGCGTACCGGCAGACGCCGCTCGACGATCCGGACATGACGCGGGTGCGCGCGGCCCTCGAACAGTTCGTCCGCGCGCACACGCCGTACCCGGCCCTCGCCGTCGATCGCCGCTGGAACCTGCTGCTCGCCAACGATTCGTTCATGGCATTCCTGGCCGGCGTGGACCCGAAGCTGCTCGGGACGCCGATCAACCTGATGCGCCTCGGCCTGCACCCCGACGGCCTCGCGTCGCGGATCATCAATCTGCAACAGGTCCGCGGGTACCTGCTGCCGCGCCTCGCCCGCCAGGCCGCCGCCTCCGGCGATCCGGAGCTCCATCAGCTGTACGACGAACTGGTTGCCTTCGGCCCGGTCGACAACACCCCACCGGATCCCGCCGACATCGCCCTCACCATCCGCATCCGCCACCGCGGCACCGACCTCACCTTCCTCAACGCCATCACGACGTTCGGCACCGCATTCGACATCACCCTCGAGGAGATAGCGATCGAGACCTACCTCCCAGCCGACGCAACCACAATGAACTACTTCCGCCGCACCTGATGCGTACCGAAGAACAGGTAGTAGTCCGGGATTCCGCTGTCCGCCCCGCCTGAACGGCTGCATCTGAGGGCCGTTCAGGCCACTACTACCCGTTCTTAGGTACGTCAGCGCAGGTCGCGGAAGGTGCGGCGGAGGTCGTCGGTCCACTCGGTGGGGAGTTCCCAGGGGATGAAGTGGCCGCCGTTGGGGTGGGCGGTGATGTTGACGTGGTTGTACCAAGGGGCGCGGTCGCCGGCGAGGAAGTTGTCGACGCGTTCCTGCGGGGTGTGGACGCCGGGCGGGTCCTCGTGGCCGACGAACGTGATACCGGTGGGAGCTTCGATCGCCGGGGTGCGGTCGTGCGACGGCGTCCACGGGTAGCGGTTGTTGTTGGAGTACGTCCGGATCGAGGTGTCGATCGCGTTGCCGGCCCAGTAGATCGTCGCGTGGGTGAGCAGATCGTCGTCGGTGAACGCCTTGTCGCTCTCGGCCCACTTCTGCCAGCGTTCCAGGATCCACGCGAGCATGCCGGCGGGCGAATCGGCGAGACCGAAACCGAGCGTGCTCGGGTCCAGGACGTGCACGGCCAGGTGGGACGCGAAACGGTGCTCGAGCTCGAGGATCCGGGCGTGGATCTCCGGCGGCAGTCCGGGTGGGATCGGGTTGCCGCCGCTGAGGTCCCATCCGCGGTCGCCGTTGAAGAAGTCCAGTTTCAGCGCCGAGCCGATGTGCATCCCGTACAGCTCATCGGCGTACTTGTGCCCGAGCTGCCCCGTCACCAGCGCGCCGACGTCGCACCCGGCCGCGCCGTACTTCGGGTGCCCGAGGACCCCCGTCATCAGTTCGTGCCACACGTCGGCGATCTTCCAGAAGTTCATGTCCTCGCGGGTCGGCGTCGAGAACCCGAACCCGGGCAGCGACGGGACGATCACGTCGAACGCGTCCGCGGGATCGCCGCCGTACGACGCCGGGTCGGCGAGCGGGTCGATCACCTTCGACCAGTGCCAGAACGTCCACGGCCAGCCGTGGCTCAGGATCAGCGGGATCGGCCGCGGACCGACGCCGGGCTTGTGCATGAAGTGCACCGGTACGCCGTCCACCTCGACCCGGTAGTGGTCGTACGCGTTGATCGCCCGCTCCGCGGCGCGCCAGTCGAAGCCGTCGGCCCAGTACTCGACGAGCGGTTGCAGGCGGGAACGACGTACGCCGTAGTAGCCGTCGTGGTTGCCGTCGTCGCGCGGCCATTTCGTGGCGGCGAGGCGCCGGCGGAGGTCGTCGAGAACCTCGTCGGATACGTGGATGGGGGAGGGAATCATGGTGTGTCCTCGGCGAGCTCGGTCAGGCGGTGGAGTACGTCGACGGAGCCCGCGAGCACGGCACGCTCTTCGGGGCTCAGCTGGTCGACGAGTGCGGTCAGTTTCGCGACCCGGTGCGCGTGCCGGGAGTGGACGATCTCCTGGCCGGCGCTGGTCAGGGAGATCAGGCTGGCCCGGCCGTCGCTGGGATCGGGGCGGCGTTGGAGGAGGCCGTCCTGCTCGAGCTTTGCGACCAGGCTGGTCAGGGCGGGCTGCTTCAGCTGCTCCGTGGGGAGCAGATCGGTCAGTCGCAGTGGGCCGTTGCGGTCGAGCGTGTGCAGCACGGACAGGGTCGAGAAGTTGAATCTCCGGACGGACGGCAGCCGGATGAAGATCGTGTTGAAGTCCTCGATCACCGTCGTCAGCCGGTCGACGTCCATGCCGACGACTATATCAATTTTCGATGTATGTACAAGTCAGTTGCTGAGGGCAACAGCGATGGCGAACGTGGTGCCGCCGGACTTGAAGGTGAGCACGGCCGTGTCCGCGCTGTCCGGGAGGTGGCCCTTGAACGTGATCGTGCCGTGCTCGGCGCCGCCGGCCGCGACCCGGTCCGGCCAGCTGCTGCGACCGGTGTCCGCGCGCAGCGTGGTGCCGTCGGCGGCGGTGAACGTCGTACCGGCGATCGGGATGGTGACGGGTTCCTTGGCGGCGTTGGCGAGCTGCACCTCGACGCGGGTGAAGTGGCTCGTGTACGTGACGTTCTCGACCGTCATGGTGATCGCCGCGGACGGCTTCGCAACGGGCTTGACCAGCCGGTCCGCACCGGATTCGTTGCCGGTCAGGTAGCCGCCGACGTACTCCGCGCCCGCGGTCACGGCGAACCCGCCGATGCCGACGCCGGCGAGTACGACCGCGATCGCGACCAGGATCGAGACGTCGAGGCGGCCCGGCCGGTGGTACTTCGGCGCGGCCGCGTCGAGCAGCGCCAGCACCATCGCCACCACGAGCGCGATGCCCGGCGGCACCAACCAGCGCAGCTCCCCGCCCGGTCCGTCGGTGAGGAAGGTGACGATCAGGTTCACGATCAGTCCGAGCAGGATCACGCCCGCCGCCACGATCAGCACCCGCGGCAGCCGCACGGTCCCGACGGCCTCGCTCTGCTCGCCGTCCCCCTCGAAGCCCGCCGTACGCCGCTCCGCCGCCGCCAACCGATCCGCCGCCGGCAACCGCTCCGCGCCTGCATGCCGGTCCGCGCCCGCACGCCTGTCCCCGCCGGTGCGGCGATCCGCGCTCGGGTGGCCCGCGGGCTGGTTCGGGCCGGGTGGGCGTTGGTCCGGTTCGCCGCGGCTCGAGGCCGGCCAGCTGTCCGACGCGTTCCAGTTCGGCTCCGACTGCTCGATCCGCGCCGAAATCTCCCACGGCGAACGGACCGGCTCCGGGTTGTCGGCGGACGGGTACGCCGCCCAGCTGCCCCCGTCCCCGCGCCCTGCACCGTCCTCCACGTCGAACCCCGGCACCATCCCGCTAGGCCCATACCCAGCAGGCTCATACTCGTCCCCCTGGTACGCCGGCTCGCGGTACTCCTCACCACCAGCGCCATCGTCGCCCGGCCGCACCTCCTCAGCAGGCGGGAATGCCGGGGAGTCGGCCCGCCACACCTCCTCGCCAGGCGGGAATGCCGCGGCGGGAGGCGAAGGCGGGTCTTCGGCGGCCGGCTCAGCGGGCGCATATCCATGCGAGGCGGGCGCCGCGCTCGCCGAGGGCTGAGCGGGCGGCGGGCTCACCGGAGGTTGAGCTAGAGCGGGTTCGGCGGCATGGGCGCCCGGCTGGGGGTCTGCTGCGTGGGTGTCCTCGGGGTGGGGGGAGACCGGGTCGGGGTGGGTGGATTTGTGGAAGGTGAGGACGGAGCGGCCGATGTGGATGCGGTCGCCGGTGGTGAGGGGGGTGGGCGCGGTGATGCGGCGGCCGTTGAGGCCGGTGCCGTTGCGGGACTCGTCGTGGAGGGTCCAGGTGGCGCCGTCGCGGGCGAGGCGGGCGTGGATCCGGGAGATCTGGTCGTCCGCCTGCAGCCGGATGTCGGCGTTGGAGGCGCGGCCGATGGTGAACGTGTCGCTCCCGGCCGGCAGCGTCCAGCTCTGCTCGCCGAGCGACAGCACGAATTCGGTTTCCACTCACACCCCAGCCGGCGTCATCCTGATCGCGATCCGTCGGGCCGCCCCGGGGCGTCGCGCACCCCCGCGGCAGCCAACCCGTCTGCGCGATTCTGCCATCCACACCGGCCCCAGACCACCGGCAGTCCTCCACCGCCACGCTCCGCGACAGCCCCCTCACGCCACTTCGCCCGGTCCCCGGAAATCGCCGTCAGGCCGTGATGAATCTCAGGATTCGGTCACCTTTGTCAGCGCTTTGTAGCGATGACAACGCGGTCAGTTGTCCTCGGGGTGCCAACGGCACGGTAGCGCCTTGCTCGGGTGCGGTCGCGGACATAGTGTCCCTCCGCGCGATCCATCGGGGCCGGATGAAAAGGGGGAGGCCAGCAACAGGCCCGATGAGTAGGCCGGAGGTTCCAGGCGGAGTGGTGCACCGCCTGCAGTCCGGCGAGGCGCAACCCGCCCAAAGCACCGTATTCGCGAAGGGACCACACCAATGGTCTTGTTTCAGCGTTCTCGCAAGCCTGCCGTAGTTCTGGGGCTGACCGGCCTCGCAGCGGCAGCACTAGCCGGATTCGCTACGTCGGCCGCCGGCGCCGCGCCGAGTGCGGCACCCCCGCCCCGACCCTCGCAGGCGCAGTCCAAGGCGTTCGCCGTCGATTCCGCCTCGTCGCTGGTCGCCGGCCGGCCGAGCGCCCTGCACGCCTCCAAGGACGACAAGTTCACCGCCAAGTCGGTGATCTCGGAGCCGTCCGGCCTGCAGTACGTCCCGTACGAGCGTTCGTACAAGGGGCTCCCGGTCATCGGTGGTGACTTCGTCGTCGTCACCGACGCCAAGGGGGCCGTGAAGTCCACCTCGGTCGCCCAGACCACCGCCGTACCCGACCTGGCGACCACGGCCAAGGTGACGGCCGCGGCCGCCCAGAAGACCGCCGCCAAGCAGCTGAAGAAGGTCGACTCCTCGACCACGCCGACGCTCGCGGTCTACGCGCTCAACGGCACCCCGAAGCTCGCCTGGCAGTCCCGGGTCAGCGGCAGCAAGGGCAACGAGCCGTCGAGCCTGTCGGTGTACGTCGACGCGCAGAGCGGCAAGGTGCTCGGTACCCAGGAGCACGTGATGGCCGGCAACGGCACCGCGGCGTACAGCGGACCGAACCCGGTCCACCTGGACACCACGCTGTCCGGCAGCACGTACTCGATGAAGGACCCGAACACCACCAACCAGTCCTGCCAGGACGCGGCGAACAACACCACGTTCTCCGGTCCGGACGACAACTGGGGCAACGGCACGGCCTCCAACAAGGAGACCGGCTGCGTCGACGCACTCTTCACGGCTCAGACCGAGCGGCACATGCTGACCGACTGGCTCGGCCGTAACGGCTTCGACGGCAACGGCGGCGGCTGGCCGATCCGCGTCGGCCTGAACGACGAGAACGCGTACTACGACGGCACCCAGGTGCAGGTCGGTCACAACACGGCCGGCGGCTGGATCGGTTCGATGGACGTCGTGGGTCACGAGCTGGGCCACGGCATCGACGACCACACCCCGGGTGGCATCTCCGGCAGCGGCACCCAGGAGTTCGTGGCCGACACGTTCGGCGCGGCCACCGAGTTCTACAGCAACCAGGGCTCCGCCTACGACCCGCCGGACTTCCTGGTCGGTGAAGAGGTCAACCTGGTCGGCAGCGGCCCGATCCGCAACATGTACAACCCGTCGGCGGTCGGCGACCCGAACTGCTACTCGAGCTCGATCCCGGGCGCCGAGGTGCACGCCGCGGCCGGTCCTGGCGACCACTGGTTCGTCCTGCTCTCCCAGGGCAGCGGCGGCTCGCCGAACGTGCCGACCTGCAACAGCTCGTCGGTCACCGGTCTGGGCATCCAGAAGGCCATCAAGATCATGTACAACGCGATGCTGATGAAGACCAGCAGCAGCTCGTACCTGAAGTACCGGACCTGGACCCTGACCGCGGCGAAGAACCTGTACCCGGGCAGCTGCACCGAGTTCAACACCGTCAAGGCGGCGTGGGACGCGGTCAGCGTTCCGGCCCAGTCGGCTGACCCGACCTGCAGCAGCAGCGGCGGCGTCACGGTCACCAACCCGGGCAACAAGACCGGCACCGCGGGTACGGCGATCGGTTCGTTCACGCTGACGGCCAGTGGCGGCACCTCGCCGTACACCTGGTCCGCGACCGGTCTGCCGGCCGGCATCACCATCGGTTCCTCCACCGGGACCGTGTCCGGCACCCCGACCGCATCCGGCACCTTCAACGTCACCGCGACGGCGACCGCGAGTGCCGGCGGATCCGGCAGCACGTCGTTCACCATCACGGTGAGCGGCGGCGGCAGCACCTGCTCCGGCCAGAAGCTCGGCAACCCGGGCTTCGAGACCGGTACGGCGTCGCCGTGGTCGGCCTCGACCGGAGTGGTCGACAACACCACCTCCCAGCCCGCCCACGGCGGTTCCTGGAAGGCGTGGCTCGATGGTTACGGATCGACCCACACCGACACGCTGAGCCAGTCGGTCGCGATCCCGGCCGGATGCTCGGCAACGCTCACCTTCTACCTGCACATCGATTCTGCGGAGACCACCACCACTACGCAGTACGACAAGCTCACGGTGAAGGCGGGCTCGACCACGCTGGCGACGTACTCGAACCTGAACAAGGCGAGCGGCTACTCGCTCAAGTCGTTCAACCTCTCGTCGTTCGCCGGCCAGACGGTGTCGATCAGCTTCACCGGCACCGAGGACAGCTCGCTCCAGACCTCGTTCGTCGTCGACGACACGGGCCTCAACCTGAGCTGACACCCTGAAAAGAACCCGGCCGCCGCACCTTCGGGGGTGCGGCGGCCGGCTCAGGTGGTGGCTCAGTTGAGGGACATGCGGGGCTCGCCGTTCACCAGGCCGGTGCCGGCGATGGTGCAGGTGCCGCCGCGGTTCTGGGTGTAGGTCTGGCGGACGCAGTTGCGCAGGGCCAGCTGGGCCCAGTAGTTGGGGTGCAGGGACTCCTGGATGAAGTAGTCCGAGCCGACGGTGGTGACGGTGCGGATCTGGTTGATCCACTCGGTCCTGTCGACGGCTGTCGGCTGGGTCCAGGAGGTGAGGCCGACCTCTTCGTACAGGCCGACGGTGTTCTCGCAGAGGCGGCGGCCGTTGAAGGCGGACTGGAGTTCGAGGAGGCGGGCGTTCGCCAGGCCGGACTGGCCGATCGCGGCGCGGACGGTGTTGTTGATCGTGACGAGTGCGGTGCTGTTGGCCCAGTCGGCGTCCGCGTTCCAGAAACCGCAGCCGCCGGTGCTCTGCCGGGTGAAGCCGGACTGGCTGTACCGGAATCCGCTGGCAGAGGGGATCGGGGACGGATACGTCTGTACGACGAGGTTCCAGGCGGTGTCGCCGTACCCGGCGTTGCGCATCGCGGTGCGGACGTTCTGGAAGGCCGTGGCGATCTTGCCCCGGACCGTCGTGATGTTGGCGGCGGTGAAGTTCGCGACGACGGACGAGTCGTCCTTGCAGTAGTCGGGGTCCCAGGACGGCGACAGCAGGAAGTCCTGCACGCACTGGGTGACGATCGACGCGAAGTTGAAGTCGTTGCCGCCGATCGAGACGACGACCTGCTTCACGTTGTGGCCGGCGGCGAACTGCTGCAGCAGCTTCGCCTGCCCGAGGTTGCCGGCGCCGTCGTCGTAGAAGTCGATGCCCGGCTTGAAGTAGTCGCCGGTGCCGGTCGTGGTTTCCGCACCGGAGCAGGCCAGATTGAGTCCGCCGACGCCGCCGCCGATGTACGCCTCGGCGGACTGGCTGCGGTGGCATCGGGGGATCTGCTCGGCGGTGTGGCTCGCGTTGTCGTGGTACGCGTGGGCACCGAGCGCGTCGGCCGGTGCCTCGGAGTCGTTCGAGCTGCCGGCCCAGCGGCCGGCCTCACCCGAGATGTAGGAGTCCCCCACGGTGACGACGTACGGCGTACCCGAACCGGGGCCGTCGGCGTGCGCCGGGGGAGCGACCAGGCCGAGCCCGGTCAGGGAGAGTAGGAGGGTTGCTGTGGTCACTCGACGCCAGGAAGAGAATGCGCGGGGCGGATTCTTCACCGGAAGGCCTCTCGCCGGAGTTCGGTGATCATCAGGACCCCCACCAGATCACCGTGGCGTCAAGGTACTCCCGGGTAACCCGTCGCCGGTAGACCGAGTGTGCTGACACGTTTGCGCCCTGTCACCACCGTGTCAGCACCTGCCCAGGCCCCGCCGCAGTCCCGCCGCAGTCCCGCCTTGGTCGCGGCTCAGGGTCAGCCTTCGAGGTCGAGCTCCTCCGGCCACCGCTGCCGCCACCACGCACGCCAGCGCGCCTCGACCGCGTCGCGGTCCACGTCGTCGTACAGCGACAGGATCGCCATCGTCGCCCCGTCCGGCTTCTGCTCGCCGGGCGGGAGGTGGCTCAGCACGAGGAGACCGTTGCCCCAGGCATCTACTGTCAGGCCGGTCTGGTGTTCGCTGGTGTACCAGACCTCGCCCTTCACCGGCTGCCCGATCAGGTCGAGCTCGAAGGGCGTGCCGGCCGGCTGGGCAGGGATCCCGAGCTCGGTGATCGGCGAGATCGGACCCGTGCCGGAGAAGAACAGCGTCTGCCGGGGCTCGCCCGGATGCCGCTCGACGGCGAAGCGCAGTTGGTGCAGGAAGGTGATCCAGCCCTCGGTGACGTCGTCGTAGTACGCCTCCCACTCGGGGTCGGCGCCGCGTGCCGCGCGCGTCAGCGTGACCCGGGATCCGCCCTCGACCGGCTCGACCTCGAACCGGTCCCCGTGGCCGAGGGTGAGCGTCGTGCCCTCCTCGGTGGTCTCGGTGAAGTAGATGAGGTCGATCTCCTCCTCGAGCCCGCCCTGGGTCCCCTCGTACTCCCAGCCGTGCCAGTGCCGGATCTTCTCCTTGTTCCGCAGGGCGTCCCAGACTGCCTCCACCGGCGCTGCCACGGTCACCACGATCTTCATGACTCTCCTTCGGTACGGCGGGGTGCCGGATGACCGCCCGCGATCAATCGATACGGCCGCCCGCCCTCGCGGTCGAACTCTTCGACCACCCGCTGCACCGCCGCGGTCATCGCGTCGGTGAACCGATGCACATCACCCGGCTCCGCGAACCGCACCTCGGCCTCGAGGGTGAACGTCAGCAGCCGCTTCCCGTCAGCGTCTGCCGCACTCTGCATCCGCGCCACGTCCCGGACCGTGCCCGCGGCGACCTCGACGAGGTGCTCAGCGGCGTACTGGTCCTGGATCTCGGTGAACGCGTGGCCCATCACGCCCGGATCGACCACCAGGCCGGCGGACGCGCGCAGGATCCGCTCGGTGAACCCGCGCCGCTGCCGCTCCTCGACGAGCTCGACCAGGCCGGCCTTCTCCAGCTCGCGCAGGTGGTAGTTGACCCGCTGCCGGGGCAGGTCGAGGGCAGCCGCCAGCTGGGTCGCCGACGCCGGCTCCCGCAGCAGCTCCAGCAGCCGCCGCCGGATCGGCGACAACGCCAGCCGCACCTTCTCGGGCTCATCGACGTACCGCATCATGAGGACAAATCTCCAATTGACAGGAAAATTTGTCAAGAGGATGCGGATCCCCAGGCCATCACAATCGGCGGCCTGCGTCAGCGGCCCGCGGGGCGGGGGCCGCAGCCCGCAAATGTGATGGCCTGGGGATCCGCCGATGCAGGACCATGGGCGGCATGTCCGAGCGAGGTGCGCAGCGGGGGCCGCAGTTGCCGGTGGGGACTCAGGTGGTGCTGCGGGTGGCGGCGCCCGACGATCACGGCAGTACGGCGCAACGTGGGGCGACCGGCCGGATCGCCGGCATCACCGCGGACGGGCGCTACACGGTGCGGCTCGTCGACGGGCGGGAGACCGTTGCGCAGCGGGATCAGCTGAGTCTGCGAACGGCGTACCAGGACGAGGCGATCGAGCTCGAGCAGCCGGACGGCGACCGCCTGGTCCGCGAGTACACGATCTATGCGGCCGTCGTGGGGTCGCGGGCGTTCGGCCTGGACACGGATGCTTCGGACACGGACACGCGTGGGGTGTATGTCGCCCCGACCGAGGCGTTCTGGTCGCTGGCCAAGCCGCCGACGCACGTGGACGGGCCGGAGCCGGAGTGGTTCTCCTGGGAGGTCGAGCGGTTCTGCGAGCTGGCGTTGAAGGCCAACCCGAACCTGCTCGAGGTTCTGCACTCGCCGCTGGTGGTACAGCAAACCCCGCTCGGTGAAGAGCTGGTCGGGTTGCGCCGGTCGTTCCTCTCGCAATTGGTGTATCAAACCTATTCGGGCTACGTGCTCAGCCAGTTCAAGAAGCTCGAGACGGACTTCCGGCGGGACGGATCGCCGAAGTGGAAGCACGTCATGCACCTGATCCGGCTGCTCCTCGCCGCGCGCAGCTTGTTGCTAGAAGCAACATTGGTCGTCGATGCCGGTCCGCATCGGGAGAAGCTGCTGGCAGTGAAGCACGGCGAGGTGCCGTGGGACGACGTCGAGCGCTGGCGGCTGTCGCTGCACGAGGAGCTCGACCGCGCCCTGCAGTGCACGGTCCTCCCGGCGACGCCGGACGTCGCGACGGTCGACGAGTGGTTGCGCTCGGTACGGAGGAGGAGTCTCGGTGACGCGTGACATGCGCGGCGTACATGTCCTCCCCGCGGCCGAGGTCGACCTGGTGCACGACCTGCTCGTCCGCACGCGCCTCGGATAACGGTTGCCAGACTCTGGGCTGACAACGCTGGACAGCCGTAGGGTAATTACTTAACTTCGTGAAGCATTGACATTGAGGCTGGCGGGGTAAATAGTTCCGTCCTGAAATCAATCAGAAAGCAGAGTGAATCAACAGTGTCGAACATCGAGATCCTGCAGCTCCGGGCCGCCGCGGTCAGCCTGGTGCTCGACTGTTCCGGTCCGGCCCTTCCGTCCGTCCTGCACTGGGGCGCGGATCTGGGCGAGCTGACCGAGAGCGCTCTGCTGGAACTACGCCGCGGCGCCGGTGCGGTCCAGGACGGTAACGGCCTGGACGACAACCGCCCGATCGCGATCGTGCCGGAGTACTCGGCCGGCTGGTTCGGTCTGCCGGGCCTGAGTGGGCACCGCGACGGCCACGACTTCTCGGCGAGCTTCCGGCTGACCAGCGTCGCGCAGACCGGCAACACTGTGCAGGTCGACGCCGCCGACACCGGGGCCGGCCTCGAGCTCCGGCTCACCATCGAGCTGACCGACTCCGGCCTGGTGCGCGCCAAGGCGGACCTGACCAACGCGGCCGGGTCGCCGTACACGGTCGACGGGCTGGTGCTTGCGCTGCCGGTGCCGACCGAGGCGACCGAGCTTCTGGACCTGACCGGCCGGCACATCGGCGAGCGGCACCCGCAGCGGCACGCGTTCACCCAGGGCGCGCACATCCGCGACAACCGCCGCGGCCGCACCGGCGCCGACGCGACCCTGCTGCTGCTCGCCGGCACCCCCGGCTTCGGCTTCCGCGACGGCGAGATCTGGGCCGTCCACACCGCCTGGAGCGGCAACCACCGGTCGTACGCCGAGCGCGGCATGAGCGGGTACGGCGTGATCGGCGGCGGCGAGCTCCTGCTCCCCGGCGAGGGCCGCGTCCAGCCTCAGGGCACCTACAGCACCCCGTGGATCTACGGTTCGTACGGCGTCGGCCTCGACCAGCTGTCGCACCGCTTCCACGACTACCTGCGGGCCCGGGCGAACCACCCGAAGACTGAGCGTCCCGTCGTACTGAACACCTGGGAGGCCGTGTACTTCGACCTCGACCTGGACAAGCTGAAGGCGCTGGCGGACGCGGCCGCCGAGGTCGGGGCCGAGCGGTTCGTCCTGGACGACGGCTGGTTCCGCGGCCGCCGCGACGATCACGCCGGGCTCGGCGACTGGTACGTCGACGAGGGGATCTGGCCGAAGGGCCTGCACCCGCTGGTGGACCACGTGAAGAGCCTCGGCCTGCAGTTCGGGCTCTGGGTCGAGCCGGAGATGGTGAACCCGGACTCCGACCTCGCCCGCGAGCACCCGGACTGGATCCTCGCCACCGGCGACCGGCTGCCGCCGACCGCCCGGCACCAGCAGGGCCTGAACCTCGGCATCCCGGCCGCCTACGACTACATCCTCGAGCGGCTCGACAGCATCCTGACCGAGTACGACATCGCGTACCTGAAGTGGGACCACAACCGCGATTTCGTTGACGGCGGCAACCAGTTGACGGGTACGGCGGGCATCCACGCGCAGACCCTGGCCGTGTACCGGCTGATCGACGAGCTGAAGCGCCGGCATCCCGGGCTCGAGATCGAGTCGTGCTCGTCCGGCGGCGCCCGGGTCGACCTCGGCATCCTGGAGCGCACCGACCGGATCTGGGGCAGCGACAGCAACGACGCCCTCGAACGGCAGACGATCCAGCGGTACACCCAGCTCCTGCTGCCGCCCGAGCTGATCGGCTGCCACGTCGGCCCGCCGCGAGCGCACACCACCGGCCGGACGCAGACGCTGTCGTTCCGCGCGATCACTGCCCTGTTCGGTCACTTCGGTATCGAGTGGGACATCGCCTCGGCCGGCGCGGAGGAACGGCAGGAGCTGGCCGGTTGGGTCGCCCTGCACAAGGAGCTGCGGCCTCTGCTGCACACCGGTCGGGTGATCCGCGCCGACCGCGGTCCGGAGGACGTACTCGTGCACGGCGTCGTCGCCCAGGACGGTTCCCGCGGCGTGTTCAGCGTCGTACAGGTGAAGCAGTCGGTGACGTCTGCCGTCGGCCGGGTCCGGTTGCCCGGGCTCGATCCGCAGCGGACGTACCGAGTCGGCAAGGTCGCGACACCCGGGCCCGAGTCGCGATCCGCGGCCTGGTCGGTCGACGGTGGAAGGGTGGAACTGAACGGCGCCGCCCTCGCCTCGGTCGGAGTGCTCATGCCCGTGCAATGGCCCGAGAGCGCGATCTTGCTGGATGTGACCGCGATCGGGTAAGCCCGCCCGATCGCCGACAGAAGAGGAGATCCCCGTGACCGTCACCACCAACGCGCCACCTGTCAGGAAGCGAAGTCACGGGGATCGGGCGGCGCCGCCGGGAAAACGGCGAAGTCTGGGTGACCTGAAGGTGGCGATGATCTTCATCGCGCCGGCCACCCTGGGCTTCGTCGTGTTCTACATCTGGCCGACGCTGCGCGGTGCGTACCTGAGTTTCACCGAGTACAGCCTGCTCTCGGCCCCGAAGTTCAACGGGCTGGCCAACTACGACCGGATGATCCACGACAGTTTCTTCTGGAACGCGCTCGGCGTCACGGTCGAGTACGTCGTGATCAACATCGGCCTGCAGACCGTGCTGGCGGTCGGGATCGCGATGCTGATGTACCGGCTGACCAAGTCGATCACGGTCCGCGCGATCATCCTCGCGCCGTATCTGGTCGCGAACGTGGTGGTCGCGCTGGTCTGGTACTGGATGCTCGACGTGCAGGTCGGCGTCGTGAACACGTTCCTCGGCTGGGTCGGGATCGACCCGGTCGCGTTCTTCGGCGACTCGCACTGGGCGATCCCGACGGTTGCCGGCATCAACGTCTGGCGGCACATGGGGTACACCGCGCTGCTGGTCTTCGCCGGACTCCAGACGATTCCGGCGTACGTGTACGAGGCGGCCGAGGTGGACGGGTCGACCGAGTGGAAGACGTTCTGGCGGATCACGCTGCCGCTGCTGCGCCCCGTTCTGGTGATGGTCCTGGTGGTCACCATGATCGGGTCGTTCCAGATCTTCGACACGGTGGCGGTGACGACGCAGGGCGGTCCGATCAACGCGACCCGCGTCATCTACTACTACATCTACGAGCGGGCGTTCACGCGGTTCGACTTCGGGTACGCGTCGGCGATGGCGCTGGTGCTGTTCGCCATCCTCGCCGTCGTCTCGCTGGTCCAGCTGCGGCTGCTGCGGGCGCGGGAGAGTGATCTCGCATGAGGAAACAGGTAAGCATCGGGCGTACCGTCGCCTGGGTCCTGTTGTTCATTCTGCTGATCGTCACACTGTTCCCGTTCTACTGGATGCTGCGGACGGCGTTCTCCGACAACACCCAGCTGCCCGGTCATCCGAACTCGCTGCTGCCGGTGGAGACCACCCTCGGCGCGTTCAAGCGGGTCCTCGGGCTGTCCAGCATCGAGGAGGCACAGGCTCAAGGCGGCTCCGGTGCGGCCGTCAACTTCTGGCTGTACCTGCGGAACTCGTTGGTGGTGGCAACCATCACGACGGTGTGCCAGGTGTTCTTCAGCGCGATGGCGGCCTACGCGTTCGCCCGGCTGCGCTGGCCGGGGCGGGACAAGGTCTTCGCGGTGTTCCTGGCCGCGCTGATGGTGCCGCCGATCTTCACCACGCTGCCGAACTTCGTGCTGATCAAGAACCTCGGCCTGCTGAACAGCTTCGCCGGCATCATCCTGCCCGGCGCGTTCATGACGCCGTTCGCGATCTTCTTCCTGCGGCAGTTCTTCCTCGGGATCAACCGCGAGCTCGAGGAGGCCGCGATGATCGACGGCGCGGGCCACCGGCGGATCTTCTTCGGCATGATCATCCCGCTGAGCGCGGCGCCGATCGCGACGCTGGCGATCCTGACCTACATCAACTCCTGGAACGACTACTTCTGGCCGCTGCTCGTCGGTCAGCAGGAGAACGTCCGGGTGCTGACGGTCGCGCTGGGCGTGTTCCGGTCCCAGACGCCGCAGGGTGGTCCGGACTGGGCCGGGCTGATGGCGGCGACGCTGATCGCGGCGCTGCCGATGATCATCCTGTTCCTGGCGTTCGCCAAACGGATCACCAACTCCATCGGCTTCTCGGGGATCAAATGATGACTCTGTCGCGAAGGACCTTGCTGAAGGCCGGACTCGCCGCCCTCGCCGTACCGTCGCTTGCCGCCTGCAACAACGGTGCCGCGGCCCGCGGACAGGGCGAGGTCATCTACTGGCTGTGGGACTCGGCGCAGCTGCCGATGTACACCGATTGCGCCAAGGTGTTCCACGAGCAGAACCCGCAGTACAGCGTGACGATCGAGCAGTACGGGTGGAACGACTACTGGTCCAAGCTGGTGACCGGGTTCATCTCCGATACCGCGCCGGACGTGTTCACCGGGCACTCGTCGAAGTACCCGCTGTTCGCGGACAAGGGCCAGGTGTTGCCGATCGACGAATATGTCGCCAAGGACAACGTTGACCTGAGCATCTACCAGAAGGGCCTGGCCGACCGCTGGATCGGTGCCGACGGCAAGCGGTACGGACTGCCGAAGGACTGGGACACCGAGGTCTACTTCTACAACAGCGCGTTCACCGAGGCCGCCGGGATCAGCACCGAGCAGCTCAACTCGATGACGTGGAACCCGCAGGACGGCGGGACCTTCGAGCAGATCGTCCGCCGGCTGACGGTGGACTCGAAGGGCCGTCGCGGCGATCAGCCGGGGTTCGACAAGGAGAACGTGAAGGTCTACGGCCTCGGGTACGCCGATGCGGGCGGCGGTGACGGTCAGACCAGCTGGAGCTGGTACGCCGCGATCAACGGGTGGAAGTACTCCCAGGGTGAACCGTGGGGCACGAAGTTCTTCTACGGTGACCCGAAGTTCACCGACACGATCGGATGGTGGCGGGGCCTGATCACCAAGGGCCTGATGCCGACGTACGCACAGGCGAAGTCCGGGGTGGACGTGACCACGTCGTTCGGCGCCGGGAAGTACGGGATGACGCCGAACGGGTCCTGGATGCTCGGGACGTACGGCCAGCTGAAACAGGTGAAGACCAAGCTGGCGCGGCTGCCGATCGGACCGGTCGGCAAGCGGATGTCGATGATGAACGGTCTCGCGGACACGATCTGGGCCGGGACGAAGCGGCGCGACGCGTCCTGGGCCTGGGTGAAGTTCCTGGGTTCGCAGACCGCTCAGGACATCGTCGCCAAGGCGGGAGTCGTGTTCCCGGCGGTGGCGGCGAGCATGCCGGCGGCGAAGGCGGCGTTCGCCAAGAGCGGCTGGGACGTCACGCCGTTCCTGGAGCCGGTCGAGGCGGGCGACGTGTTCCCGTACCCGGCCAACCCGAACGCCGCGGACGTGACCGCGGTGATGACACCGGCGATGGAGCCGGTGATGTCGTTCGAGGCCGATCCTTCGTCGCTGGCGAAGGCGAACAACGATGTGAACAAGATCCTCGCCGTCAACAGTTGAGGCAGTAACAGCTGAGGGTTTACCCGGGGACCGTCTACGCCCGGGGGAGTACGTCGTACTGCGTCGGTAGGCGCAGGGTGCTCCTCCGGGGGTAGGTGAGGTGCCGCCGCTGAGGCGACGCGCGGACGGGGTCCGGAACGACAACCTTGGTGCCATCGGAGAACCTTCGAGCATCGAGGAGAGTCATGAGCGAGGAGAAGCCGGGCGGATCGATCCGTATCGGCGACAGCGAGCGCGAGGACGCGGTCAAGCGTCTGGGCGAGCACTACGAAGCCGGCCGGCTGAGCGCGGAGGAACACTCCGAGCGCGTCGACCAGGCACTGCGGGCGAAGACCGACGGTGACCTGGCCGGGTTGTTCGCGGACCTGCCGGGGGCCAAGTCCCAGGCAGGTGCCCAGCAGGGTGCGCCGTCGGGTCCTTGGGGTCCGCCGTTCATGGGTCAGCGGCCGGAGTGGGCCCGGCGCGGGTTCATCGGACGGGTTCCGTTGCCGTTGCTGATCGTGCTGGGTGTGGTCGGGGCGCTGGCGTCGATCGGGTGTGTGGTGGGTGGCGGGCATCCGCCGTTCCTGCCGATCGCGCTGATCGTGGCTGCTGTGATCGTCGTCCGCAAGCGTCGGACGGAGCGCCGGGCATGAGAAACGTGTACCGGGTGCTCGGTCTGCTGATCGCGATCGCGGTCGTGCTGCAGATCGCCTCGATTGCGCTCGCCGGGTTCACGATCGCGAAGGATGCAGACGACGGGACTGCGATCGGGGCGGACTACACCAACTTCGGCGAGAGCTACCACAGCATCGCCGGTACGGTGATCGGCCTGCTCGCGCTGGTGTTCCTGATCGTGTCGTTCCTGACCGACGTACCGCGCGGTCGCGTGCTGGCCGGGATCGTAGTCGGTCTGGTGGTCCTGCAGTTCCTGCTCGCGGTGGTGTCCTTCGGCGTCCCGGCGCTGGGCGTGCTGCACGGGATCAACGGGCTCGCGATCGCCGCTGTCGCAAGCATGGGCGCCCGGCGGGCCGCCGTACCCAACCAGCCTGTGACCAGTGGCTGAGGTCAAGAAACGGCGGTGGGGCCGGCTGGTCGCACTCGGGATCACCCTGGCGGTACTCGTACCGCTGGGGTATCTCTGGGCGACCAGCCTGGTCCCGGGCTCGTACGACGCGGCGGAGATGGGGTACGCCGACTACGGCGGCGGACCGTCGATGGATCACCACAGTGGGATGAGCGGTATGGCCGGGATGAGTGTCGCGGACCTGACCGGGCCGAAGACGGGTACGCCGGACGTCGCCGTCACGCTGATCGCGCGGAAGCAGAAGTTCCAGCTGGCGTCCGGGGAGACGGTCGACGGGTACACGGTGAACGGAACGTCGCCGGGGACGCTGATCCGGGCCCGGGTGGGCGATCTGATCCAGGTGACGTTCGTGAACGAGTCGGTCCCGGACGGCGCCACGTTGCACTGGCACGGGATCGACGTACCGAACGCCGAGGACGGGGTCGCCGGGGTGACACAGGACGCCGTACCGGTGGGTGGGAAGCATGTGTACCGTTTCAAGGCGCCGGCGGCCGGGACGTACTGGTACCACTCGCACCAGGTGTCGGCCGACGAGGTGAAGGGCGGGCTGTTCGGGCCGATCGTGATCGCGTCGGCGGCACCTGGTGAGGTCGTCGCGGCGATCCACACGTACGACGGGAAGCGGACGATCAACGGGCGGACCGGGACGGCGCGGGTCGAGGTTCCGGCCGGTACGACGGCGCGGGTGCGGGTGATCAACACCGACAACGCGATCCTGCGGGTCGGTCTGGTCGGTACGCCGTACAAGGTGGTCGCGGTGGACGGGCGCGACGTCCACGGACCGGCTCCGGTGACGGCCGCGTACGCGTTGGCGGCCGGCGGCCGGGTCGATCTGGAGGCTGTGGTGCCGGCCGGTGGGATGCGGCTGGACGCGGGTACGGCGGCGGTGTCGCTCGGGATCGGGCCGGGCGATCCACCGCAGGCCGAGCTGCCGGGGGACACCGTCGATCTGTTGACGTACGGGACGCCGGCGCCGCTGAGCTTCGATCCGGCCAAGGCGGACCGGAACTTCGAGTACCGGATCGGCCGCGCGGCTGGATTCCTGGACGGTGTGCCGGGGCTGTGGTGGACGATCAACGGGCATAAGTTCCCCGACGTGCCGATGTTCATGGTCGCCGAGGGGGACATCGTGAAGATGACGATCTCCAACACCAGCGGTCAGGCCCATCCGATGCACCTCCACGGCCACCACATCGTGGTCCTGTCCCGCAACGGCGTCGCCGCCACCGGCTCACCCTGGTGGACCGACTCCCTCGAGGTCGGCAACAAACAGACCTACGAGATCGCGTTCGTGGCCGACAACCCCGGCCTGTGGATGGACCACTGCCACAACCTCCCGCACGCCTCCCAAGGCCTGGTGACCCACCTCATGTACGAAGGCATCACCACCCCCTACAAGGTAGGCGGCAGCGCCGACAACAAACCTGAGTGAAACCAGCTGTCGCCGAGCTGCGTCCATCTCCCATGATGTTCCGGTGAGCGACGACCTGCACGGCCGGCAGCTGGCCCTGTTGCTGCTGTTCTTCGGCACGGTCGGCGGCGGGCTGTACTTCCTCGGCTGGCTGACCCGTCCGAGCACCCTGTACGACGCCCCGCTGCTGTGTTTCGCGATCGCAGGCGGGGCGTGCTTCCCCGCCCGCTTCCTGGCCGAACTGTTCGACTGGTGGAAGCGTCTGGCAGAGCCCACCCGCTGGACCCAGGCCCGGCGCGAACGGGCCCGGGAGCGGGAGCGCGCGGAGGCGCGCGAGGCCGCGGCCAGGCGGCGTGCCGCCGAAGCGGACGGGGTCGAACTGGCTGGGGGGCGGCACAGCAGGCAGCGGCGGTTCGACTGGTTCACGCTGGTGCGGAGGGTCGTCGGGGTTCCGCTGGTGCTGGGGTCGCTGGCGATCATCCCGCTCGGCATCAGCAGCGGGCTCAGCGACGAGCGGCTGGCGCGATCGGGCCAGGTGCGGCCGGCCGTGGTCCTGTCCGTCACCGAGGACAAGTGGACGCGGTCGCGCGAGGTGACCATCACGATCGCGCGACCGGGGGACGGTGTGCCGGTGGAGCTCACCGGCGGCGACGACCTCGACACCGTGCCGGCGGTCGGCGATCAGGTCGACGTCATCGTCGACCCGGACGATCCGTCGTACGTGATCGCCGCGGATGTGGACTGGGACATGCACTGGTACTGGTACATAGTGCCCGTCGTGATCGGGCTCATCTGCGCCGGCTTCAGCTCGATGCTCCTGCTCTGAGGCTCAAGCGGTTGCTCGTGGCAACGGCTGGCGGTCGGCCTGCGAACGGTGGTACGCGGCGATACGTTCGCACGCGGCTTCGATCGCGGCGCGCTGAGAGGTGTAGGAACCGAACCACAGTGGGTTGTCCGGCTGGGGGTCGAGCTCGTCGTCGACGTCGGCGTACCACTCGTCGGTCGTCCGGAAGACCCGCGCGTGCAACTGGTTGGCGTTCACCGCATCACTCCTGGAAGTGAGAACCGTGTACGTCTCCAGGATGTGCTGCGGGTACGGCGTTGCCGTTGAACGACACGCGGGTTCAGGTGACCAGGACCGTGATGCGCTGGGCGGTGTTGTTCGCGAAGCCGCCGCGGTTCCAGTCGGCCTCGATCGGTTGCTCGCGGCCGCTGGCGTCGTACGCGCGGACCGTGAGCACATGCTCGCCGGGCGTGGCCTCCCAGTCGTAGGCGAACGCCCGCCAGGCGAGTTCGTCGTTGCCCACGGCATCCAACGTGGCCTCGTGCCAGTTCACGCCGGCGTCGGTGCTGACCTCGACGCGTTCGATCGGCGCCCAGCCGGACCAGGCCCGGCCGAACAGCGGAACGGGGCCCGCGGCAACGAAGCGGTGGCGGCTCATGAAGTCCGGGAAGCCCGGCGGCACGAGCAGCGCCCGCGGTTCGATCCGCGTCACCGCCGTCCCCGGGTCGTCGGCGTCCTTGCGGATCCGGTACGCTACCGCGTTCTGGAACCCGTCGAACTCGTGGTCGATCAGCTCGATCGACCGCAGCCACTTCACGCTCGCCATCCCGTACCACCCCGGTACGACGAGCCGCAGCGGGTACCCGTGCTGCGGTGGCAGCGGCCCGCCGTTCATCTCCCACGCCACGATCGCGCCCGAGTCGATCGCCTCGGTGATCGACATCCCGCGCTGATAGTCCTGGACGACGCCGCGCTCGACCCCGCGATCCGCGCCGGTGAACACCACGTCCACGGCGTCCTCGCGGATCCCCGCCTGCCGCAGCAGATCGGACAGCAGCACCCCGGTCCACTCCGCCGTACCGACCGCCTCGGACAACCACGGCTGGCTGATCGGCCGCGGCTGCAACGCCGCCCGGCCGTTGCCGGCGCACTCCAGCGTGACCCGGATCGTCCGGCGCCCCATCGCGCGCAGCCCGGTCAGCCCGAACGACACCGGCTCCTCGACGCATCCGCCCAGCTCGAGCCGCCAGTCGCCCGCATTCGTTGCCGGGATGTCGTAGTGCACCAGGACGTAGTGCAGTCCCGGCGGCGTCACGTCGTACCGCAGGCTCTCCAGCGGCAGCCCATGATTGCGCGCCGCCAGCTGCAACTCGTCGGCGGTGATCCCCTCACCCGTGTCCGCCAACCGCCCCCGGACACTGAACTCCTCGATCGAAACCACAATCCCACCCCCAAGCCCCAACCCTAGAGGTAGGGGCCCGCTACAACCAGCCGTTGTCTACGGCGATGCGGGCTGCCTCGGCGCGGGTGCGGGCGCCGGTCTTGCCGATTGCGGCGGAGAGGTGGTTGCGGACGGTGCCTTCGGACAGGTGCAGTTCCCTGGCGATGTCGGCGACGGTGCCGCCTTCGCGGGCGGCGCGCAGTACGTCGGCCTCACGCCCGGTGAGCGGGCTCGTGCCGGCGACCAGGGTCTCGGCAGCGAGTGACGGATCGACGACGCGCAGCCCCTGGTGCACCCGCCGTACCGCGTCCGCCAGCTGCGTCGCGGGCGTGTCCTTGACAACGAACCCGGCCGCTCCGGCCTCCATCGCGCGGCGCAGGTACCCGGGGCGGCCGAACGTGGTCACCATCAGCACCCGCACCCCGGGGACGGCGCTGCGCAGCGCGGCGGCCGCCTCGATCCCGTCCAGCCCTGGCATCTCCACGTCGAGCAGCGCGACATCGGGCTGGGAGTTCTTCGCGGCATCGATCACCTCGTCACCGCGACCGACCTCGGCCACCACCTCCAGGTCGGGCTCGAGGTCGAGCAGCGCGGCCAGGGCTCCACGCACCAGCGCCTGGTCGTCGGCGATCAGCAATCGGATGCTCACGGCTCTATCCTCACAGGCCCACTTTGACGGCCAGCCGGAACCCGCCTCCGGGCGCCTGACCGACCTGCACACTCGCACCGGCCTGGTCCGCCCGCTCCCGCAGCCCCACCAGCCCGTGACCGGACGCGCCACCACCGGGCGTCGGCCCCTTCCCGTCGTCCAGTACTTCGATCTGCGTCGCCGTGATCCGGATCGTGCAACGCTTCGCGCCGGAGTGCCGTACGACGTTCGTCACGCCCTCTCGCACCACCCAAGCGAACAGCTCCCGGTTCTCCTCCGGTACTTCGTCGACCGTGGTCGGGAGATCCGCCTTGACCTCGGCGGCCTGCAGTGCGGTCCGCGCCGAGACCAGCTCGCCGGCCAGGCTCAGCTCGCGGTACCCGGCGACCGCGGCCCGTACGTCGGCCAGCGCCGCCCGTGCCAGGCTCTCGACGTCCGCGACCTCGGCGGCTGCCCGCGTCGGGTTGGCCTCGATCAGCTTGCCGGCCAGCTCCGCCTTCACGGTGATGACGGTGAGCGAGTGCCCGAGGATGTCGTGCAGATCCCGGGCGAACCGGTTCCGCTCCTCCTGCACGGCGAGCTCGGCGAACTCCTTGCGCGCCGCGGTCAGTTCGAGGCTGCGCTGGATGGCCCGCCGTAGCCCGAACACCGCGAGCGCACCGAGGAAGATCGCGAAGCCGTAGCTGCCGTCATCGGTCCATCCGGGCACGACCCGCATCGAGATCTCGGCGCCCGCGAGCAGGATCGCCACGAACGCGACGGCGGCCCGGAGATCCAGCAGCATCATCGCGACCGACGCGATGTAGACCAGGCCCGTGAGGGCCGTCTGGCCGGCGGTCGGGATCATCAGCAGGCACAGCGCCAGCATCAGGCCCAGGTAGGCGACCTGCTGCCAGACCGCCAGCAGGTGCTTGCGGGCCATCCGGCGAAGGATCGCGAAGAACCCCAGGTAGCTGGCCGCGAACAGGATCACCGTGAGGAACCCGAGGACCTGGCTGATGCCCTCCTGGCGCTCCGCGATCTTCTGCAGCGGCTGCGCCAGGTAGAACAGCCAGACCCCCGCCGCCAGCCAGCCCCAACGACCCGGGCCGGCGCCGACGCGGTCGGCCATTCCGTCCAGGGCGCTGGGGCGGCGGTTGGTCTTCACGTGGTCACGCTACCGCTCTGGTCAGGCGCGCGCCGTGTCGGCGCGGAACCGGCGGAGGCCGATGAAGCCCAGTACGACGGTCCAGCCGAGCACCACCAGCAGCGCCTGGGTGTCCACCCCGCCCTGCGTCAGGGCGCTGCGCGACGTCAGCCCGGTCCAGTACGCCGGGGTCAGCTGCGCGATGTGCTTCATGATCGACGGCATCTGGTCGACCGGCAGCCACAGCCCGCCGAAGGCCGCGATCAGCATCGTGCTGAGACCGGTGATCGGCTGCACGCTGTCCGGCTTGGCGACGTACCCGATGACCAGGCCGAGAGCCGCGAACGGCAGGGCGCCCAGCCAGGACACCAGCGCGACCATCGCCCACTGGCCGGCGTCCAGGTGCACGTGGCCGACGACCATGCCGAAGACGAAGACGACCAGCAGCGGCGGGACCGCCAGCAGCAGCGACAGGATCACCTTGTTGACGACGTACGCCTGCGGCTTCAGCGGAGTCAGCCGCAGCGTCCGGTTCCAGCCGCCGTCGCGCTCGGCCGCGATCACGCCGCCGCTGCTCATCGCGGCCGACATCGAGCCGAACATCGCCATACTCACCATCACGTACGCGATCGCGGAGATCCCGCCCTCGCTGGCGTCCTTCGGGATCGTCAGGCCGAAGATCATGAACAGCACCAGCGGCATCAGGATCGAGAAGATCAGCACCCGGCGGTTCCGCAGCGTGCGGCGGATGTCGAAGATCAGGTAGTTGCGGTTCATGCCAGGGTCTCCTCTTGGGCCGCGCTGATCGCGAGAACGGCGTCCTCGAGGTCGGCGGACGTTACTTCGATGTCGTGGGCGGTGGTGTTCTCCAGCAGGTGCCGCAGCGTGTTGTCGGAGTCCGCGCACTGCAGCAGGACGACGTCACCGCGGGTCTCGACGTTCCGTACGCCGGGCAGCGACGCGAGCGCGGCCAGGTCGGCGCCGGGGACGGTCGCGCGGATGGTGCGTCCGGACACGCTCGCCTTGATCTGGGCAGCGGTGCCGTCGGCAACGACCTTGCCGTTGCGCATCAGGACGACGCGGTCGGCGTACGCGTCCGCCTCTTCCAGGTAGTGGGTGGCGAACAGGACCGTCCGGCCGCGGGCGGTCTCGGCGTGCATCGACGCCCAGAAGTCGCGCCGCGACTCGACGTCCATACCGGTCGTCGGCTCGTCCAGCACGATCAGGTCGGGCTGCGGGATGATCGCCATCGCGAACCGCACCCGCTGCTTCTGGCCGCCGGACAGCCCCTTCATGGTCCGGTTGGTGAGGTCCGCGATGCCGGCGCGCTCGAGCGCCTCGCCGACGGGCATCGGGTCCGTGTGCAGCCCGGCGACCAGGTTCAGCAGCTCGCCGACCTTGGCGTCCTCGATGATCCCGCCGCTCTGCAGCATCACGCCCACCTGCCCGGCGGCGATCGCGTCCGTCGGCGTACCGCCGTACACCTGGACGGTGCCGTTGTCCGGCTTCACCAGGCCGAGCAGCATCTCGATCGTGGTCGACTTGCCGGCGCCGTTCGGCCCCAGCAACGCCACCACCTCGCCGGCCCGGATGGTCAGATCCACCCCGGCGACGGCCTGCACGTCCGCATACCTCTTGGTCACACCCCGCAGGCTGACCGCAGTCGTTGTCGTCATACCCAGAAGCTTGCTGGAGCGCCCCGCCGGAGGTCTGGATCGCTCGTCACGACCCATCCATGACATCCGTCAGACCGCTCTCAGGGTCGGTTCTCAGGGGTTGTTCTCGCCGGTGGCGCCAACTATTCGCCGGGATGGACCGTCCAGAGGTGAAGAGGGGGTGGTTGAGGTGGTCGAACTACGGTCACGAGTGGGAGGGTGGCAGGGGAGGCACGAGATGGCGACGCTGACGGTGTGGAAGTTCGGGACCTGGGACGGGGCCAACCAGGCGATCGGGACGCTGGAGAGCCTGGCCAAGCAGCGAATGATCAAGATCCATGACGCGGCGTCGGTGTCGTGGCAGCCGGAGAAGCGGCGGCCCCGGACCCGCCAGGTGCGGAACATGACCGGGCCCGGCGCGGTCGGTGGGGCGTTCTGGGGGATGTTGTTCGGGACGATCTTCCTGATGCCGTTCGCGGGGGCCGCGATCGGGGCCGCGGCGGGTGCGGTGGCGGGCAGGCTCGTCGACGTCGGGATCGACGACGACTTCATCAAGGAAGTGCGGGCTCAGGTGACGCCTGGGACCTCGGCGCTGTTCCTGCTGTCCAGCGAGGAGGAGACGGACAAGGTCCGTGAGACCTTCCGGAAGACAGGGCTTCGGGCCAAGCTCATCCACATCAACCTGAGCGACGACCAGGAGAGCGCGATCCACGAGATGTTCGACGACTGAAGTCCAGCGCCTGCAGCCAGTCCTCTTCGAGGAGATCGTGGCCGCCCGGGCGGACGTGGTAGCCGATGTCCCCGTCCTTGAACGCCGGGGTTGCCGCGACCACAGCCAGGTACTCGCCGATCGGGTCGGCCCAGGCGTCGTCCTCCGCGCTGGCGACGTACACGCGGCGGGGCGCGATGCTCGCCAGCAGTTGGTGCTGGTCGACGGGCAGTTCGTCCTCGCGACCGGCGTACGACGCGAACGACGGAACGAACCAGTGCGGGAACTTCGACGTGATCGCCGCGATGTCTTCGCCGCCGGGGTGCCGGAAGAGCGATGCGCCGCAGCAGCCGGAATCGTTGGAGACGGTGACGGCGAACCGCTCGTCCTGTACGCCGGCCCACAGCGCCGCCTTTCCCAGCCGTGAGTGTCCTAGCGCGATCGCGGCGGCTGGGTCGATGCCTGCGATGCTCGTGGCGATGTCCAGACAGCGGGACAGTCCCCAGGCCCACGCTGCCACCGCGCCCCACGAGTCGGTTGGGAACAGCGCCCGCACTCCACGAGCGTTCTCGTCGTCCGGCTCGATCTGCTGGTAGTCCACCGTGAGTACGGCGTATCCGGCTTGTGTCACCTTCGCATACGGCCAACGCTCGGCCTGGTCGAGCGTTTCTTCGATGCCGGTGAAGCTCAAAGCCACGATCACGGGAGCTGGACTCGTCGCGGTGGGGAGGTGGAGCAGCGTGTCGAACTCGAGATCGCCCAACGGGCAGGAGATCCGGGCGCGATGGCGGAGACGGTCGGCAGCTCCGTCGAGCACGCCGTCCTCGCGGGAGAGCTGCGTGACGTCGGCCAGTCGTCCACCGCTCGGCGTACGGCCGTAGATCGTGTCGGCAAACGCGTCGGAGTCGGGCAGGAGCGGCGGGAGCCCGGGAAGAACCGCTCGTCGCCACGCCTCGGGAAGCTGTGCCATAAACCCATCCTCGCGGAAATGTCGTTGACCGGGGCGCTGTGGAGTGTCAGGGTCCGGGACGTGGACCGGGTTGCGAAGTTGCACGACGACGAGGTTGACACCGACACGTCCCTGGTGGAGCTGCTTGTTGCCGAGCAGTTCCCGCAGTGGGCGGGCTTGCCGGTGCGGGTGGTGCAGGGGTCGGGCACGGACAACGTGACGTTCCGGCTGGGGGATGAGCTCGCCGTACGGCTGCCGCGGACCGAACGGACCCAGGGACAGGTCGAGAAGGACCTGACCTGGATGCCGCGGCTCGCACCCCACCTGCCGGTGCCGATCCCGGAGCCTTTGGAGAAGGGCGAGCCGGGGGCGGGATACCCGTTCACCTGGGGCGTTTACCGGTGGCTGGAGGGTGAGCCGTACTCCGCGGAGCTGATCGACACCGTGGATGCTGCGCGGCAGCTCGCCGGCTTCGTTCGGTGTTTGCAGGAAGTGGATACGACGGGAGCTCCGGTGCCGCCGGACGATCCGTTCAGCCGGGGTACGCCGTTGGCGCCGCGGGACGGGCTGTTCCGGGAAGCGCTCGAGCAGCTGCGGGACGAGTTCGACACCCCGCGGTTGCTCGCTGCCTGGGAGGAGTCACTGGAGGCGGACACCTGGGACGGCCGGCCGCGCTGGATCCATGGTGATCTCATGCCGGGCAACATCTTGGTTGCTAGTGGCAAGCTTTCGGCAGTGATCGATTTCGGGACCGCTTGGGCTGCTGACCCGGCCGCTGATCTGCTGGCCGCTTGGTACACGTTCGACGGCCGGGCGCGGGAGGCCTTCCGCGAAGCGATGGACGTCGACCAGGACACCTGGGCCCGTGCTCGGGCGTGGGCGTTGTCGCTCACGATCATCGCGGTCCCGTACTACCGCGATCGCCGGCCCGACGCCGTCCAAGGAGCCCGATCCTTCGTCGCCGAGATCCTGGCGGACTTCTGATTCTCCACGAAGGCTGTGGATGACACGCCGATGCCTGTGGATAGAGAATTCCCTTGAAATAAAGGGGTTCTGGGTTTGGAAAGTGTCGGTGGCGGTGCCTAGAGTTGGCGTATGGAGACGGTGGGTGAGCGGCCGGTTTGGTCGATGAGTGGCGGCGAGATGCTGTCCGCTCTCGACCACGTCGACGCTGAGCTCGCCCGGATCGAGACCTATCGTCTTCAGGTGATCGCAGGTCTGGACGGTGTCGGTCACGCGCAGGAGATCGGCGCCCACAACACTGCCCAGCTGTTGGAGTTTCGGTACCGCTTGGATCCGGCTCGGGCGCGCCGCGACGTACGTCTGGCCTTGTCGCTGGCGAAGTACGACGCCGTGTCGGCCGCCTTGCCCGCTACGGATCCACCGTCCGAGACGATCCTGTCCGGCGACGCCGCGCCCGAGGTGGCGATGCGTCCTGCGCAGGCCGAGGCCATCGTGTCTGCGCTGGAGAAAGTGCCGACGACTGTTCCGGTCGAGGATCTGGAGGTCGCCGAGCGCGAGCTGGTCGGGCTGGCCTGCCACCTGCCGCCTGCTGAACTGCGCCGGGCCGGTCAACGGATCCGTGATCTCCTCGACACAGACGGTCCGGAACCCGAAGAAAACAAGGCATATGCCCGCGAGATACTGACCCTGACCGCCGCCGATCGTGGTGTGAAGTTCCGCGGCTACCTCGCGAACGAGAACGCCGAGCTGCTGCGTGCCATCGTCCACGCAGGCGCCCGTCCCCACAAGACCGTCGACGGCGAGCTCGACCCAAGATCCCGCGAAAAGCGCCAAGCCGACGCCCTGACCACAGCCCTGACAATCGCCACCACCGCCTGGGACACAGCCGCACCGACCACGGCAGCCTCCGGGACCACGGCAACGTCCGGCGCGGGTTCGGCATCTACCGATGCGAGCCGTGGCAGGCCTGCCGGTTGGGTGCCCGGATACGGAGCCAAGGCAACTATCACCGTCACGATCGACTGGCAGGACCTGAAGGCCGCGACCGCGGACGCGATCGGCGACGTGGTGCACGGCGACGGACTCTCCGCCGCCACGATCCGTCGAATGGCCTGCGACGCCCGGATCGTGCCGCTCGTCCTGGGATCAAACTCAGAACCACTGGACGTCGGCCGCTCCGAACGCTTGGTAACCCGAGCAATGCGACGCGCCCTGAACGCCCGTGACAGGGGCTGCGTAGTCTGCGGCGCCCCACCGATCCAATGCGATGCCCACCACCTGGTGTCCTGGATCGACGGCGGCGAAACCAAGACGGCCAACCTCGTACTGCTGAGGCTGTCGCACGAATCGCGTGTCGGGCGACAGCCTCTCCTCTGCCGACGCCACCACATCGACGTACACGCAGGCGACTGGACCATCACCCTCACCAACGGCGCCGTCCACGTCTCCCGCCCCCACTGGGCAGACCCACCACCTCCCCCCAGGCCGAAGCCACACCCCACGTCGCCACCATCACCCCCGGCCCTCACGTCCGGTCCGGAGCCGACCCTCGCGTCCGTCCCGGAGCCGAGTGCGGCGTCGGCTGCGGTGGACGAGCGTCAGGTGATCGCGACAGACACACCTGCGGCGACCACGGCCGGCTTCGTGGCCAGGCGATCGGCCATCGGACGGCAACTCCTCGAGGAGCTCACGTCGCGCGGCCACCAGGAGGCCGACGCAGCAACTTCCCTGCGCGAGGCCGCATGCCTAGCCATCTGGGGCGAGAGCACAGCAACAGCCGATCGCCAGCCAAACCCCAAGCCAAGCCACGCGGACGACACCCTCTCCGATCCATGGGGAGAACGCGCCGAGCCCAGCGCCAGCGGTGCCGGCAGGTAGTTGCGGCCGAGTGGGCGCCCCCGACCACCGGTTCCTGCGGGAGCCTCCGTGCCTCGCCAGCTGAGGCGCGAGCGGGACGACAACCGATCGAGGTACGAGTCCTGAGGCGAGCCGCTCGGGGGTGAGCTGGTGGTCAGGTGGTCTTGGTGCGGTGAGGGCGGTGGGTCGCGGGCTGGGTGGTGCGGGGTGAGTGATTACCAGAGTTTGTCGATGGGGCCGGGGTGGAGGGGGATGCGGGTGTTGGTGAATGTGGGGGCGGCTTGTTGCGCGGTGGGGGTGAAGAAGGCAGCGAGGGTGAGTTTGTCGAAGCCGGGTTGGTCGCTGGGGAATGGGGCGTCGGGGGTGCCGCCGATGAGGGTTGTGCCGGGGAGGTGGTGGAAGCCGGCGCGTTCGTAGAACGGTAGGAGTGGGCGGTCGCAGGTGAAGATGGCGAGGTCGAGGTGCAGGTCGATCATTGCGTCGCGGGCGGCGGTGACCAACCGCTGGCCGTAGCCGCGGCCGCGGAGGTCGGCGCGGGTGACGACGGTGCTGAGCCCGCCGGCCTGGAACGTGGTGCCGGCATGCTCCAACTGCTTCCGCAGGATGTCGAGCGCGGCGACGACCACACCATCGTCGACGAGCAGCATCGACAACGGGCAGAGGGCCGGATCGTGGACGAGCCCATCCGCGGCCGCCTCGACCGGAGGACTGGACGGCGATGACAGCCTGCTGCCGGTGGGCGGCGCGCTCGTAGAGGAGGGCCGGGCTGCGGAGGTTGGTGGTGGGGGATCGGGGGGCCAGGCCTGATTCTGTAAGGCGTGGATTTGGGGACGGAGGGGGAGGGGGACGGCGGCCTCGGGGTAGGACTCGAGGTGCATTAGGTGGATTTCAGAGTGTGGAGGCCTTGCCAGAGGAGGTCTTGGAGGGTGCGGGCGACCTTCTGGGGGGTTGGCGGGGTGGCGGAGCGGGTGCGCCAGATTGCTAGTCGTTCGGTGGCGCCGGAGATGCTTTGGGCGACGATCTGGACCTCGTCCTCGTCGACCGGGCGGCCGGCGGGTAGGTTCATCCGGACCATGGTGGCGATGAGTTCGATGAAGGCCGCGCGTACCTCGTCCGTCGCCTCCGCGGCCGGGCCGGCGCTGAGCATGCCTTCGTCGACCAGGACCGACCACGCCTGTGGATGCTCGTCGAGGAACTGGAACCAGGCGACGAAGCCGGCGTACAGCGCGTCTTCGGCGTCCGGCGCTGCCATCACCGCATCGGACACCGTGTCCAGCAGTTGACCGCGGAGCCGGGCCAGGCAGGCGAGGAAGAGTCCGTCCTTCGAGCCGTAGTACTGGTAGATCAGCGGCTTCGACACCCCGACCTGCGCGGCGACGTCGTCCATCGACGTGGCCTGGTACCCGCGCTTGCCGAAGATCTGCTCGGCCGCCTCGAGGATCTCCCGCTCGCGCGCGGCCCGATCGCGGCGCCGCTTCGGCTGGGCCGGGTCGCGCGTGGTCGGGGTCACTTGCGCAGTCTAACTGACTCCGAGTAACTTACTGGGAGTAAGTTCCAGCCGAGGCAGGAGGCCAGGGATGACGGAGCAGCATCGGATCGCGGTGATCGGCACCGGGTTCGCAGGGATCGGGATGGCGGTCCGGCTGAAGCAGGCCGGGTACGACGACTTCGTCGTACTGGAGCGTGCTGACGACGTCGGCGGGACCTGGCGGGACAACACGTACCCGGGCTGCCGGTGTGATGTCCCGTCGCACCTGTACTCGTTCTCGTTCGCGCCGAATCCGGACTGGTCGTCGACGTTCTCGCCGCAGCCCGAGATCGAGGACTACCTGCGAAAGGTCACCGACGCGTTCGGCGTCCGCCCGCACATCCGCTTCGGCCACGCGGTCGAGTCGGCGAGCTGGGAGGACGGCCATTGGCGGATCCGGACGAGCCAGCAGGAGTTCACCGCGGACATCGTGCTGTCCGGTATGGGTCCGCTCGCCGAACCGTCGTACCCGAAGCTGCCCGGTATCGAGGAGTTCGAAGGCGAGGTCTTCCATTCGGCCCGGTGGAACCATGATCTGAACCTCAGCGGTCGCAAGGTCGCGGTGATCGGGACCGGGGCGTCGGCGATCCAGTTCGTGCCGGCGATCCAGCCCGAGGTGGAGGAACTGCACCTGTTCCAGCGCACGCCGCCGTGGGTGATGCCGCGGCCGGACCGCAAGATCACCGCGGCCGAGAAGGCGATCTACCGGCGGTTCCCGCTGGCGCAGAAGGCGATGCGGGCCGGGATCTACTGGGGTCGCGAGTCGATGGTGCTCGGGTTCGCCAAGCTGCCGGCGATCATGAAGCAGGCGCAGAAGGTCGCCGAGAAGCATCTCGCGCACCAGGTCCGCGACCCGCTGCTCCGCGCCAAGCTGACGCCGGACTTCACCCTCGGCTGCAAGCGCGTGCTGATCTCCGACGACTACTACCCGGCGCTCGCGCGGCCGAACGTCGAGGTGGTCACCGACGGGATCGCCGAGGTCACGCCGACCGGCATCGTCACGGACGACGGCGTGAAGCACGAGGTCGACACGATCATCTACGGCACCGGTTTCAAGGTGACCGACCTGCCGGTGATGGACATGGTGCACGGCCGCGGCGGCCGCTCCCTGCGCGAGGCCTGGACCGACGGCATGGAGGCCCACCTCGGTACGGCGATCGCCGGCTTCCCGAACTTCTTCATGCTGATCGGCCCGAACACCGGTCTCGGGCACAGCTCGATGGTGTTCATGATCGAGTCCCAGATCGCCTACATCATCGACGCGCTGAAGACGATGGACGCCCACGGCCTGCGCGAGGTCGAGGTACGGCGGGAGGTCCAGCGCGCGTTCGTCGACGGGGTCCGCTCGTCGATGCGGAACACGATCTGGACCCGCGGCGGCTGCACCAGTTGGTACCTGGACTCGGAGGGCCGCAACACCACGCTCTGGCCGTCGTTCACGTTCCGGTTCCGGCAGCTGACGCGGCGCTTCGACCCCTCGGAGTATCAGACGCTCGCTATGTGACATTGAGCGTGTTACATTCGATCGGTCGGATAGTCCGGGTGATCGGAGTGCGCGGTGCTGCCACTGCATGGGATCGGCGGTCGAGGGGACCTGCCGGTGCCGCTGTGGCTGGCGATCTACTCCGCCGGCGCCGCGGTCGCGGTCTCGTTCTTCGCGCTCGCGGCGTTCTGGTCGCGCCCCCGGTTCGAGCGGATCGCGGGCCGGCCGCTCGGCGTCCTGACCCGGATCGTCGATCAACCGGTGACCCGCGCCGGACTCAAGCTGGTCGGGGTCGCGGCGCTCGCGCTGTTGCTCGGCGCCGCGTGGTTCGGTGATCCCGAGCCGTCGCTCAACCCGGCGCCGACCTGGTTGTACGTGTGGATCTGGGTCGGCATCATTCCGCTCTCGCTGTTCTGCGGCCCGATCTGGCGACTGGCGAATCCGCTGCGTACGATCGCCGGCCTGGTACGGCGTACGTCGTACCGGCGACAGCCCGACCGGATCGCCTACTGGCCGGCCGTTGCCGGACTGGCCGGGTTCCTCTGGCTGGAACTCGTTGACCCACAGGGATCCGAGCCGCTGGTCGTCGCCGTTGCCGTGAGCATCTACGCGACCGCAAATGTTGCCGCGGGCATCCTTTACGGTCCAGCCTGGTTCAGCAGCGGCGACAGCTTCGAGGTGTACGCCGAAGTGCTCGCGCGACTGAGCCCGATCGGGCGAGGCGCCGACGGGCAACTGGTACTGCGGAACCCGCTGGCCGGTCTCGCCGCGATGCCGCAGCGACCAGGAATCGTTGGCCTGCTGTGTTTGTTGCTCGGGTCAACGGCCTTCGACGGCATCTCCCGCTGGTCGGCGTGGACCCAGCACACAGGTGAGCTGAGCCGCCCACAACACCTTGTGGTCTACACACTTGGGCTGGTCGTCGCGGTCGCGATTGTGACCGGCCTGTTCCTGCTGGCCGCGCGGACCACCGGGGCCGCGCAGATCCGGCCCGGTGGGATCGGAGCGGCCGGTCTGCCGGGCGCGTTCGTGCATTCGCTGGTGCCGATCGCGATCGGGTACGCCGTCGCGCACTACTTCTCGTTCGCGATGTTCCAGGGGCAGGAGGGCTGGTTGCTCGCGACCGATCCGTTCGCGCGCGGATGGGACCTGCTCGGGACCGGCGGGACGCGGATCGACTACGCGTTCCTGAGCACCGGTGTCATCGCGGGGGTCCAGATCGGTGCGATCGTGCTCGGACACGTACTCGGGGTCGTGTCCGCGCACGATCGCGCTGCCGACCTGTTCCGGCGCCGGCAGCTGCGGCGCGCGCAGTACCCGATGCTGGCCGCGATGGTCGCCTTCACCGCCGGCGGGATCGCCCTGGTGACGGCCTCATGATCGCCCTGCACATGGGCGGCATCCCCGAGACCGCGATGGTCCTCGGCCCGATCCTGCTGGTCATCGCCTTCATCCGCATCGCCCGCCGCAACGAGGCGAACCTCCCGGACGAGGACGACTGGGACGCAGATCTGGGCGACCTGCCGGCGGAGCAGCGGGATCAGACCCGGACGTAGTGAGGCCCGGAGAACCCCCTGCGGTTCGCCGGGCCTCGCTCCGTTGTTTCTTCCCCGTGGCTTCAGGCGGCCATGGCCGGTTCGTAGTACCCGCTGAGGCGGGTGGGTGTTGCGTCGGTGACGAGCTTGGCGAGCTCGCTGCATCCCGCGGTGAGGGCGGCTTCGAGCGTGGGCCACTGGTCGACGCACCAGTACGGGTCGTCGGGCTGACGGTCGTGGTCGTCGTCGATGTCGGCACACCAGCCGCCGGAGCGGATGTGGTGGACGTGCAGTCGAAGCTTCATGGCGGGTTCAGCTCTCGGGCTCAGAAAGGCAGCGGACGGCCGGACGGCGTCCGGAGGTCGAGGGTCTTGGTCTGCCGGCGCGTCGTCGTGGTGCGCGGTCGCCGACGGATCTGGATCTGGCGCATCTCCGTCCTCCTACCTGGTCTGCTTTGGTAGGTATACGGTCCCGCGTGAGGCCCGGTTCACGCATGCGGAGGATTACCTATCTACAACCCGGCCGATCCCTGAGGCGGCTCAGGGGAGGATCTAAGGGTGGACGCTCAGCCGGTGGAGGGTAGGGCTTTCGGGTCGAGGCCGAGTTCTTCGTAGGCGACCTGCTCGATCTCGTGGGCCATTGCCTCGCGGAAGGCAGCGACCAGGGCCTGGCCGGCCAGCGGGATGATGCCCTCGAGGGTGCGCTGGATCTCGGGCCAGCCGTCGGTCGGCATGCCGGCGTTGGTGAAGTCGCGCCAGACGGTCGAGCGGAAGAGTTCGACGTACGTCTTGGCGACGGCGTCGGCCTGCGCGAACAGCTTCGGCAGCATCTCGAAGATCGCTTCCATCGGGACGCCGAGTTTGATCACCTCGAGGCCGGTGCGGAGCAGGTCCGAGTTCGGGATCCGCAGCCGGCCGTCCTCCAGCCGCTCCGCGATGCCCAGCTCGACCAGCCGCTCGATCACGGCCGGGTCGTACGGCACGCCGGCCCGGTCGGCGAGCTGCTGCCCGTCGAGAACCTCCGGCTCCGACGGCGTCCACGGGTTGACGAGGGTCTCGAAGACGCCGAGCGCGAGGGCTCCATCGGGCAGCTCGCCGAGCATCCGCTCGACCGCGGCCAGCGTGTAGCCCTTGTCGAGCAGCTCGCGGACCAGCGTGAGCCGGGCGACGTGGTCCGGACCGTAGTACCCGGTCCGGCCGGCCAGCCGCGGCGGCGGGATCAGCCCGCGCCCGGCGTACGCGCGCACGTTGCGAACCGTCATCCCGACCTTGGCGGCCAGTTGGTCGACAGTGAGCTCCTCTTCCACCCTTGACAGTCTTGCAGACTCCACGTTACATAGTAGATGTAACATCGAGCATGGCGCATGTCTGATGTAAGGAGCCTCCATGGCGATCCCGCTGGCCACCACCGGTACGGCGAGCTTCGACCAGATCGCGATCGTCACCGGCGTCGTCGGGCTGGTGTACCTCGCACTCGCCGTGCTGCTGTGGCGGGAACGCACCGGCCACGTCACCCTGGTAGGGAGGTTCGCGGACACCATCGGGAGACTGGACGGAGTCCCCCGATGGGCCGCCCTCACGCCGTACCTGCATGCCGTCTCGCTGCTGGCCTGCGCGTTCGGGGTGTGGTGGGACATCGCGATCCACATCGGCCGCGGCCGCGACACCGGCCCGTTCGGTACGGCGGCGCACTACCCGATCTTCTTCGGCATCCTCGGCGTGATCATCTCCGGCGTGTTGCCGATCGCGCTCGCGGGCAAGCCGCTGCCGGCCCGCACGATCAGGCTGACCAAGGGCTGGCGGATCCCGTGCAGCGCCGCGCTCGTCACGGTCTGCGGGACGTTCGCGCTGGTCGGCTTCCCGCTCGACGACGTGTGGCACCGGCTGTTCGGTGAGGACGTCACGCTCTGGGGCCCGACGCACCTGCTGATGATCGGCGGGGTGGTGTTCTCGATCTTCGCGCGGCTGCTCGCGATCGCCGAGGTCGAGCAGCTGATGGGGCCGAACAAGCGCCGGCTGTTCCAGGAGATCGTGTCGGTCGGTGCGCTGCTGATCGCGTGGGACCTGTTCAGCACCGAGTTCAACTACGGCGTACCGCAGTTCCCGCTGATCCTGCAGCCGATCCTGATCGTGTTCGGGGCGGCGATGGGGTTCACCATCCTGCGGGCGCGACGTGGACCGGGTACGACCTTCGCGGCGCTGGCGGTGTATCTCGTCATCCGCGGCGGCATCGCCTGGGCGGTAGCCGAACCGCTGGGCCAGATCGTCGGGCACTTCCCGTTGCTGGTCGTCGAGGCGGTCCTGGTCGAGCTGGTCGCGTTTGCCCTGGGCAACAAGAATCGCTTCCGGCTGGGCGCGGTCGCCGGCGCGCTGATCGGGACGGTCGGTGTGGTCGCGGAGTACGCGTGGAGCCATGTCTGGATGCCGGTCGCCTGGCCGTCGTCGATGCTGCCGTCCGCTCTCGGGTACGGCGTGATCGTCGGAATCGGAGCCGGTCTGGTCGGGGCCTGGCTGGCGACCCGGTACGCCGAGGTTGCCGGCGAGGAGCGGGCGGTCGGGATCAAGAACATCCGGGCGGTGGCGATCCGTCGTACCCATCAGCTCGGTGCCGTCGGGCTGGTCGCGGTCGCGGCGACGGTGTTCTTCTGCGTACCGCGATCCGCGGATCCGGGCGTCTCGGGGGTCGTGTCGTTGGAGCGGGTGGCCACGGGGGCCGAGCCGACGGCGTACGTGACGATCACGCTGTCGCCCGGTGACGCGGCCGATCGTGCGCGCTGGTTCGAGGCGCTGGCCTGGCAGGGTGGCGGTCTGGTGTACCACCCGATGGAGAAGGTTGCCGACGGCACGTACCGGTCGGCGGACGCGTTGCCGATGTACGGGAAGTGGAAGTCGATGATCCGGCTGCACCAGGGACAGCGGGACCTGGTGGCGACCTGGGTGTACGCGCCGCAGGATGCGGCGATCGAAAAGCCCGCGGTGCAGGTGTCGAACGGGCAGACGGTTCACTTCGTGGACGAGCAGCAGATCCTGCGGCGCGAGGAGAAGGCGGACGTGCCACGATGGATGTGGAACGCCGGCTACGCGCTGGTCGGAGTGGTCGGGCTGCTCGAGATCATCGGGATCGCCCGGCTGGTCGGGCGGGGCGCTCGCGGCGGTCGGCTGCGTGCGGCCCACCTGGCAGCCGGCGAACGGGAACGGGAGACTGCGTGACGATCCAGTTGGAGCGCTCAGGAATCACGACTCCGGACGGAGTCCGGCTGAACGTCGAGGTGGCCGGGCCGGCCGACGCGCCGGTGACAGTGCTGCTCGCGCACGGCTGGACGTGCTCGACGCGGTCCTGGCACAACCAGGTGGAAGGGCTGCCGCAGATCCTCGGCGCGGACGCGGTCCGGGTCGTCACCTACGACCACCGCGGCCACGGCCGCTCGGATGCTGCCCCGGCCGGCTCGATGCGCTTCGAGCAGCTGGCCGAGGACCTGGTCACGGTGCTCGACGAGGTCGTCGGCGACAGCCCGATCGTGTACGCCGGCCACTCGATGGGCGGCATGACCCTGATGGAACTCGCCGACCAGCGCCCCGACCTGCTCGGCGAGCGCATCCGCGCGGCGGTCCTGGTCAGCACGTCGTCGGGCCACATCGGCGAAGGCGCCTTCGGTCTCCCGCGGCGCCTCGACCCCGCCACCGCCCGGTTCGCTCCGCGCGTCATGAACCTGGTCGGCACCCGGGCGGACCGCCGCGTGGCCCGCGGTATCGATGCCGGCGCGCATCGCGTCGCCGAGCTGGCGGCCAACCTGCAGCGGCCGGCGTTGCGGCAGATGGTGTTCGGGAAGAAGGTCGATCCGGCCGAGGTCGACCTGTTCATGGCCGATCTGGCGGCGGTGCCCGGCCCGACGTACGGCGGCTTCTTCGAGGCGATCCTGCAGCACGACCGCGATCACACCCTCAAGGCGCTCAGCGACCTCCCGGTCGAGATCATGCACGGCACCCGCGATCGCTTGCTTCCGCCCCGCCACGCCAACCGCATGGCCGCCGAGCTCCCGACCGCTCGCCTCTGGTTCTACCCCGGCGCCGGCCACATGCTCATGCAGGAACGCCCCCGTGACGTCACGCACCGCCTCGCCTCCCTCGCGCGCAAGGTGGCCGCCTGAGAGTCGCGTCACGGCCGACTGCGACCTACTCGCCTACGCTCGACCCGTGCAGAACCTTCTCTCCGACGTCGTGGTCGTGGACCTCACCCGTGCGCTCGCGGGTCCGCACGCGGCGATGATGCTCGGGGACCTCGGCGCCCGGGTGATCAAGGTCGAGACCCCGAACGGCGGCGACGACAGCCGCGGCTGGGGCCCGCCGTTCGTCGAGGGCGAGTCGACGTACTACCTGTCGGCGAACCGGAACAAGGAATCGGTGACCGCCGACCTGAAGTCGGACGAGGGCAAGGAGTTCCTGACCAAGCTGGTCCGGCGCGCCGACGTACTGATCGAGAACTTCCGCCCGGGCGTGCTCGACCGGCTCGGGTTCTCCACCGAGCGCCTGCACGAGCTCAACCCCGGCCTGGTCATCCTGTCGATCACCGGCTTCGGGCACGACGGGCCGGACGGTGGGCGCGCCGGGTACGACCAGATCGCGCAGGGCGAAGGCGGCCTGATGAGCATCACCGGCGCGGTCGAACCGACGAAGGTCGGCGCTCCGATCGCGGACCTGCTGGCCGGCATGTACGGCGCCTACGGTGCGCTCGCCGCACTGCACGAGCGATCGATCACCGGCAAGGGCCGCGTCGTACGGACGAGCCTGCTGGCGTCGGTGGTCGGCGTCCATGCATTCCACGGGACGAAGTGGACGGTGGCGCACGAGCTGCCCGAGCGGGTGGGCAATCACCACGCGCAGATCGCGCCGTACGGGAAGTATCGCACTGCCGACACGAGCATTCAGGTCGCGGTCGGCAGCGAGGGGCAGTGGCGGACGTTCGCGCCGATCGTCGGGCTCGATCCGGAGGACGAGCGGTTCGCCGTCAACTCGCAGCGGGTCGCGCATCGCGACGAGCTGACGGCCGCGATCGAGACCGCGTTCGCCGCCGAGCCGGCCGATGCGTGGCTGCAACGCCTTGCGGACAAGGGGATTCCGGCCGGGAAGGTCCGCAACTTCCAGCAGGTGTACCAGTGGGAGCAGACGCTGTCGCAAGGCCTGCTGATCGACGTCGAGCACCCAACCCTCGGCACGATCCAGCTACCCGGCCCACCCCTCCGCTTCGACGGCAACCCGCACGCCGGCGCCCGCGAAACCAACCTCCCGCCACCACGCCTCGGCGAACACAACGACTCCGTCAGAGCCTGGCTCGACGCGGAATAGCGGTGCTTCCGGCTCACAGTTGACGGTCCGGCCTCGTCGTACCGGGTGAAAGGGTTCGACGAGCAAGGAGCAGATCTGTGACTGACCTACAGACGATCGCCGATCGGGTGGAGATCGAGGCGCTGCGTGGCGAGTTCACGGACGCCGCGATGATGGGCGACCACGAGCGGTTCGTGGCGTTGTTCACCGAGGACGGCGTCTATCGGATTCCCGACGCCGGCGTCGTGCAGAGCGGGCGGGACGAGCTGCTTGCCGGGACCGACAAGCTTGCGGGCGCCTGGGAGTACTTCGTGCAGACCACGCATCCCGGGGTGATCGAGCTGGACGGTGACGTCGCGACCGGGCGCACGTACGTGTCCGAGATCGGGCGTCAGGAGAACGGCATGTCGATGCTCAACTACGCGATCTTCCACGACCGCTACCGGCGGACCCCGGAGGGCTGGAAGTTCGCCGAGCGGGTCTTCGAGGTCAGGTACTTCGACTCGAGCCCGCTGGCAGGGTCCGCGAAGGTTTCCTGGCCGCCGGCGGCTGAGTAGACGCCCGGACCACCAGTTCGGGGCGGATCAGCGTTTTGCGGGGGCGTTCGGAGCTTGACGTGAGGCGTTGCATGAGGAGGTCGACGGCGGTTGAGCCGACCTCGGCGGCGGGCAGGCGGACCGTGGTGAGCGGGGTTTGCAGGTACGCCGCGTACGGGTGGTCGCCGTACCCCGTGATCGCGACGTCACCGGGGACGTTGAGGCCGCGCTCGGCGAGCAAGCGCAGTACGCCGAGTGCGAAGTAGTCGTTCCCGGTGACGATGCCGTCGGGATGACCCTCGGTCAGCAGCGTCTGCGCGAAGCGGTACGCCTCCTCGGGCTGCCAGGGCAGTGCCAGCGAGTCGTAGCGTCTCGTCGGGACGGCGCGGATCGCGTCGTCGGACACCTTCAGGCCGGCGTCGGACATCGCGCGCCGGAAGCCGGTCACCCGATCCGCGGTCGTGGTGATCGGCAGGTCTTCCTCGAGGACGAGCAACCTTCGGGCGCCACCCGCGATGAGATGGCTGGTCGCCTCGTAGGCGCCGCGTTCGTTGTCGACGCCAACCATGTCGCAGTCGAGTTCGGGCACGTCACGGTTGACGAACACCAACGGGATCCCGGCGTCCCGGACGCGGCGCCAGTGGTCCCACTCGGCCTGGACCGGGACGACCACGGCGCCGTCGACCGCGGACCGCAGCAGCGCCTCGGTGGCGCGCTGCTCGTTCTCCGCGCTCTCGTCGGTGACCAGCAACAGCAACGAGTACCCCTGCGCGCGGGCCTTGAGCTCGATGGTGCTGATCAGCTGCGCGTAGAACGGGTTCGAGGGGTTCGTGATGACGAGGCCCAGCGTCATCGCCGAGCCGAGCACCAGCGACCGGGCCAGCGTGTTCGGGACGTACCCGATCCGGGCCGCCTCGGCCTGTACGGCGGCCCGGGTCCGGGCACTCACACTGTCCTTGTCGCCGAGCGCGCGCGACACGGTGTTCACCGACAGACCGAGCGCCGTCGCGATGTCTCGCAACGTCGGCCGCCGCGCATCCGTCATCCGACCCCCTCCTATGCCTTCACGGCCAGGTGGATCCGTACCTGGACCGAGCCCTCGACCTTAGCGCGCAGCCGCAGCCAGTGACCGAACCCGGTGACCGGCCAGCTGACCAGTTTGCCCGGCTCGACCGCATGCTCCACGTCGTCGAGGTCGCACCAGGTGATCCCGTCGGGGGAGACCTGGGTGATGTACGTCGCCGTACCGTCGCCGCCGACGTGCTGCACGAACCAGCGTGCCTCACCGGCCCACGCGACCTCGTACGGCTCGGTGGCGAAGCGGGTGTCGAAGGTGGTGTCGCGTTCGAGCACCGCCGTCATGGACTGTCGCATGGGCCTACCAATCAACCGAGATGAGGACGGAGTCGAGGAAGAGGAAGTTGCGCACCGCGCTGTGCGTGCGGACGGAGAAGTAGAAGTTCAGCAGGTTCTCGAGCGTCTCGTAGCGTTCCTCGTACGGCGGAACCGGTACGTCACGCATGTTCATCACGCGATCGTTGACCTGCAGCTCCACGTTGCGGCGCTTCTCGGTGTCGACCAGCCAGCGCAGGTAGTGCCAGTTCACCTTGGTCGGGACCTCGTTGTAGCAGAGCTCCTGCGGCTCGCCGAACGCCTGCCAGTCCTCCGGGTTCGGCGCGGTGAAGTCGGCGGCGTACTCCAGTTTCACCTTGCCCTCGAAGTGCTCGCGGGGTGTCGGCTCGGGGACGGTCGGCGCCATCCACTGCCGGGTGAAGCGGTTGTCCAGATCGGTGTTCTGGTACCGCGCGACCGTGTGGTACCGCAGACCGCCGTCGCCGCAGAGGTCGGTCGCGACCGTGAACGCGCCGAACTGCGCCTCGGACGGGTGCGTGTTGCCGTCCCACTGCACGTCGCCGAAGGTGTCCAGCTCGGAGCCGCCGCCGAGCGTCGCCTCGGACTTGAAGGCGAAATACGTCTCGAGCTGGACGAGGCCGCGGCCGCTCATCGTCAGCCGGCGGATCGCGACCGCGGTGTGGCCCTTGTACGGGCGGGTCGCGAGCTTCAGCGCGTACGTCCCGCTGAGCGCTCCGTGCGTACCGATGTCGAAGAAGTTGCAGGCCGACAGCTGGGGCGGCCGGAAGTCGCGCATGTGGTCGTCGACGGTGCTGAGGTCGCCGCGGCCGTTGTAGTTGCCGAGCAGTTCGGTCCAGCCGTGCGTTCCGCTGTCGAACTCGTCGAAGGCCAGGATGCGCGGCAGCGGCGAGAACTTGGACAGCCGGGGATCGGCGGACAACAGGGCGGTGCGTAGGTCGGAAGTCGTCACGGGGTGAAGTTAACGTTAACGGGAAATTGCCGTCAACGGGCCGTTCCGTCCTGAGCAACGGCGGTCTATTGACACGTAAATCACACACTTCTACGGTGCATTAACGCTACCGTTAACGTTCACGGAATCGAGGCTCTCATGCAGTCGCTCAGCCGTGCCTTGACCGTCCTGGCCGAGTTGAACCGCGAGGACCGCGCGTACGGCGTGACCGAGCTCGCCGTCACCGTCGGCCTGCACAAGAGCACCGTGCACCGCATCCTCACGACGTTCTGCGACCACGGCCTGGCCGACCGCGTCGACGACCACCGCTACACGGCCCGCGACGGCCTGGCGGCCCTCCGCCGCACGACGCACCGCCGATCCGGCCCGGAGCATGCGCTCGCCGATCTGGGCGACCGCCTGGGCCGCCTGGTGGTCCTCGCGAAGCCGCTACCGAAGGCGGCCGGGATGGTGCTTCAGGTCGCCGCTGTCGCGGGCGCCGGCGGTACCAGCGGAGTTGGGCCGGGGCATGCGGTCTCGCTGCATCGGAGCGCTCTCGGGCGGGCCTACCTGTCGGCGCTTCCCGTCGATCAGGTGACGGGCACCCCCGATCTCCTCGACACGCTGCAGCGCATCCGGATGTCCGGGTTCGCACACAACCCACGGCCTGTTGCTTCGCTGCCGCGGATGGTTGCGGTTCCGGTGCGGGCGACCGACGGGACCTGCGCGGGCGCGCTCGGCGCGGAGCTCATCCAGGCCGGCTCGGTCGATGAGGTGCGGCGTGTGGTGTCGGTACTGCGGAGCGGCGTCTGATGGGGGCGTACGTCGTCCGGCGGCTGTTCTTCTCGTTGTTCGTGTTGTGGGGCGCCGTCACGATCATCTTCGTCGTACTGCGGCTGGTCCCCGGCGATCCGGCGTACATCATGCTCGGGCCCGATGCGGACCAGGCGCAGGTGGCCGCGCTGCGGGCGCAACTCGGGCTCGACCACTCGCTGATCCAGCAGTACGCGACGTACCTGGCGAACGTCGTGCATCTGGACTTCGGGCAGTCGTTCCGGCTGAACGCGGACTCGATGAGCCTTGTCCTGCAACGAGTTCCGGCCACGATCCAGCTGGCGTCGACCGCATTGCTGTTGTCGTTGCTCATCGGTCTACCGCTCGGGGTGATCGCCGCGCTACGGGCGCACAGCTGGGTGGATCGCACGATCTCGGTGTTCTCGCTGATGGGGCAGTCGACCCCGTCGTTCTGGCTCGGGATCGTGCTGATCCTGGTGTTCGCGCGAGGGCTGAAGGTGTTGCCGAGTGCGGGCTCGGGGACCTGGTCACACTTGGTCCTCCCAACGATCACGCTCGCGCTGCCGTTCCTCGCGATCCTGGTCCGGCTCACCCGCAGCGGTCTGCTCGAGGTGGTGCACGAGGGGTACGTGCAGACCGCCCGGGCGAAGGGCCTGAGCGAGGGCGTCGTGGTCCTCGTGCACGCGTTGCGGAACGCGCTGATCCCGATCGTGACCGTGGTCGGGCTGCAGTTCGGGGCATTGCTCGGCGGCACGGTGATCGTCGAGACCGTGTTCGCCTGGCCCGGGGTCGGGCGGTTGCTGATCGACTCGATCGGGCGCCGCGACTACGGCGTCGTCCAGGCCGCGATCTTGCTGGTGGCAACGATCTTCGTGGTGATCAATCTGCTCGTGGACCTGCTCTACGGCTTCCTGGACCCGCGGGTCCGTCTGGCTGGTGACTGAACGATGACTGCTGAGATTTCGCTGGCGGCCCCGGTCGCGGTACGGCGCCGGACCAGAGCCGGATCGGCGCGGATCCGGTTCGGGCTGGTGGTGATCGCGGTGTACGTCGTGGCCGCGGTGATCGGGCCGTGGCTGGTGCGGTACAACCCGGTCGACACCCGGACCGCGGACCGGCTGAAGCCGCCGTTCACCCGGCTGTCCGACGGGTCGTACGCGATCTTCGGCACCGACCAGGTCGGTCAGGACCTGTTCGCCCAGATGTTGCAGGGGGCAAGGATCTCGATCGCGGTCGGGCTGGCGACGCTGCTGCTGGCCGGCACCATCGGGGTGACGATCGGGCTGGCGGCCGGGTACTTCGGCGGCTGGCTGGACGGCGTACTGATGCGGCTCGCGGACATCCAGCTGGCGTTTCCGTCGATCCTGCTGGCGATCTTCATCGCCGCGTTGCTCGGTCCTTCGGTGGTGAACGTGGTGATCGTGCTGGCGGTGGCGAACTGGGTGACGTTCGCCCGGGTCGCGCGCGGTCAGGCGCTGGCGACCCGGCGGCGTGAGTTCGTCGACGCGTCGCGGACGTTGGGCGCGGGGACCTGGCGGTTGATCACGCGGTGCGTGCTGCCGGCCTGCGTCGCGCCGGTCCTGGTGGTGGCGACGGTCGAGATCGGGCACGTGATCCTGGCCGAGGCGTCGCTGAGCTTCCTCGGTCTCGGGACGCCGGCGAGTACGCCGAGCTGGGGCGTGACGATCGCGAACGGGCGCAACTACCTCGCGGACGCGTGGTGGATCTCGACCATTCCGGGGATCGCGCTGGCGTTCCTGGTGATCTCGCTCGGCGTACTGGGCGATGCGCTCCGGGACCGGTACGACCCGCGGCTGAGGAGTCTGTGATGGCGCTGCTGAGCGTGCATGACCTGCGGGTCGAATTCAGCACTTCCGGTGGGACGGTGACCGCGGTCGACGGAGCGTCGTTCGAGGTCGGTGCGGGTGAAACCGTGGCGCTGCTGGGGGAATCGGGCAGTGGCAAGAGCGTCACCGCGCAGGCCGTGATGGGCATCGTGCCGAAGCCGGCCGGGCGGGTCTGCGGCGGCTCGATCACGTACGACGACCGCGATCTGCTGGCGCCCGGTGTCGCGAAGGGACTGCGCGGGCGGGAGATCGCGATGGTCTTCCAGGACCCGTTGAGCTCCTTGAACCCGGTGTTCCGGGTCGGTGCGCAGATCGGGGAGATGTTCCGCCGGCACCGCGGGGCGTCGCGCCGGGAGGCTCGCGCGGCCGCGCTGGAGTTGATGAAGCGGGTCGGGATCCCGGCTGCGTCGAAGCGGCTGGACGACTATCCGCACCAGTTCTCCGGCGGGATGCGGCAACGGGTGATGATCGCGATGGCGCTCGCGCTGTCCCCGCGGCTGCTGATCGCGGACGAGCCGACGACAGCTCTGGACGTGACCGTCCAGGCCCAGATCATGGACCTGCTCACCCGGCTGCAGTCCGAGGAGGGCATGTCGCTCGTCCTCATCACCCACGACCTCGGTGTGGTCGCGGACGTCGCCGACAAGGTGGTCCTGATGTACGCCGGTCGCGTCGTCGAGACCGGCCCGATCCGCGAGGTGTACGAGCACAGCGGTCATCCGTACACGTCCGGGCTGATGGGATCGATCCCCGACCTCGACGGCACCCGCGGCCGGCTGACGCCGATCCAGGGTTCACCGCCGGACCTCCTCGCCCTTCCATCGGGCTGTTCCTTTCGGCCGCGCTGCAAGTACGCCGACGCGGTCTGCGCCGGCGAAACGCCCGCCCTGCTGCCGTTGGCCGCTCGTCCTGCGAGTCACGAAGCCGCCTGCCATCACCCGGAAGGAGTGCTGAGTCATGCCTGAGCCGCTCCTCGCAGTTCGGGATCTCCACACGTCCTTTCCGTTGCGGTCGGCTGTGTTGCGGCGGCCCGTCGGCGAGATTCAGGCCGTGGCGGGAGTGTCCTTCGACATACCGGCCGGAGGAACGCTGGGGTTGGTGGGGGAGTCGGGGTCGGGGAAGTCGACCGTGGCCCGGACGATCGTCGGGCTGGAGAAGGCGCGCTCGGGAAGCATCGTGTTCGACGGCGAGGAACTGATCTCGTTGCCCAAGGCATCGATGCGGCGGGTGCGGCGGCAGCTGCAGATGATCTTCCAGGACCCGTACGCGTCGCTCAACCCGCGGGCGACGGTCGAGCAGATCGTCGCCGAGGCGTGGGAGATCCACCCGGACGTCGTACCGCGCAACCGGCATCGCGCCGAGGTCCGCGAACTGCTGGAGCGGGTCGGGCTCAACCCGGACCACGCGCAGCGCTACCCGCATCAGTTCTCCGGCGGGCAGCGGCAGCGGATCGGGATCGCGCGGGCGCTCGCGCTGCGGCCGAAGCTGGTGATCTGCGACGAGGCGGTGTCGGCGCTGGACGTGTCGGTACAGGCGCAGGTGCTCAACCTGCTGGACGATCTGCGGCGCGACCTCGGGCTGGCGTACCTGTTCATCGCGCACGACCTGTCCGTCGTACGGCACATCTCGGACCGGATCGCGGTGATGTACCTCGGGCGGGTGGTCGAGACGGCGTCCCAGGACGAGTTGTTCGCGCGGCCGCTGCACCCGTACACGCAGGCGCTGCTTTCCGCAGTACCGGATCCGAAACCGTGGGACAAACCGGCGCGGGAGCAGATCATCATCGGCGGCGACGTGCCGTCACCCGCGGATCCGCCGTCCGGCTGCCGGTTCCGCACGCGGTGCTGGAAGGCCGAGGAGCGCTGCGCTCACGACGATCCCGAGCTGACGACCCGCCTCGACCTGCACCCCGCCGCGTGCCACTTCGCCACCGAGCTGACCGGAGCCGCCCGATGACCGAGCTGATCCTTCTCCGCCACGGCGAGTCGGTGTGGAACGCCGAGCACCGGTACCAAGGTCAGCAAGGCACCGGCCTCAGCGCCCTCGGCCGCCAGCAGGCCAAGGAGGCTGCCAACTATCTGCAGTCGCTGGAGATCGACGCGATCGTCGCGAGCGATCTCCAACGGGTGACCGAGACCTTGCAGCCGTACCTCGACACCCGCGACCACCTGACGGTCCGCATCGACCCGCGGTGGCGGGAGATCGACGTCGGGACCTGGGGCGGGCGGACCTTCGCGGACGTGTACGCCGACGAGCCGGATGTCGTGGACGCCTTCAAGCGGGGCGACGACGTGGCTCGCGGCGGCGGCGAGACCTTCAAGCAGCTGCGGGCCCGGGTATGGGACGCGGCTCAGGACATCGCCGGCGCGCGGCGGGTGCTGGTCGTGACGCATGGCGGGCCGATCCGGGTGGCGGCGGCGTCGGCACTCAGGCTGCCGCCGGGCGGCGAAGTGCTGCTCGATCCGCCGGAGAACTGCTCGCTGACCACCCTCCACCTCGACGGACTCACGTCCTACAACGTGCCTACCTGGATGGACCGATGACCTTCACCTTCGTGGCGATGACCTACAACCTGTGGGCGGACTTCCACCTCGACCAGCGGCAGGACGCGATCGAGAGCCTGTTCACGATCCGCCCGCCGGACCTCCTCGCCGTACAGGAACTCCGACCGGTCACGCGCAAACTGCTGGACGACGTACTCCCCGAGCACGACCGCGTCGACGGCACCGCCGGCTGGGAGACACAGAGCAACCTGTGGTGGCGCCGCGACCTGTTCACGTACGTCGAGCACGGCTCCGAGGATGTCGGCATCTTGTCGCCGGACGCGAAGCTCTTCTGGGTCAAGCTGCGGACCACCGCCGGCACCGACCTGATCTTCAGTACGGCGCACCTCACCTGGCCCGGCCACCCCGACGAACGCACCGACCACGTCAACCGCCGGATCGCGCAGGCCCGGGCGATCGCGGAGGCGCTCGAACGCCTCGCCGGCGACGGCGCCTGCCTGTTCACCGTCGACATCAACGACATCGGCCCACCGCAGTGGGAGCTCGGCAACGTCGGGTTCCTGGACAGCTTCACCGCCCTCGGCCGGCACTCACCGGCGACTCATCCGGTCGTGCCGACGGTCGCCACCGGTCCGATCGGGACCAGGTTGTCGCCGCTCGCCTCACCACCCAAGGCGATCGACTGGATCTTCGCCCGCGGCCCGCTCGCCGCCCGGTCCAGCGAGGTCGTCGACTTCTTCCACGACGGCCGCGCCCCCTCCGACCACCACCCGGTCGTGGCCACCTACACGCTCCACCCCTGAGGAGAACCCTGTGTTGAGGAAGCGAATCGTCGCGGCAGTGGCCGTGGCCGCCCTGGCGGCGTTGAGTGCCTGTTCACCGGCGAGTGAGCCGAGCGACAGCGGCGGCGAACAGGTACTGCGGTACGCACCGGCGATGTTCCCGGTGTCGCTGGACACCTACAAGTACGCCGGCGAGGAGAGCGTCCAGACCACGATCCAGCAGATCATGGAGCCGCTGGTCCGGGTCGACGACGGAAAGATCGTCCCGGTGCTGGCGACCTCGTGGCAGAACCCCGACCCGAACACGTGGATCTTCAAGCTCCGCTCCGGCGTGAAGTTCTCCGACGGTACGCCGTTCACCGCGAAGGACGTGGTCGCGTCGTACCAGCGGCACCAGAAGCTCGACGGTCCGCTCGTCCCGCTGTACTCGACGGTGACGTCGTTCGCGGCGACCGACGACCAGACCGTGACAGTGAAGACCAGCAAGCCGCTCGGCACGTTGCTGAGCTCGCTGACGCTGCTGTTCATCGGGCCGGCGGACAAGCTGAACACCGACGGGTTCTTCAACAAGCCGATCGGGACCGGGCCGTTCACGGTCACGTCGTTCCAGCCCGACGAGAAGCTCGAGCTGGCCGCGAACCCGGCCTACTGGGACGGCGCACCTAAGCTGAGCAAGCTCGAGTTCGTCAACATCCCCGAGGTGGCCGGGCGCATCACCGCGCTGGAGAACGGCGAGGTCGACGTACTGACGCAGATCCCGCCGGACCAGGTCGGATCGGTCAAGGGGAGCGACGCGATCAGCTACTCGACCACGCCGAGCTGGACGTACTACTTCGACTGGTTCAACTCCAACCGGAAGCCGTTCAACGACAAGCGGGTCCGGCAGGCGATGTGGCACGCGCTGAATCTCGACGGGACCGTCAAGGACCTCTTCGGCGATCTCGCGTCGGTCGCGCAGGCGCCGTTGGCCCAGGGCGTGATCGGTGCGCCGAAGCTGTCGCCGTACAGCTACGACCCGGCGAAGGCGAAGCAGCTGCTCGCGGAGGCGGGGTACCCGAACGGGTTCACCACGTCGATGCAGTGGCCGCTCGAAGGTGGGCCGAACATCCGCGCGCTGGCGCAGGCGATGATCTCGGACTGGGCGAAGATCGGCGTCACGGTCAAGCCGCTGGAGAAGGAACGGGCCCAGTGGCTGGAGGACTTCGGCAAGCTCAACTGGGACATGAACCTGCAGACCAACGTGACCGGCACTGGTGACGCCGACTACACGCTGGCCCGGCTGTACGTCTGCTCCGCCAAGCGCAACGGCTACTGCAACCCGGCCGTGGACAAGTTGCTGCTCGACGCCCGCTCCACCGTCGATCAGGCCCAGCGCCCGAAGCTCTACCAGCAGGCCGGCCAGATCCTCTGGGACGACGCCGTCGGCATCTTCCCCGCCGACCTCGCCTCCAACGCCGCCGTCCGCTCCCGCGTGCAGAACTTCGTGATGCCCCCGAGTGGGCGCCCGCTGTTCGCGAAGGTGAGCGTGTCCGGCAGCTGACCCCGGATCCCCAGGCCATCACAATCGGCGCGGCCCGCGCGAGTTCACGCTCGCGCGGGTCGCGCCGTGGCGATTGTGATGGCCTGGGGATCCGCACCCTTCGAGTGTGGTGGACCGACCCTTCGAGTGCGGTGGACCGACCCTTCGAGTGCGGTGGAAAGGCGGGCGAGGGGTTGACGGGTTGGAGGGGCGCGGTCTAGCGTCCGGGAAATCGATTACTCGCCCCGGATCGAGGAGGTGTTGTCATGGCCGACGACGCTGCCCTCGTCCGGATGGCGGGGATCGGGAAGCGGTACGGCGGGGTGCAGGCGTGCCGCGAGGTCGACTTCGTGCTCGGGGCCGGTGAGGTGCACGCGCTGCTCGGCGAGAACGGCGCCGGTAAGAGCACGTTGATGAAGATCCTGTCCGGCGACGTGACGGACTTCGACGGCACAATCGAGATCAACGGCGCCCCGACCCGCTTCAACGGGCCGACCGACGCGCAATCCGCGGGGATCGCGATGATCCACCAGGAGCTCGACCTCGTCCCCGGCCTGTCCGTCGCCGACAACATCTTCCTCGGCCGAGAGCTGCGGACCACGGTGCGTACGGTCGACCGCCGCCGGATGGAACGCGCGGCCCGCGAACTCCTCGCCCGCAGCGGCGTCAGCCTCGACCCACGGCGTCCGGTCGGCGAGCTCCGCGTCGGCGAGCAGCAACTCGTCACGATCGCGAAGGCCATCTCCCTCGACGCCCGGGTGCTGATCATGGACGAGCCGACCTCCGCGCTCACCAGTTCCGAGGTCGAGCGGCTCTTCGACGTGATCCGCGAACTCCGGCTGAGCGGTGTCGGCATCGTCTACATCTCGCACCGGATGGAGGAGATCGCCCAGGTCGCCGACCGCGCGACCGTCCTCCGCAACGGCCGGATCGTCACCAGCTTCGACCCGCGCAAACTCAGTACGGCCGAAGTCGTCGAGGCAATGGTCGGCCGCCCGGTGCAGACCATGTTCACCACGCCCGACGCCGACACCGGCGACGAGCTGCTCAGGGTCGAGAATCTCGCCCTCAAAGCCCGCCGTCCGCGCCCCGGCCGCCGCGATCCCGACGGCATCAGCCTCACGGTCCGCTCCGGCGAGATCGTCGGCTTGGCCGGCCTGCTCGGCGCCGGCCGCACCGAACTCCTCGAGACCCTGTACGGCGTCGCGCCCGGCGGTATCCGGACCGGCCAGGTCCTCCTGCAGGGCAAGCCGATCCACCCGCGCGGACCGCGCCAAGCCCTTGCCCAGGGCATCGGTTTCGTGCCCGAGGACCGGCGCGTGTCCGGGCTCGTGCTGTTCCACTCGATCCTCGCGAACACGGTCGTCTCCAGCCTCCCGTCGTACGGGCGGCTGGGGGTGATCGCCCGCCGGATGGAGCGCGCGGCGTCGACCAGGATGGCGGATCGGCTGCGGCTGAAGTTCGGTCGGCTGCAGGACGAGGTCGGCACGTTGTCCGGTGGCAACCAGCAGAAGGTCGTGTTCGGCCGGATGCTGCTGACCGAGCCGCGACTGCTCTTGCTGGACGAGCCGACCCGCGGCGTCGACGTCGGCGCGAAGGCCGAGATCTACCGCCTGCTCGGCGAGCTGGCCGCCCAGGGCCTCGGCGTACTGCTGGCGTCCTCCGAGCTTCCCGAGTTGGTCGGTGTCTGCGACCGCGTCGTCGTGCTGCGGGACGGGCGCGACGTGGCGTCGTTCAGTACGGCGGACTCGGGCGAAGGGGATCTGCTCGCAGCCGCGATGGGACAAGGCGAGGTCGGAGGAGCGCAATGACCGACGTACAGGACAAGGTGGTGGCGACGGAGCGGACGTCCGTGGTCGCGACGCTGTTCCGGTTCCAGAGTGTATTCGGGCTGATCGCGGTCTTCATCGCGGCGATCGTGTTCTCGCCGCGCAAGAACGGCGAGATCCTGTTCATCAGCGCGGACAACCTCGCGAACGTGGTCCGGGCCGTGTCCGAGATCGGGATCATCGCGGTCGGGATGACGTTCGTGATCCTGATCGGCGGGATCGACCTGTCGGTCGGCGCGGTCCTCGGGCTCGCCGCGGTCGGGTCCGCCGTCCTCATGGTCGAGGACAACTGGGGCTTCCTGCCGTCGGTGCTGGTCGTGCTCGTGATCGGCCTGCTGTTCGGCGCCCTGCAGGGCATCGCGACGGCGATGATCGGGATCCAGTCGTTCATCGTCACCCTGGCCGGACTGCAGATAGCCCGCGGACTGGCCCGGATCTGGTCCGGCGGGCAGGGCGTCGCGATCGCGTACGGCGACGGGCCGAACGAGGCGCCGGCGTCCTTCGCGCTGCTCGGCGAACGGACCTTCGGCGGCCTGGTACCGATCCCGGTGATCATCTTCGCGGTGGTCGCGATCGTCGCGGTCGTGTTCCTCCGGGTCAGCGCGTTCTCCCGGCATCTGTACGCGGTCGGCGGCAACGAGAAGGCGGCCCGGCTGTCCGGCGTACCGGTGGTCCGGGTGAAGGTCGCGGTGTTCGCGATCTGCGGGCTGCTCGCCTCGCTGGCCGGCATCGTGCACGCGGTACAGCTCAACCAGGGCAGCCCGAACGACGGCCTCGGGTACGAGCTGGACGCGATCGCCGCGGTGGTGATCGGCGGCACCAGTCTGGCCGGCGGCCGCGGCTCGGTGGCCGGGACGGTGGCGGGTGCGCTGCTGCTCGGCGTACTGAACAACATCCTTGCCCTGAACAACATCGACTCCAACATCCAGCTCCTGATCAAGGGGCTGGTCATCGTTGCCGCCGCCGCGCTGCAGCGACTCCGCCCCACCTCGTGAGGAAGGCTCTGTCATGGGTTCTTTGAAGTTGCCGATCGCAACGGCCGCGGTCGCCGCCCTGGTGCTGGCCGGGTGCGGAACGACGAACGAACGGACCGCGGGCGCCTCGCCCGAAGCGTCCAAGTCCTGCAAGGGGGCCGACGGGACGTACACGATCGGGATGAGCCAGGCGAACGTGGCCGAGCCGTACCGGCAGCGGATGGACGACGACATCAAGGCGGCGGCCAAGGACGTGCCGCAGTTCGACGTGAAGTTCGCCGACGCCGCACAGGACAACGCCAAGCAGGTCGCGGACGTGGAGAACTACATCACCCAGCAGATCGACCTGCTGATCATCAGCCCGAACGAGGCCAAGCCGCTGACCGCGGTGGTGAAGAAGGCCTACGACAAGGGCATCCCGGTGATCGTGCTGGACCGGAAGGTCGAGGGCGACGCGTACACCGGGTTCATCGGGGGCGACAACGTGCAGATCGGGCGCGAGGCCGGGAAGTACATCGCGGAAAAGCTGCTGCCGCAGGGCGGGAATGTGGTGGAGCTGAAGGGGCTGGCCGGTGCGACACCGCAGGCCGAGCGGCACGAGGGGTTCGTCGAGGGGATCAAGGGCAACCCGAAGGTGAAGGTGATCGCGGCCGCGAGCGGCGACTGGCTGCGGGAGAAGGGCCAGTCGCAGATGGACGCGCTGCTGAAGGCGAACCCGAAGATCGACGTGGTGTTCTCGCACAACGACCCGATGGCCGAAGGCGCGTACCTGGCCGCGAAGGCGGTCGGCCGGGAGAAGGAGATGAAGTTCACCGGCATCGACGCGCTGCCGATCCCGTCCGGCGGCATCAAGGCGGTCGAGCAGGGCCGGCTGAGCGCGACCTTCACGTACCCGACCAACGGCAAGGAAGCGATCGCCGCCGCGAAGAAGATCCTGGTCGACTGCGGCACCATCGAGAAGACCCAGACGCTCCCCACCCGCGAGATCGACGCGTCGAACGCGGCCAAGATCTACGCCGAGGAGAACCCGAACGGCTGATGGTGGACCCCCATGCAGGCAGAACCCCCCGAAATCGAGGGTTGGCGGGCGTTCAGCGCCACTTATGCCTGCACAGGGGACCACTCACCGCCGGGAACTGGCGCGCTCGACGAGCCGGGCGCCGAGGGTGGTAGCGGTCGGCGGTCGGCTGTTGTCGGCGATCCGCGCCAGCAGCAGCCGCGCCGCGACCGCGCCGATCTCGTACGCCGGCTGGGCTACCACCGACAGCGGTGGGTCGACGAGCTCGGCCCAGGGCGCGTCGTCGAAGGCGACCAGCCCGACGTCGCGCCCCGCCTGCACGCCGCGCTCGTGCAGGGCTTGCAGGACGCCCACGGCCATCGCGCTGTTGGCGATCAGCAGCGCGTCGGGCGGCTCGGGCTGGGCGAGCAGGTCGAGGGCGGCTCGGCGGGCGCCGGCCGCCTTGTACTCGGTACGGCGGACGAGCTTCGGCGTACTGCGACGTCGGGCGGCCCGCAGCCCGTCGCGATAGCCGGCCAGCCGGTCGTCCGCCGTGCGTACGCCGGACGGGCCGGTCACGCACCCGATCTGCTCGTAGCCTTGGGCAACTAAATGCAGAGTCGCCTCGCGGGCGGCGAGCCGGGTGTCGACCAGTACGACGTCACTGTCCTGGCCGGGCAGCGGACGATCCACCGCGACGTACGCCGTACCGCGCGCGGCGAGCTTCGCGATCGAGGAGGTCGGGCCGCTCGGTGACAGGATGACGCCGGCGACCCGCTCCTGGATGGCGATGTCGAGGTAGCGGTTCTCCTTCTCCGCGCTCTCGTCGGAGTTGCACAGCACGACGGAGTACCCGACCTCGTGGGCGACGTCCTCGACGCCGCGGGCGATCGCGGTGAAGAACGGGTTCTCCACGTCGGAGATGATCAGCGCGACCACCGCGGCCTCCTGGCGGCGCAGGTTCCGCGCCGGGCCGTTCGGCTGGTACCCGAGCTCGGTCGCGGCCGACCGGACCCGCGCGGCCAGGTCGGGGTCGACGGTCGGTTTCCCGTTCAGCGCCCGCGAGACGGTCGCGGTCGACACCCCGGCCCGCGCGGCCACGTCGCTGATAGTCGGCACCTGTCAACCTCCTCGCTGACCGAACAGTAACCCGGTGAGTAATGGATTACCCAGACCTGCGTCATGCACTTTACGTACGTAACCTCGGGGCATTACCAGTAGCGTGAGAGGATCACCCGCGTGACTGCCTTGCCGAGTGTTTCGTACTCCATCACCGTTCGCCTCGAGGTGCCCGCGGGTGGCTCGACGGTGAGCAAGCTGACGACCGCGGTCGAGCAGGCCGGCGGTCTGGTCACCGCGCTCGACGTGACCGCGTCCGGCCATGAGCGGCTCCGGATCGACGTCACCTGTGCGGCCGCCGACACCGAGCACGCCGGCCGGCTGGTCGAGGCGATGCGCGCGGTGCCGGGCGTCGAGATCGGCCGGGTCTCGGACCGGACCTTCCTGATGCACCTCGGCGGCAAGATCTCGATGGAGGCCAAGCACCCGATCCGCAACCGTGACGACCTGTCGATGATCTACACGCCGGGTGTCGCGCGGGTCTGCCTGGCGATCGCCGCCAACCCCGAGGACGCCCGCCGGCTGACGATCAAGCGCAACAGCGTCGCGGTCGTCACCGACGGTTCCGCCGTGCTGGGGCTGGGCAACATCGGCCCGAAGGCCGCGCTGCCGGTGATGGAGGGCAAGGCCGCGCTGTTCAAGCGGTTCGCCGGGATCGACGCGTGGCCGCTGTGCCTGGACACCCAGGACCCCGAAGCGATCATCCAGGTGGTCAAGGCGATCGCGCCCGGGTTCGCCGGGATCAACCTGGAGGACATCTCCGCGCCGCGCTGCTTCGAGATCGAGGCCCGGCTGCGCGAGGAGCTCGACATCCCGGTCTTCCACGACGACCAGCACGGTACGGCGGTCGTGGTGCTGGCGGCGCTGTTCAACGCGCTCCGGGTGGTCAGCAAGGACATCACGAACGTCCGGGTGGTGCTCTCCGGCGCCGGCGCGGCCGGTACGGCGATCCTCAAGCTGCTGCTGGCGGCCGGGGTGAAGGACGCGGTCGTCGCCGACATCGACGGCGTCATCCACACCGAGCGCGAGGGCCTGTCGCCGGAGCTGCGCTGGATCGCGGAGAACACCAACGCGGCGAAGTACAGCGGCAACCTGAAGGGTGCGCTGGCCGGCGCCGACGTGTTCATCGGCGTGTCCGCGCCGAACATCCTCACCGGCGACGACATCGCCACCATGAACGACGACTCGATCGTGTTCGCGCTGGCGAACCCGGTGCCCGAGGTCGACCCGTCCGAGGCCGGCGAGCACGCGGCCGTGGTCGCCACCGGCCGCAGCGACTACCCGAACCAGATCAACAACGTGCTGGTCTTCCCGGGCGTCTTCCGCGGTCTGCTCGACGCGCAGTCGTCGAAGGTCTCGGTCGACATGGAGCTGGCCGCCGCGAAGGCGCTGGCCGGGGTCGTCACCGACGAGGAGCTGAACGCGACGTACATCGTGCCGAGCGTCTTCCACCCGGAGGTTCACACGCGGGTCGCGCACGCCGTCCGCGACGCGGCCGGCGGCAAGGCCCCGGCGCACGAGAACTACCCGGACGACTCCCCGGCGTGACCGTGTCGGTAGCGGGGGACACAAAGTCGGGACTGACGGTCTGGCTGTGGCGGATCGCGTTCGTCGCGGCGGTAGCGCTGCAGCTGTACGGCGTCTACTCGCCGCGCGAGGCGGGTCCGCACGTCGGGATCCCGCAGATCGACAAGGTCGCGCACTGCTTCCTGTTCGCGGCGGTCGCGTTCACCGGGCTGAAGGTCGGCGTACCGGCGCGGTGGTTGCTCGGAGCACTGGCCGCGAACGCGATCGTCAGCGAGCTGGTGCAGCACTGGCTGCTGCCGCAGCGCGACGGCGACCCGTTCGACGTGCTCGCCGACCTGGCCGGGGTCGCATTGGGTGCTTGGATCGGGTTCAGGGCGAACCGTCGTACGCCATGATGGAGGTATGACGGTCTCGACCCTGACCGGTTCGCTGCTGGTGGCGACCCCGTTGCTCGACGAACCGCCCTTCCGCCGGTCGGTGATCCTGCTGCTGGATCACGACGACGACGGCGCACTGGGGGTGGTGGTCAACCGCGCGGCCGACCTCGCCGTGGACCGGGTGCTGCCGGACTGGTCGACGACCGTCGACGAGCCCGGCGTGCTGTTCATGGGCGGCCCGGTCGGCACCGACAGCGCGCTCGCGGTCGCCGAGGTGGTCGAGTCGGCCGACCCGCCGGGCTGGCGGGAGTGCTTCGGCCGGATCGGGCTGGTCGACCTCGACGTCCCGCCGGTGCTGCTCGAGGGCGCGATCAGCCGGATGCGGATCTTCGCCGGGTACGCCGGCTGGTCCAGCGGGCAGCTCGAGGGTGAGATCGCCGAGGGCGCGTGGTACGTCGTCGAGTCGGTCCCGGAGGACGTGTTCGGCCACGACCCGGACACGCTGTGGCGCCGGGTCCTGCGCCGCCAGAACGACCAGATGGCCTACCTGGCGACGTACCCCGACGACCCGACGATGAACTAGCGGGTCCTACTCGTCGCCGCCGTCGCCGTCGCCGTTCAGCGAGTCCCAGATCTCTTTGCACTCCGGACAGACCGGGAAACGCTCCGGGTCCCGGCTCGGCACCCACACCTTGCCGCAGAGCGCGACCACCGGCGTGCCCATCACCATCGCCTCGGTCAGCTTGTCCTTCGGCACGTAGTGCGAGAACCGCTCGTGGTCCCCGTCCTCCAGCGTCTGCGTGCGCTCATCGACAACCGTCTCCGCACCCGGGGTCAGCTGTGTACTCATAACCCGAAGTGTAGGACGTCCCACCAGCCAACCCGGGAACTTTCTCCACAGACTGCCCGTACCCCGACATGCCGTACGACCGTTGTCACCTCCGTCAGGTAACGTTCCTGCACGGCCGACAGTCGACTACCGGGGGAGTACGCCGTCCGTGGATTCGCATCTGCCCGCCGCGCCAGCCGTGCTACCGCCGGCCTACCCGGAGCGTGCGGCGTGGGGTACCGCGAGCAAGCTCCGTGCGTGGCAGTCCGAAGCGCTGAAGCAGTATCTCGACGCCAACCCGCGAGACTTTCTTGCGGTGGCCACGCCGGGCGCCGGGAAGACCACCTTCGCGCTGACCGTGGCCGCCGAGCTGCTGCACCGGCGGGTGATCGAGCGGATCACCGTGGTCACCCCGACCGAGCACCTCAAGGTCCAGTGGGCCGATGCCGCCGACAAGGCCGGGATCGCGATCGACCCGGCCTTCGCCGGGCGGCGCGGCAAGACCAACAAGGACTTCCAGGGCGTCGCCGTGACGTACGCCGGGGTGGCGGTCAACCCGCTGGCCTTCCGGGTCCGGACCGAGCGGTTCAAGACCCTGGTCATCCTCGACGAGGTGCACCACGGCGGTGACGCGCTCAGCTGGGGTGAAGGTGTGCGTGAGGCGTTCGAGCCCGCGGCCCGCCGCCTCTGCCTGACCGGTACGCCGTTCCGCAGCGACGACAACCCGATCCCGTTCGTGACCTACGAAGAGGCGCACGACGGGGTCGCGCGGAGCAAGGCGGACTACACCTACGGGTACGGTCACGCTCTGCGCGATCACGTCGTACGTCCCGTGATCTTCATGTCGTACTCCGGGGAGATGCGCTGGCGGACCAAGGCCGGCGACGAGGTCGCGGCGCGCCTGGGTGAGCCGCTGACCAAGGACCTGACCGCGCAGGCGCTGCGGACCGCGCTGGACCCGGCCGGCGAGTGGATGGGGGCCGTCCTGGCCGCCGCGGACAAGCGGCTGACCGAGGTACGGCGGCACATGCCGGACGCCGGCGCGCTGGTGATCTCGGGTGACCAGAACACGGCCCGCGCGTACGCGAAGACGTTGCGCGAGCTGACCGGCGAGGCGCCGACCGTCGTCCTGTCCGACGAGAAGGCGGCGAGCAAGAAGATCCAGAAGTTCTCCGACGGCGACTCGCGCTGGATGGTCGCCGTCCGGATGGTGTCCGAGGGGGTCGACGTCCCGCGGCTGGCGGTCGGGGTCTACGCGACGCCGACGTCGACGCCGCTGTTCTTCGCGCAGGCGGTCGGGCGGTTCGTGCGGGCCCGGAAGCGGGGCGAGACGGCGTCGGTGTTCGTGCCGTCGGTGACCCGGCTGCTCGGGTTCGCGGCCGAGATGGAGGTCGAGCGGGACCACGTCCTCGGGCGGAAGAACAGCAACGACGACGGCGACATCTTCGGGCTCGAGGACGACCTGCTGAAGCAGGCGAACCAGACCGAGGGCGCCAGCGACGAGCTCGAGGGGAACTTCGAGGCGCTCGGGTCGGACGCGAGCTTCGACCGGGTGGTGTTCGACGGCGGCGACTACGGGACCGGCGGCGACAACGCGTCGGACGAGGAGCTGGACTTCCTCGGGCTGCCGGGTCTGCTGGAGCCCGACCAGGTGCGCGAGCTGCTGCACAAACGCCAGCAGAAGTCGCTGGCGGCCCAGAAGAAGTCCTCCCGGACGAGCGACCGTGAGGACCCGACGCCCACCGAGCTGGCCACCCACGAGCAGATCGCACTCCTGCGCCGCGAACTGAACGGCTTGGTCGCCGCCTGGCACCACCGGACCGGCCAGCCGCACGGCGTCATCCACAACGATCTGCGGCGCAAGCTCGGCGGCCCCGCCGCTGCCCACGCGTCCTCCATCCAGTTGAAGGAGCGGATCGAGCTGATCCGCGATTGGGCGACCCAGCGTCGCGCCTGAGTCCCGGTAGCTGTCACCCCGTCCTGGAATCAGGGCGGGGTGATTTCTGTGGGTGGCGAAGTGTTGACCTGCTGCGACGGGTGCTGCAAGCTTCGCGGTACTGAGCTGCAAGAAATCATCAATCTCATGCAATTAGCTCACCTCCCACCGCCCCGACGGAGGACCAATGCATCGGAAGACTCTTCCGCGGCTGCTACTTGCCGCCGTACTCATCACCACCGGCCTGCTGTCCGTCCCGACAGCCGTGGCCGCCACCCTCACCAAGACCCTCTCCGCCAGCAGCTCCCTCGCGGACTACCCGAGCGGCAACGCCGGCGACGGCAACCAGAACACCTACTGGGAGAGCGGCAACAACGCGTTCCCGCAATGGCTCCAGGCGGACCTGGGCGGCACCAAGGACGTCAACCAGATCACCCTCAAGCTCCCCGGGTCCTGGGGCGCGCGGAGCCAGACGCTGACCGTCCAGGGCAGCGCCAACGGCTCGGCGTTCACCACGCTCGTCAGCAGTACGGCGTACTCCTTCAGCGGGACGAACGTCGTCACGATCGACTTCACCAATACCGCCCTGCGCTACGTCCGCCTGACCTTCACCGCGAACACGGGCTGGCCGGCCGCGCAACTGTCGGAGTTCGATCTGGCCGGGCCTGGTGGCGGGCCGGTCGAACCTCCGACCGGCACCGACCTCGCGTCCGGCAAGGCGATCGAGGCCTCCAGTTCGGTCTTCAGCTTCGTCGCGTCCAACGCGAACGACGGCAACACCGGCACCTACTGGGAGTCGAACGGCTTCCCGTCGACCCTCACCGTGAAGCTGGGCGCGAACGCCGACCTCAGCTCGGTCGTGGTCAAGCTCAACCCCGACCCGGTCTGGGGCGCGCGCACCCAGAGCATCGAGGTCCTCGGCCGTGAGCAGTCCGCCACGACGTTCTCCTCGGTCGTGGCCCGAGCCGACTATCAGTTCGACCCGTCGGCCAACCAGAACACGGTCACGATCCCGGTCACCGGCCGGTACGCCGACCTCCGCCTGCAGGTCTTCGGCAACACCGGCGCACCGGGCGCGCAGGTCGCCGAACTCCAGGTCTTCGGTACGGCGGCGCCCAACCCCGATCTCGTCGTGACGAATGTCGCCTGGTCCCCGGCCGACCCGAGCGAGACCACGCCGATCACCCTGTCCGCAACAGTCAAGAACAACGGCTCCGCGGCCGCACCCGCAAGCAGTCTGAACTTCCTCTTGAACGGAAGCACCACCGGCACCGCAAACGTCGGCGCACTGGCCGCAGGCGCATCCGCGACCGTCACCGCCAACACCGGAACGCATGCCCAAGGCAACTACACCGTTGCCGCCGTTGCCGATCCGGCCAACGCGATCGTCGAACAGAACGACGACAACAACACCCTGCAAGCGACCACCCAACTCGCCGTCGCCCAAGCCCCTGGCCCGGACCTCCAGATCACCGGCATCACCTCCAACCCAGCCAATCCGGCACCGGGCGCAGCGGTCTCGTTCACCGTTGCCGTCAACAACCGTGGTACGACGGCCTCGACCGCCAGTGTCTCCAAGCTGACCGTCGGCGCTACCACCCTCACCGGCAACACCGCGGCCATCGCAGCCGGCGCCACCGCCAATGTCGCGATCAGCGGGACGTGGACGGCGACCAACGGCGGCGCGACCCTCACCGCGACCGCCGACGCCACCAATACCGTTGCCGAGACCAACGAAACCAACAACATCCTGACCAAGTCGATCGTGGTCGGGCGCGGCGCCGCCGTACCGTTCACTTCGTACGAAGCCGAGGCCGGGGACTACACCGGGACCCTGCTCACGTCGGATGCCAAGCGGACCTTCGGCCACACGAACTTCGCCACCGAATCGTCCGGTCGGCAGTCGGTGCGGCTGAACTCGAGCGGGCAGTACGTCGAGTTCACCTCGACCGTGCCGACCAACTCGATCGTGGTCCGCAACTCGATCCCGGACTCGGCCGACGGACAGGGGATCCAGGCAACGATCAGCCTGTACGTCGACGGTGCGTTCAAGCAGAAGCTGAACCTGTCGTCCCACAACAGCTGGCTGTACGGCACCACCGACGCACCCGAGGGGCTCACCAACACCCCGGGCGGCGACGCCCGCCGTCTCTTCGACGAGTCACATGCCCTGCTCGCTACGTCGTACCCGGCCGGCACCAAGTTCCGGTTGCAGCGCGATGCCGGCGACACGGCGTCGTACTACATCATCGATCTGGTCGACCTCGAGCAGGTCGCCCCGCCGCTGGCGCAGCCGTCCGGCTGTACGTCGATCACGCAGTACGGCGCCGTACCGAACGACGGGATCGACGACGCCGACGCCATCCAGCGTGCGGTGACCGACGACCAGAACGGCGTGATCAGCTGCGTGTGGATCCCGGAAGGCCAATGGCGGCAGGAGAAGAAGATCCTCACCGACGACCCGCTCAACCGCGGGCAGTACAACCAGGTCGGGATCAGCAACACCACGATCCGCGGCGCGGGTATGTGGTACTCGCAGCTGTACTCGACGATCGAGCCGCAGAACGCCGGCGGCATCAACCACCCGCATGAAGGCAACTTCGGTTTCGACATCGACAAGAACGTGCAGATCTCGGACCTCGCGATCCTCGGGTCCGGCCGGATCCGCGGCGGTGACGGGAACGCCGAGGGCGGCGTCGCGCTGAACGGGCGGTTCGGGACCGGTACGAAGATCAGCAACGTCTGGATCGAGCACTCGAACGTCGGGGTCTGGGTCGGGCGCGACTACGACAACATCCCGGACCTGTGGGGTCCGGCCGACGGGCTCGAGTTCAGCGGGATGCGGATCCGGGACACGTACGCCGACGGGATCAACCTCACCAACGGCGCCCGGAACTCGAAGGTGTTCAACTCGTCGTTCCGGACCACCGGTGACGACTCGCTGGCGGTGTGGGCGAGCAAGTACGTCAAGGACCAGTCGGTCGACATCGGTCACGACAACTCGTTCACCAACAACACGATCCAGCTGCCGTGGCGGGCGAACGGGATCGCGATCTACGGAGGCTACGGCAACAAGATCGAGAACAACCTGGTGTCCGACACGATGGACTACCCCGGCATCATGCTGGCGACCGACCACGACCCGCTGCCGTTCTCGGGGCAGACGACGATCGCGAACAACGCGCTGTATCGCTGTGGTGGGGTGTTCTGGGGTGAGGCGCAGGAGTTCGGCGCGATCACGTTGTTCCCGTCGAACCTGCCGATCACCGGCGTGACGATCCGGGACACCGAGATCTACGACTCGACGTACGACGGGATCCAGTTCAAGACCGGCGGCGGCGAGATGCCGAACGTTGCTCTCAGCAACATCAGGATCGACAAGTCGAACAACGGCTCCGGCATCCTCGCGATGGGCGGCGCCCGCGGCAGCGCGACGCTCTCCAACGTCACCATCACGAACTCCCGCGACGGCGACGTCCTCACCGAGCCCGGCTCCAGCTTCACCTTCACCGGGCAGTAGCCACCACACCGGGCATCCAGCCCCGCCCGGTGTTCCCCCGAGGCCCCGCACCCCGCCCGAGGTGCGGGGCCTCAGCCTTTACGGGCGGTAGACCCGGACGTAGTCGATCTGCATCGACCCGGTGCTGACCGTCGGCGGGATCTTCCCGTACACGAACAGGTCGAGGATCAGCGCGTCCCCGGTCCCGGAGTACGGACCCTGCCGGCAGACCTCCTTGCCGTCGACGTACCAAACCGTCTGGTCCGGTCCGACCTGCTCGGCGATCGTGTGCCAGTCGGTGGTGAGGTCGCTGGGGGACTCGTAGGTGCAGCTGCCGCCGGGGGACTGGTGGTTGGTGAGATACAGGGCGGTGTGGTTGTCGCTGTAGAACTCGTATGTGTCCTGCTCGCTCGATCCGGTGCCGTTCCAGGTCCAGGTGGAGGGCCAGAAGCCCTTGTCCGCCGGGAGTTTCAGCCGCGTCTCGATGTAGTCCCCGGGCTGGACGGCGAACGACTGCGCCGGCTCGTGCCCGCACGCCTGCCCGGTCGTGATCAGTGCGCCGGACCAGTCGTACCCAGCCGCCGGGTTGTTCTTCCGCGCCGTCATCGTCAGCAGCCCGTCGCGCACCGACAGCGCGTCCCAGGTGTGCCACTCGAGCTGCTGGTTGCCCTTGTTGCCGAGGCACTGGTCGGATTCCGCGTTCGAGTGGATCGCCCACTTCGTCCGGTCGATCGCCGTACCGTCGAACTCGTCGGCGAACACCAGCTTCCCCGGCGCGGCGTCGGCCGCCCGGATCGGTACGGCGAACAAGCCGAGCACCACCAAAGCCGTAAGTAACTTACGCATCAGCTAGACCTCTCCGCCGGAAACCAACGGATCAAACAGTCGCTTGATCAGGAGCGGGTTGTCAACTCCTGCGTGCCGATCACGTCGAGCAGCCGGATCGCCTGGTCGGACTCGGATCCGGGCTCGGCCGTGTAGAGCACCACCCGCTGATCGCGCTCCGGGACCACCAGGACCTCGCAGATCACGTCGATCCGGCCGACCTGCGGATGGAAGATCGTCTGGCACAGCGACTGCTGCCGCCCGACCTCGTGCCGGGCCCAGATCTCCGCGAACTCCGGGCTGCCGTCCAGCAGGTCGCGCACCAGCCGGGCGATCTCCGGATCGTTCGGGTACTTCGTCGTCGCCGTCCGCAGGTCGGCCGCCGCCTCCGCCGCGAACTCCTGCGTCGCGTTCTCTCCGAAGAGCTCGGTCTGCCGATCCGTCAGAAACCGCAGCCGCAGGAGGTTCCGGTCGCGGGCGGGCAGGGCCGAGAAGTCGGTGATCAGTGCCGCCGCGAGCGGGTTCCAGGCGAGGACGTCGTACTTCGCATCGAGCACTAGACCGGGTACGTCGAGCCGGCTGAGCATCCGCAGTACGCCGGTGCGTACGTCGACGGGCGGCCCGGGCGGCGGTCCTGGTTGCTCGCCCGCGAGCCGGAAGAGGTGATCGCGCTCGTCATCGGACAGCCGCAGCCCGCGGGCCAGTCCGGTCAGCACGGCGCGCGACGGACGCGGACCGCGGCCCTGCTCGAGGCGGGTGTAGTAGTCGGTCGACATGGTCGCCAGGCTCGCGACCTCCTCACGGCGCAGCCCCGGCGTCCGGCGGCGCAGGCCGGCGGGCAGGCCGACATCGGTGGGTTGCAGGCCTTGCCGCTTGATCCGCAAGAACTCCGCGAGCTGTCCCCGATCCATGGTCCCAGGATGTCAGCCACGCAGGTGCCGAACCAGGGACCGCCGATCCCAGGCTCGGCCCGCTCTGCCTGGGCGGCGCGATCGGCCGGACCGTTGACGGCATGAACACGCACAAGATCGCGCTCGTCACGGGCGCCAACAAGGGCATCGGCAAGGAGATCGCGCGGCAGCTCGGGCAGGCCGGGTTCACCGTGCTGGCCGGGTCCCGGGACGTCGCCCGCGGCGAGGTCGCGGTGAAGGAACTGGTTGCCGAGGGCCTCGATGCGGTCGGGATCCAGCTGGAGGTCACGGACGAGGCGTCGGTACGGCGCGCCGCCGGGCAGGTCGACGCGGCGTACGGCCGGTTGGATGTGCTGATCAACAACGCGGCGATCATCCCGGTGGGCGACGACGCGGTGTCGCGGATCGGGCTCGGCGTACTGCGGGAGGCGTTCGAGACGAATGTGCTCGGGCTGGTCGGGGTCGCGCAGGCGTTCCTGCCGCTGCTGCGGAAGGCCGACGCGGCGCGGATCGTGAACCTGTCCACCTCGCTCGCGTCGTTCGAGCAGGTCGGGGATCCGGAGTCGCGGATGTCGACCGTGCGCACGCTCGGCTACAACTCCTCGAAGGCAGCGGCGAACATGGTCACGGTCATGCTCGCCAACGAACTCCGCGGCACCGGCATCCTCGTCAACGGCGCCGACCCCGGCAACTGCGCGACGGACATGGGCGGGTGGAGCGCCGCACGCACTCCCGCGCAGGGTGCCGCGGTCGCAGTCGGACTCGCGACGCTGGACGCCGACGGCCCGACCGGACAGGTGTACGCCGAAGAAGGCCGCCTCGCCTGGTGAACCGGCTCAGACGATCGCGCCGGACCAGGCCAGTGCTTGCTTGAGGAGCTGGCCGCGGCCGCCCTCGAGGTCGTTGAGGAGGCTCGGGGCGAGGGCTTCCTCCGGCGTCAGCCAGGTGAGCTCGAGGGCGTCCTGGCGCGGGTTGCACTCGCCGGTCACCGGGACGACGTACACGAGGGCGACCGCGTGCTGGCGCGGGTCGTGCAGCGGGGTCATGCCGGGGAACGGGAAGTACTCCGCGATCGTGACCGGGACCAGGGTGGCGGGCAGCCGGGGGAACGCGGCCGGGCCGAGGTCCTTCTCGATGTTGCGCTGCAGCGCGTCGCGGATCGACTCGTTGTGCATCACGCGGCCGGACACCAGCGTGCGGATGATCTCGCCGGTCGTGGCCGAGGTCCGCAGCAGTACGCCGATGTGCTCGATCTGGCCCAGGGCATCGACCCGGGCCGGGACGGCCTCGACGTACAGGATCGGGACCCGCGTGCGGGTCTCGGCGAGCGCGAACTCGGACAGCCAGCCAGGATTCGGATCAGGCGTTTGCAGCGACGACGTCATGAGCACATCTTTGCTTACGGTCTGAAAGCGGATCTGTACTGGGATGGACTCAGTCCGAATGTTGAGCGGAATCTTCTCGTCGCGTGGCTCGGGTCGTGCCAGCCGACCAGGGCGCCAACGGTCGCGACCGGCAGTTCGGTCTCGATCAGGAGGCCGGCTGCGCGCTCGGCGCGGATGCGGGTCAGGTAGGCCATCGGGGACATGCCGACCGACTTGCCGAAGAGCCGAACCAGGTACCCAGGGGCGAGGTTGACGCGCGCCCCGAGCTGCTCGAGCGTCCAGGGCTCGGCGAGATCGGCCTCCAGCAGCCGCATCGCGTGCTCGACCGCCGCGTGCGGCCGCGCCCCCATGCCGGGCATACCGCCGGGCCCGACGCCACGCGGCACACCGCCCGGGACGAGAGCGCCGGAGAGGAGCCCGAAGACATCCGGTCCGAGGTAGGCGTTACGGACCACCAGGCCGTCGCACTCGACGTATCCGTGCCACTCGCCGGGCCGCAGTACGACGACCGAGTCCGGCGCCAACTCGACCTCGCCGGCCGCCGACACGTGCACGCCCCGCCCCGCGATGACGACCGCGATCTCGAAGAACGCGTGGCTGTGGACGGCGACATCCGCGACCACCTCGAGCCGCTCGCCCGCGACCGGCAGCCGTGGGTCCGGGAAGACCTCGCTGCTCAGCACGTTGTGCATCCGAACCTCCAGGAGGTCAAGATCAGTCAAGTCCTGGTCAACCACTGCCTGTCTGCGGCCGCCGGAAACGGCGAGTCTGGAAACACCTTCCAGCCAACGGAATCCAGGAGTACCCCGATGACCACGACCGAGCCTACGACATCCGTCACCCTCGACGACGAGACCATTTCCGCCTACCGTCGCGACGGCGTGGTGCGGATCAAGAACATCATCAGCCGGGAGGAGGCGGCCCGGTTCCGGGACGCTGCCGTGGCCGCGACCGCGAACGCCGACGACCTGTTCAAGGAGTCGAAGATCTTCAACCAGTACGTCAACGTGTGGCGGAACGACGACGTACTGCGCGAGCTCACCCTCGACCCGCGCCTCGCCGCCGCGGCGACCGCCTTGGCCGGCGTGCCGCTGCGGATCTGGCACGACCAGCTGCTGATCAAGCCGCCGCACAACGGGGCCGCGACCGAGTTCCACCAGGACGCGCCGTACTGGCCGCATGCCGGCTCCCGGGCCTCGCTGTCGGCGTGGATCGCGCTGGTCGACGTACCGGTCGAGCGTGGCTGCATGACGTTCATCCCCGGCTCGCAGGACCACCAGAACCTGCGCAGCCAGGACCTGTCCGACCGCGACGACCTGTTCCGCGCCGCGCCGGATCTGCGCTGGGAGGAGCGGCTGACGATCCCGCTGCAGGCCGGCGACTGCACGTTCCACAACGCGTACCTCGCGCACTCGGCCACGCCGAACCTCACCGACGACGCCCGGATCGCGCACGTCAACATCTACTTCGACGCCGAGGCGACGTACACCGGCGCCGGCCACGTGGTCACCGACGGGCTCGGTCTGACGGTCGGCGAACCGCTCGATCACGAGTTCTTCCCGACTGTTTAAGTTTTTACGTCGTGACATAAGTTGTCGTCGTGCGTCTGCTCACCGACATCCGTCCACTGCGTGAGTCCGCCGACTTCCGGCGGCTGTGGATCGGGTCGACGGTGTCGCAGCTCGGCCAGCAGATGACCGCGGTGACCGTGTCGATCCAGGTGTACGCGATCACGCACTCGACGTTCGCGGTCGGGCTGGTCGGGTTGTTCTCGCTGGTCCCGCTGATCGTCTTCGGGCTGTACGGCGGCGCGATGGCCGACGCGATCGATCGCCGTACCCTCTCGCTGGTCTCGTCGGCCGGGCTGTGGCTGCTGTCGATGGTCCTGGTCCTGCAGTCGCATCTCGACTGGGGCCGGGTCGGGGTCCTGTACGCCGTGGTCGCCTGTCAGTCGGCGTGCTTCGCGGTCAACAACCCGGCGCGGTCCGCGATCATCCCGCGGCTGATCCGCCCCGAGTTGCTGCCGGCCGCGAACACGCTCAGCCAGGCCGCGTTCAACCTGGGCTTCACCGCCGGGCCGTTGCTCGGCGCGGCGGTGATCGCCTGGCACGGGTTCGCGGCGGCGTACCTGGTCGACGTGATCACGTTCACCGCGGCGCTGTACGCGCTGTTCCGGCTGCCGGCCGTGCCGCCGACCGGCGCGATCCGGCGGGCGGGGCTGCGGTCGGTGCTGGAGGGGTTCACGTTCCTGCGGGCCGCGCCGGCGCTGCTCGCGACGTTCCTCGCCGACATCCTCGCGATGGTGTTCGCGCAGCCGCGGGCGTTGTTCCCGGCGGTGGCCGGGGCGTTCTTCGGTGGCGGCGTACGGACGGTCGGGTTGCTGCAGGCCGCGCCGGCGATCGGGGCGCTGATCGGGGTGATCTTCTCCGGCTGGGTGACCCGCGTCCGCCGGCAAGGCGTGGCGATCGTGCTGGCGATCACGGCGTACGCCCTGGCCGTCGGGCTGTTCGGGCTGTCCCGGACGATCTGGCTGGGGGTGGCGCTGCTCGCGATGTCCGGTGCGGCCGACATGGTGAGTTCGGCGTACCGGAACACCGTGCTGCAGTCCGCGGCGCCGGACGCGATGCGCGGGCGGCTGCAAGGTGTCTTCATCGTCGTCGTGGCCGGTGGGCCGCGACTCGGAGACTTCGTCGCCGGTACGACGGCGTCGCTGACCAGCCCGACCGTCGCACTACTGGGCGGTGCGGCGGTCTGTATCACCGGCCTGCTGATCCTGCTGGCCCGCAACCGCCCGTTCCGGGACTACGACTCGCAGACCCGCGCGCTGTCCTGATCAGCCGCCGGTCGCGAGCTTCTTCAGGACCGTGAACCAGGAGTCCATGTCCGGGTTGATCTCGGTCATCGGCTTGTCGCCGACGGTCACCATCTTGCGGTCACCCAGCGGCTTCTTGAGCTTGAACGGGGTCAGCGAGGCGTTGCTGTCCGGCGGGCAGGGCGAGTCGACGTCGACGAACACGAGCACCTTGTCCTCCTGCTCGTCGACCCGGAGATCGCCGGCGCAGGAGATGCCGGTCCCGATCACCATGTCGTACTCGTCGTACTTCGGAGCGTTCTGGATCCACTTCAGGTAGTGCGGCTTCTTGCCCTTGATCAGCTGGTAGTACTGCACGGGTTGCGGGGTCTTCTCCGAGGTCGGGCCCTTGCCGTCGCCGAGGAACGTGCCGAAGACCATGTCGACGCACGGGTCCTTCACGTCCGGGCCGTCGGTCGCGCCGAACGCCTTCGCGGCCTTGTAGCAGCCGACCGCCTCGCGGTTGAACGAGATGTTGAAGCCGACCAGGATCAGCGCGCCGACGACCAGCGCGATGGCCAGCATCCGGCGGCTCCTCAGCTGCTGCGGGCCGAGGATGCCGGCCGCCCGCCGGGCCTCCTCCGGGGTCGCGTCGGCGGGAACCGGTGCGGTGCGGAACAGCGCCATGATCGAGCTCGTCCACTGCGGATTGATCAGGGTCGGAATGGCATAGACCAGGATCAGCACCACGACCACGAGGACGGCGGGGAGCAGCGACCAGTAATTTCGCACGGCAGCAAGATACGGGGCCATCGGTCCGCGCCCGAATAACGGATACTCTTTCAAGGTGCCCGCTGAGACCTCGCAGACGCTGGACCGGGGACTGACCGTCCTCGAGTTGCTGGCGGACGCGCCGGACGGCCTGTCGATCACCGAACTGGCCGCCGCGCTCGGGGTCAGCCGGACGGTGGTGTACCGCCTGGTGAACACGCTCGAGCTGCATCGGCTGGTGCGTCGCGACAGCGAGGGCCGGGCCCGGCTGGGTCTCGCCGTGCTGCACTACAGCCGCCGCGTGCAGCCGACGCTGCGTGACGCCGCGCTACCTGTACTGCGTTCACTCGCCGAGGACACCGGGGCGACCGCGCACCTGACCGTCGCGGACGGCGAGGAGGCGCTGGCCATCGCCGTCATCGAGCCCAGCTGGACCGACTTCCACGTCTCCTACCGGATGGGCTCCCGCCACGCCCTGGACCAGGGCGCCGCCGGCAAGGCGATCCTCGCCGGCCGCCGCAAACCGGACCCCGCCGGCCGCCCCTTCGTAGTCACGTCAGGCGAGTTGCAGGCCGGCGCCCAAGGCGTCTCGTCCCCCGTTCTCGGGGTGCCGGGCGTCGAGGCGTCGATCGGCGTGGTCGTCCTCGGCAAACTCGACCGCGACTTCGTCGGCCCCCGAGTAGCCCGAGCCGCCGTCGAGGTCGCCAAGCGCCTCGCCTGACGCGCCCCGGCCCGCCCGGCCCGCCGGGTGCCGCTGCCGCCCGCGCGGGCCTAGTCACGCGCGGATGTGGACCTGGGTGCATGCATAACCCCGGTGCAGGGGCCGAATCCGTGGGTCCAGGGGCACTTCTGCATGCCTGTGCGTCCGGGGTCAGCCGTTTCGAGTCGCCGCCTCGACCAGCGGCAGCACCCGGTGCGGGATCTGTTCGGCCAGGGCGATCACGGTTGAGGCTCGTTGGATGCCTCGGACGATGACTACCTGGTCGATCACGCGTTGGAGGTCGGCATTGGAGCGGGCGACGATGCGGCACCACAGGTCTTCGGCGCCGGTGATGGTGTGGACCTCGAGCACCTCGGGGATACGAGCCAGCGCCTCGGCCACCGTCGTGTGACCTGACCCCTGCTCGATCTGCAGCGTTGCGAACGCGGTCACCGGGTAGCCGATCGCGGTCGTGTCGATCGCCGGGCCCCAGCCGCGCACCACGCCGTCGCGCTGCAACCGGTCCAGCCGCGCCTGCACCGTGCCCCGCGCGACCCCCAGCCGCCGCGACGCCTCCAGCACACCGACCCGCGGCTCGGCCGCGAACAACCCCAGGATCCGCGCGTCCAGCCTGTCGACCGACATCAAGCACCTCCCGGGAGATAGTCAGCCTGACCAAATAGTCCAGCCAACACCCCAGCATACTGTGCAACCTGCGCAGTGAAACAAGGAACTGTTGCACAACCTGTCGCCACACCGCGAGGCTCAGTGCACGTACCCGACCCGGGAGGCCCCATGACCAGCACCGATCTCACCCCCGCAGAGCTCGACGCCGATCTCGACCTCGACCAGCTGAAGCAGCTCGTCGGCCTGGTGCCGTACGACGAGAGCACCGACCCGTTCCCGGTCACCGCGATGGACGCCGTGGTGTTCGTGGTCGGCAACGCCACTCAGACCGCGAAGTGGTACCAGCTCGCGTTCGGCATGGACCTGGTCGCGTACTCCGGCCCCGAGACCGGCAGCAAGGACAGCAAGGCCTACGTGCTCAAGTCCGGCTCCGGCCGGTTCGTGATCTCCGGCGGCGTGAGCCCGAAGAGCCCGCTGCTCGACCACCACCGCAAGCACGGCGACGGCGTCTCCGACCTCGCGCTCGAGGTTCCGGACGTGGACAAGTGCATCGAGCACGCCCGCAAGGTCGGCGCGGTCGTCCTCGAGGAGCCGAACGACGTCACCGACGAGCACGGCACGATCCGGCGCGCGGCGATCGCGGCGTACGGCGACACCCGGCACACCCTGATCGACCGGAGCAGGTACGACGGGCCGTACCTGCCGCGCTTCGTCGCGGCGACCACTCAGGTCACCCGCCCCGCGGGACACCCGAAGCGGCTGTTCCAGGCGGTCGACCACGTCGTCGGCAACGTCGAGCTCGGCAAGATGGACGAGTGGGTTGCCTTCTACAACAAAGTGATGGGCTTCGTGAACATGGCGGAGTTCATCGGTGACGACATCGCCACCGACTACTCGGCGCTGATGAGCAAGGTCGTCGCCAACGGCAACCACCGGGTCAAGTTCCCGCTGAACGAGCCGGCGGTGGCGAAGAAGAAGTCGCAGATCGACGAGTTCCTGGAGTTCTACGACGGCGCCGGCGCGCAGCACATCGCGCTCGCCACCAACGACATCCTGCGCACCGTCGACATCATGCGCGCGAACGGCGTCGAGTTCCTCAACACCCCCGACTCGTACTACGAGGACCCGGAGCTGCGGTCCCGGATCGGCAACGTCCGCGTGCCGATCGAGGACCTGCAGTCGCGCGGGATCCTGGTCGACCGGGACGAGGACGGCTACCTGCTGCAGATCTTCACCGCCCCGATCGGCGACCGCCCGACGGTCTTCTACGAGCTGATCGAGCGGCACGGTTCGCTCGGCTTCGGCAAGGGCAACTTCAAGGCTCTGTTCGAGGCCATCGAGCGCGAACAAGAGCGACGCGGCAACCTCTGAGCCGGGGCCGCCCCGCCGAGAACCTTGCCCGGTGCAACTGAACACGGCGTGTTGCCGTCCGATTACCGGAATGACTGTTGGGGCAAGCTCCGTTCGCGTAGTGTGCCTTCCTGAGTGTGCGTCGGGGCGTGCACTCAGGAAGGGTTTCGTCATGAAGACACTGGGCATTCTGCTCAGCACCGCGGGCCTGGCCGGAGTCGGCGTGCTCGCCGTCGCCGCGGCGCCGGCCCAGGCGGCCGAAGCGGCCACCTGCTCAGGTGCGAGATCCATCGCGTCGGCGCCGATGCTGCGCGACCACAAGCCACCCAGCTGGGGCACGGTCCGGCTCGTCCGGGACAGCTGCTCGCAGTACTGGGCCGAGATCACCATGGCATCGCCGGTGGTGGCCAACGCGAAGGCCAACGCCTTCCTGGTGCAGTACGGCGGCGGCAACAACGGCCGGGTGCTCAGCTGCGACAGCAGCGGCGGCAACGGCTCGGTGATCCAGGGGCAGCGCACCTGCCGGACACCGAAGGTCAAGGGCAGCAGCGGCATCACGTTCGCCGCGATCGGCCGCGAGTACCACAACTACGGCGGCGGCTACGAGGAGATCTCGGAAAACGCCACCAAACGCACCCGCTGACCGTCTCTGTCCTGATGCGGTCACCACTCGGGTGCGCAGTACCGCGCAGTAGTTACTAGGCTCGACAGTATGAGTGAGGTTGTCGAGCAGCTGCGCCAGGTCCTGCCGCCCGAGGCATTGGTGACCGATCCGGACCGGATGGAGAGCTACCGGTACGACCGGGCGATGTTCTGCCCGGCCGGGATGCCGCTCGCCGTCGTGCTGGCGCGGGAGACCGCGCACGTGCAGGCGGCTGTGCGGATCGCGGCCGCGGCCGGCGTGCCGATCGTGCCGCAGGGCGCGCGGTCCGGGCTGTCCGGCGCCGCGAACGCGCTGGACGGCTGCATCGTGATCTCGCTGGAGAAGATGGACCGGATCCTGGCCATCGAGCCGATCGACCGGTACGTCGTCACGCAGCCGGGCGTCTACAACGCCGTACTGTCCCGCGCCGTGGCCGAGCAGGGGTTGTTCTACCCGCCGGACCCGTCCAGCTGGGAGTTCTGCTCGATCGGCGGCAACCTGTCCACGAACTCGGGCGGCCTGTGCTGCGTCAAGTACGGCGTGACCACGGACTACGTGCTGGGTCTGGAGGTCGTGCTGGCGGACGGACGCATCCTGCGCACCGGCCGCAAGACGGTCAAGGGCGTCGCCGGGTACGACCTGGCCAAGCTGATCGTCGGCAGCGAAGGCACGCTCGGCATCATCACCGAGGCGACCCTCGCCCTGCGGCCGCAGGCGGCGAAGCCGAAGACGATGGCGGCGTTGTTCGGCTCGGGTGTCGAGGCCGGCAACGCGATCCTGGAGATCATCCGCAGCGGCGTCTCGCTCAGCCTGCTGGAGATCATGGACCGGACCACGATCCAGGCGGTCAACAAGTACAAGCGGATGGACCTCCCGGAGGAGGCCGCCGCGATGCTGATCGCGCAGTCCGACGCGGGCGGCGAGGCGGGTGCCGCCGACGTCGCCACGGTCGCGAAGCTGTGCCGCGACCACGGCGCGCTGGAGTGCATCGAGGCGGAGGACGACGCCGAGGGCGAGATGCTGCTCGAGGGCCGCCGGGTCGCGCTGACGGCGCTGGAGGAGCTCGGTACGACGATGATCGACGACGTCGCCGTACCGCGGTCGCGGCTGGCGGAGTTCATCGGCCGGCTCGAGCAACTGTCGGCGGAGCTCGACATCACCATCGGCGTACTCGGGCACGCCGGCGACGGCAACATGCATCCGACCGTGGTCTTCGACCAGACCGATCCGGGCCAGGCCGAGCGGGCGCAGCAGGCGTTCGACCGGGTGATGGAGATCGGGCTGGAGCTCGGCGGCACGATCACCGGCGAGCACGGCGTCGGGATGCTGAAGCGGGCCTGGCTGGCCGAGGAGGTCGGTCCGGTGTCCCTGGACGTGCACCGGGCGATCAAGCACGCGCTGGACCCGAAAAACCTGCTCAACCCGGGCAAGATCGTTGCCGAGTGAGGCTGTGATGCAACCGCAATAGAACTGTCGAGGCCATTCGACGTCCATGCCCGTCGAATGTGACGTCCGGCCAGCACCATGGAAGGTAGTTGTCTGAACTCGCGGGGGGACTTGATGCAGGGTAGGAGGCGCCCGATGGATCTGTGGCGCCGTACCGTGCTGCCTGCGGTCGCGGCCGTGGTCGCGACCGCCGTGCTCTCCGCCTGTGCGAACGGCGGCGGACTCCGGGTCGAGGGTCCCGAGTCGCCGCCGCCGAGCCCGACCCCGTCGGTTGCGTTCGGCACCCGACCGACCCCGGAGAAGACGCCCGAGGTGGCCGTCGACCTGGCCAAGGTCCGGGTCGGATTGCTCGCCGATCGGCACCTGTCGAGCTATGCACGGACAGTCCTTTCGAATTGCACCGTGATTTCGCGTTGCCTCAGCAGGGGTAAGACCGTTGATGTATTGCACAGCGGTACACCTCAGCAGATCGTCCTGATCCACACCCTGGAGAAGTTCGTCTTCGGTATCTTCCTGATCGCGACCGGGCCCGCGGGCCCGCGACCGATCTGGAACCTGGACGTCGAGCAACCGACCGTGAACGCCAGCCCGCAAGGTGAGCTGGTGGTCGAGTCGAAGATCTTCACGATCAACGACCCGGTCTGCTGCCCGTCGGGACGCCGGGTCGAGGTCTACCGTTGGAACGGTCGGCAGATGATCAAGGTGAGCTCGACGGACCAGTAGGGAGACTGAAGTTCGGTGGTACCGGAAGAACCGGCAGCGCGCATTCTCATGGTCGAGGACGACGCGGTGATCCGTGAGGCGACCCAGTTGACCCTCGAGCGACACGGCTACGACGTGACCACGGCCGAGGACGGCCTGGAAGCGATCGAGCGATTCGAGAAGATCCACCCCGACGTCGTGATGCTCGACATCATGCTGCCCGGGCTGGACGGCATCTCGGTGTGCCGACGGGTTCGCGAGACCAGCACGGTCCCGATCGTGATGGTCTCCGCCCGCGGTGACGCGCTCGACGTCGTACTCGGTCTGGAGGCAGGCGCCGACGACTATGTGACCAAACCGTTCGACACCCAGGTGCTGGTGGCACGGCTGCGGGCGGTGATGCGCCGGGCGGTGTCCGATCCGGAGCGTCCGGCCCCGGCGGCCGGTTCCGGCGTGGAGTCGTTCGGCGACCTCGAACTCGATCGGGAGGCGCTGGAGGTACGGCGGAGTGGACAGACCGTCCAACTGACGCCGACCGAGCTCAAGCTGCTGATCGAGTTCGCCAACAACCCCGGTGTGGTGCTGAGCCGGTCGACGCTGTTGCAGCGGGTCTGGGACTACGAGTGGGGCGGTGACGGCCGGTTGGTCGACGTCCACCTGCAGCGGCTGCGGACCAAGATCGGTGCCGACCGCATCGAAACCGTCCGCGGCTTCGGGTACAAACTCAGGGCATAGTAGGTGTCCTCCGTCCAAGGCCCGCACGCCATCTCCGGCGCCCAGGCGGGCGCCTCGCTGCGTTGTCGGAAGCGCACGATGAACCCCGCATCGAGCGCTTCCTCCGCCTTGCGATGCACACGCCTGGACACCGGAGCTGACGCACTGGCCTCGGACGGAGGACACTGATGGGACTGCGCGGCAAGCTCGGTCTCATCTTCCTGCTGGTCTCGGCGCTCGCGATCCTCGTGCTGTGCGTCGCGGTCTACACCCAGGCCCAGTCGGCCCGGCTGGACCGCACGCGCAGTTTTGCGGACGAGCGGATCCAGCTCGCCGCGCAGAGCTACGACACCAACGACGTACCGGTGTTCGGGGCGAAGGTGGACGATCCGGAACTGCCGCCGCAGCTGCGCGACGCCGTGCTCGAGGGCAAGCGGGCCACGTTCAAGACCGGATCGCCGCGCGCGAAGATGTGGGCGGCGGTCGCGGTCAAGGACGGCAAGATCCTCTCGATCGAGCAGGACTACGAGACCAGCGACGACTCGATGAAGGCGTTGCGGCAAGCGTTGCTGCTCGGCGGCATCGGCACGGTCGCTCTGGTCGCTCTGGTCAGCGTGATCCTGGCGGGCAGCCTGTCCAGGCGGATCGTCGCTGTTGCGAGCTCGGCGCGCCGGATCGCGGCCGGTGACCTGGACGCGTCGGCAGCCGAGGCCGTTGGCAAAGGCAAGGATGAGGTCCAGTCGCTGGCGACCGCGATCGACACGATGGCCAGCTCGTTGCGGGGACAGCTCGAAGCGGAGCGCCGGTTCACTGCGGATGTGGCGCACGACCTGCGGACGCCGGTGACCGGGCTGACCACCGCTGCCGAGCTGCTGCCGCCGGGGCGGCCGAGCGAGCTGGTCCGGGACCGCGCCAAGGTGCTGCGACGACTGGTCGAGGACCTGCTCGAGATCGCCCGGTTCGACTCCGGTGTCGAGCAGGCGGATCTGGAGCTGGTCGGTCTCGGCGCCTTCGTCGGTTCGGCTGTGGCCCGGTTGCGGATGCAGCAGGGTCTGCCGCCGGACAGTGTCATCGTGCACCTGCTCGGGCCGGAGCAAGCGGTATCGACCGACTCGCGCCGGATCGAGCGGATCCTGGCGAACCTGATCGTCAACGGGCTGCGGCACGGCAAGCCGCCGGTCGAGGTGACGGTCAGCGGCCGGACCGTCGAGGTGGTTGACCATGGCAACGGTTACCCGGAAGAGTTGATTGCCGAAGGCCCGCGTCGGTTCCGGTCCGGGATGGCCGAGCGCGGGGTCGGTCACGGTCTCGGTCTGACGATCGCGGCCGGCCACGCCAAGGTTCTCGGCGCGGAGCTCACGTTCGGCGAGGCGCCGGGTGGTGGCGCGCTCGCACGTCTCGTGCTGCCGGCCGAACCTGAGACGCAGTCGTAACACAACCTTTCCCGCCGCCGTCGCGTCTTCCTCTCCGTAACACCAACAAAACGAGGGGAAACCAATCATCATGCGTACTCAGTTCGTTCGCCGTTCCGCTGCCGTCGTCGCCGGTGTCGCCCTGGCTGCCGGTGGTCTCGGCATCGCCGGCGCCCTGCAGGCAAACGCGGCCACGACGCACGCCACCGTGGCGAGCGCGTCCGTCGCGGCGAAGTCGATCACGATCAAGTCGGACAAGGCCACCGCGAAGGCGTGTGCGAAGGTCTCGTTCACCGGCAAGACCAGCGGCATCGCGAAGAACACCGTGGTCCAGGTGCAGCGGCTCGAGAACGGCAAGTGGGTCAACTTCCCGGCCACCACCAAGGTGACCAGTCGGGCCACCTACTCGGTCTGGGTGCAGAGCGGCCGCGTCGGCGTCAACAAGTTCCGCGTGGTCGCCGCAAACACGGCCTCCGCCGCGGCCCCGGTGACCATCACCAAGTAGGCGCCCTGCGCCAGCTAACGGGGGCGGGGACAAGAACTGGGGTCCCGCGACAGGCAATAACCTGTCGTGGGACCCCAGTTGGTGGTCGAGGCCCCGACTAGTGGGTGCCGTAGACGTTGAACTCGGCCGCCGAACCGAAGACTGCGCCGTTCAGCGAACTCGTGCCGACGAACTTCACATACCGGCCGGGCTTCGCGGTGAAGTCGACCCGCTGTACGGCGATCGAGTTCGGGAACTGGCCGGTCGCGACCGGCGTACCCCAGTCCTGGCCGTCGGCGCTGACGTAGATCTCGTACCCCTTGAACATCCCGTTCGTGCCACTCTGCCGAGGCAGGTAGCTGAACCCGTTCACCTGGTACGTCGACCCGAGATCGAGCGTCATGTGATGCGGGAAGTCGGCCGGAGTGGGCACCTCCGACCAGGCGGAATGCCAGATGGTACTGGGGTTTCCGTCCAGCGCCATGGTCGCTGCGCCACCGGTGGCGACATCCTCGCTGTCCACGTCCGCCACCTTGATCCGTGACTGCGGCACGATCCCCGGCGGTAGCACCGTCGCCTCCGCGCTGATCGTTGCCTGACCACCCGTTGCCGTCAGCACGTACTTTCCTTCCGGCGTGCCGGCCGGCGGAGTGACGTCCCACGTGGTCGTCGCGGTCGCGCCGGCGGCCACCGTGGCGTGAGTCGCCGGAGTGGTCGGCGTGACGGTCCAGCCGTCCGGGGCGGTCAGGCCCAGCGTGATGTTGCTAGCAGCAACAACATTGTTGTTCGTGAACGTGGTCGTGACGGTGTTCGCCTCGCCCGAGACGAGACCGGTCACGCCCGACACCGCGACCGAAGTACAGTCGGCCGGCTCCGACGTCGTACCGAGATCGGTGACGGCGAAGTTGTCCATGATGAAGTCGGTCTGGTCGCCACCGTCGGTCAGCTTGCGCAGACCGACCCAGTAGTCGCCGCCACAACCCGCCACGAACTCCTGGTCGAAGGTCGCCTTGGTCCGCTGCTCGCCGACCGGAGTCGACTTGACCTCGACCGAGTCCGGACGATCCACACCCTGCACCCAGGCGTACTGACCGGCGCGACCGCTCTCGTAGTCGAAGCTGACCTTGTACTTGTGGCCCGGCTGGAAGTTCACCGTCGACGGCGTGGTCCGGTAGACCATGCCGGCGTTCTCCTCGTGCGACTTGAGCGACCAGTCGCCGTCGAGTACGTCGTCGACGAGCTTCCCGTTCCAGCCGGCCTGTGTGTACGGCGCATGCTTCTTCGCCAGCACCGTCCGTGGGTCCGTGACACCACCGGCATCACCCTTCACGAACGGCCCCCAGCCCTGGTCGACGTTCTCGAAATCGTCGACGAGTCCGGCCGCCGGACGCTTGGTCTCGACCACTCGCGCGTCGTCGATGCGGACCTTCGGCGCACCTGCTGCTGCCCCGATTGCCAGGTCGGCGGTGCTTCCCTTGGCCTCGAAGACGACCCGAGTGCGTTGGTAGTACGCGTCGTGTTTGTCGTCGGAAGCAACCATGTTCTGTGCGGTCGACCTGGTCACGGTATTGCGAACGCCGTCGACAGTGATTGTGGTCGGGCGGGACTTGCCCGGCTCGACCTCGATCCACGCGGAGGCGCTGTACGTGTGACCGCGGGTCAGGCCGGTGATCCGCTGGCCGACAGCCGACTTGCCGGTGCCGAGGGACGCGACGTGCTGGCCGTTGGCGAGGGTGTCGATGGTCGCGCCCCCGGTCGCGTTCCAGGCGGTCAGGTTGCCCGCGTTGAAGCCCGGGTCCTTCAGGTGCGAGCTCTCGCCGAAGTTCGCCGGTCGTGGTGCCGGTGCGGCGATCGGGTAGAGGACGTACGGCTGGCCGGCGACTGCGTCGAGGGTGATGCTGCCGTCGTGGACCGGGGCCGTGGTGACCTTCACCCGACCGGTGTCGGTCAGCTTGTAGACGGAGAAACTCTTGGCGCCGGTGAATGGGACCTTCCAGGTGGTGCGGCCGCCGGTCGGGTTGTAGTGGTAGAGCTTCTTGTTGTTGTCCCACGGGAGCAGGTACTTGTCGCCGTCGAGCACCTTGGCGTTCCCGACGTACACCGCTCGCTTGCCGTTCTCGACCGCGCCGCGGACGCCGCCGGTGAACGTGATGTCGTTCGCGTTCCAGTCCAGGATCTTCTGCTGCTGGAGGAACTTCGTCGGCAGGTTCTGCTTCCAGATGTTGGCGTAGAACTTGTTCCAGTCGGTCTCGCCGGTCCAGCCCTCGAACTCGACGATGCTGGCCTGGCCGAGGATCGGGTCGCTGTTCCAGACATCCTTCTCGTGGTTGCGGACGAACCGGATGATCTGCGAGTTCAGGCCCTTGTTCGTCGGGCCGCCGTAGTCGAGGTCATTGGCCCAGTGCGACCACAGTGAGGTGCGCTCGTGCCGGTCGGCCCACTCGGTCGCGATCTGCCAGCCCTGGCCGGACAGCTGCCGGGTGAGGCCGTCGGCGAGCCAGCCGGACTGGTAGTAGACGTCGATGTACAGCTCCTGCAGGTTCTTGTCGGTCTCGTCGCGGAGCTGCTGGAACCGCTTCACGATGTTGCCGGAGGCAAGATCCGGGCGCTGCTTGATGTAGTAGCTCTGGTTCAGCCAGTTCCAGCCCTTGGCGGTCTTGTCGACCAGGTCCTCGCTGAACGCGTTCGCTTCCGGGTACGACTCGGTCGCGTTCACGTGGACGCCGAAGGCCGCGTTCCAGGACTTGCCCTGCTTGAGCAGGGTGTTGAGGTCGGTCAGACCGCCGGCCCGCAGGTTGTAGTTGCCGCCGTAGTCCGGGTGACCCGAGTCGTGGCCCTCGGAGGCGTACCCCTTGAGGATCGCCATCTGGCCGAGGCCGTCGGTCGAGAGCGAGATGCGCTTGACGTCGTCGAGCGTGCGCAGGAACGGGTGCGTGGCCTGGCTGGCGAAGTTGAACGGGATGTGCGTGATCACCCGGTCCTTGACCTGGTCGCCGCCGTTGGGCTCGACCATGATCGAGCGGAACGCGACCGCGCCGTCCTCCCAGTCGACGGTCTTGTCGTGGTTCGCGTCCGGCGTCACCACGACCTTCGCCCAGGGGAGCGGCTCGGTGTACGGCGAGGTGTCGGCGCGGTACGTCCACTGGCCGCTCCAGACGCCGACGCGGGTACTGCTGTCCGCGTTCTTGCGGGCCTGGTGCCAGAACCGGGCGCCGTCGTCGACCGACTGCCCGGACGGCTTGTCGTACGTCGAGTTCGACTCGATGCCCGCGGCCAGGCCGCTGGTGTTGACGAACGCGTACGCCGCTCCGGTCGCGGATGCCTCGCCCGGGGTGGCCGCCGTGATCGGGGTGATCTTGTCCGCGGTCCGGGTCGAGTCCGGGTCGAGCGTGGTGAACGCGGTGGTCGCGCCGGCGTCCGTACTCGCGACCGAGACCAGGTCCTGGTTCGGGATGTCGATCGTGTGCACCCGGCTCGCCTCGGTGTCGCGGACCGCGTCGATCGCGAACTTCGTCACCCGCCCGGCGACGCTCAGGCTGGCGTCGAGCTCGACACCGGGCAGGGCGTCGAAGGCGAGCGTGTACGACGCACGCGCACCGGCGACCGTCGGCGGCTTGGTGAGGTGCGCCGTACGGGCCGTGCCGTCGATCGTGACCGTCGAGATCGCGTCCGGTTGCCCGCCGAGGGCCTGCCGGGAGGCGTTGTCGACGTACTTGACCACCCGGGGGAAGTCCGCCCCGACGGTGACCGTCAATTCCTTGGACCGGAGAGTCAGGTCGCCGGCGGCGTGCGCACCTGAGGGCACGCTCAGCACACCGGCAGCCAACGCTACAGCCAGTACTCCACACCCCACTGAACGTTTCATGCGGAGAAAGTTCGCACGTAACAGCCAAGAGGTCAAGAGAAACGAACACTAATGAACAGGATTACGCAGGAATGATGCGCCCGGTCACCTCTCCCAGACCGAGGCCGTTCGCCCGGGCGGTGATCGTCACCTCGTCGCCGTCCTCGAGGAACGTGTGTTCCTTGCCGTCCACGACCAATGGCTCGCGGCCGCCCCAGCTCAGTTCGATGAAGGAGCCGCGTTGATTCTTCTCGGGGCCGCTGACGGTGCCGGAGGCGTAGAGGTCGCCGGTGCGGAGGGCGGCGCCGTTGACCGTCAGGTGGGCGAGCATCTGCGCCGGCGACCAGTAGATGTCGCGGTACGGCGGGCTGCTGACCAGATGCCCGTTCAAGTAGACGTCGAAGGTGATGTCGTAGTTCACCAGGGCCGACCCGGCCAGGTACGGAAGGACGGGCGGGTCCTGGGTCGGCAGGGGTACGGCGGAGGCCGCGAGGGCGTCGAGGGAGACGACCCAGGGGGAGATCGACGTGGCGAACGACTTGCCGAGGAACGGGCCGAGCGGGACGTACTCCCAGGCCTGGAGATCGCGCGCGGACCAGTCGTTCACGAGCACCACGCCGTAGACATGGTCCTCGAAATCGTCAACGGATACAGGCTTTCCGAGCGTGGACGGCGTACCGACGACGTAGCCGAGCTCGACCTCGATGTCCAGCCGCTGGGACGGGCCGAACGTCGGCGCGGCCGCCTCCGGCGCCTTGCGCTGGCCACTCGGGCGGACGATGTCGGTGCCGCTGGCAACGATCGTGCCGGCCCGGCCGTGGTAGCCGACTGGGAGGTGCTTCCAGTTCGGCAGCAGCGGCTCGGAGTCGGGGCGGAACAGGCGGCCGAGGTTCGACGCGTGCTGTTCGGAGGCGTAGAAGTCGACGTAGTCCGCGACCTCGAACGGCAGCAGCATGGTGACCGCCGACTGCGGGATCAGATGCGGCTCGACGGTGTCCCGGTCGTTCGCGTTGCGAACCAGCTCGAGCAGCCAGCTGCGGGTCGCGCGCCAGGCCGGGCGCCCGAGCGCGAGGAACGCGTTCAGCGTCGGCTCGGTGAACAGCTGCGCACCGTCGAGCATCTGCGCCGACGCGACCGGCGCGAGGTCGATGATCTGGTCGCCGATCGCGGCACCCACCCGCGGCTCCTCGTCGCCGTGCCGGAACACGCCGAGCGGCAGGTTGTCCGGCCCGAACGGCGAGCCGTCCGGGATGTCGATCCAGGTCATGGGGTCTCCATCAACCGAAGCGTCGTCAGGTCGTTCCGTGGTTCGTCGATGCTGCACGAGCCGAACGAGGTGAACCAGCGCCGGACGCTCGCCGCCTGGTCGTCGGTCAACTCGCGGGCCAGATCAGCCAACTCCTGGCCGACGCGCCGCTCCAGCAGTTCAACCAGATCGTCGTGCGCGGCCCCGTCGAGCGATGCCCGGGTCGCCAGCAGCACATTGAGGAAGCCGTGATGCTCGAACCCCGTGTCGTCGGCGGTATGGCGGACCGCGTTGTGCAGCCCGGCCGTGCACTTGAACGCGACCTCGCGATCGAGGCAGGCAGTGATGAACGACGCCACCTGCTCGGCCGACGGGAACAGCGCGGCGTCCATCCCGCCGGTGCGCAGTTTGGCGGCGTACCCGGCGTCGGCGACCACGTCGAGCGCGCGCTCCCACGCTCCGTCGAGACCGAGCTCGACGTACGCCGTCTCTTCGTCGAGGCAGTCGTCACACGCGCGGACGACCCGCAGCGCGTTCCGGGACAGGTCGTCCTCGTCGCGCAGCCGGACCTCGACCGCGGTCACCTCGACGTCCTTCGACCGGTCACCCCAGCGGATCACCGGCTCGATCCCGCCGGCGCCGCCCGAAATCACCACCGACACGCGGAGCGGGCCGGCGCCGGACGCCGCGCCCTCGGCCGCGACCTTCATCAGGTCCTCGTCGGTGCAGACGAACGGCCCGACCAGCTCGGCGTACGGCGACCGCAGGTGCGCTTGGTGTGCGGCGACGGCCTCGGCCATCGGGAGGTTCCCCGGGGGGAACATGGCAGCGTCGTCGACCAGGTGCCGGAACAAGGCGGGGACGGTTGACATGGCCCAGAGCCTAACGGATGCTTTCGGTAAGCGGACGCACGCGTTCGATTATCGGATACTCTGGAGCAATTCTGATGGCGTTCTACCGGCAGGTCGGGGAAGTTCCGCCGAAGCGGCACACCCAGTTCCGGAAACCGGACGGCGGGCTGTACTACGAGGAGCTGATGGGCGAGGAGGGGTTCTCGTCAGACTCGTCGCTGCTGTACCACGCCGGCGTGCCGTCCGCGATCGTCGATTCCCAGATCTGGGAGCTTCCCGACCTGGCCACCGTCGCCAACCACCCGCTCACCCCGCGGCACCTCAGGCTGCACGACCTGTTCACCGACACCTCGAAGACCAACCCGGTCGAGGACCGGCGGCTCGTCCTCGGCAACGGTGACGTCCGGATCTCGTACGTCGTGGCGGAGCAGCCGTCGCCGTACTACCGGAACGCGATCGGCGACGAGTGCGTGTACGTCGAGAAGGGTTCGGCGACCGTGGAGACGGTGTTCGGCGTACTGAACGCGGTCCAGGGCGACTACGTGATCATCCCGCGCGCGACCACGCACCGCTGGCTGCCCGGGCCGGAAGGCGTGCACGCGTACGCCATCGAGGGCAACTCGCACATCGCGCCGCCGAAGCGCTACCTGTCCCGCTACGGGCAGTTCCTCGAGCACTCGCCGTACTGCGAACGCGACCTGCACCCGACCAGCGAGCCGCTCGTGGTCGAGGGGACCGATGTCGAGGTGCTGGTGAAGCACCGCGGCAACGGCGCCGGCGGGATCGTCGGCAGCCGGATGACGTACGCGACGCATCCGTTCGACGTGGTCGGGTGGGACGGCTGCCTGTATCCGTACACGTTCAACGTGAGCGACTTCGAGCCGATCACCGGGCGGGTGCACCAGCCGCCGCCCGTGCACCAGGTGTTCGAGGGCTACAACTTCGTGGTCTGCAACTTCGTGCCGCGGAAGGTCGACTACCACCCGCTGTCGGTGCCGGTGCCGTACTACCACTCGAACGTCGACTCCGACGAGGTGATGTTCTACTGCGGCGGCGACTACGAGGCGCGGAAGGGCTCCGGGATCGGGCTCGGGTCGATCTCGCTGCACCCCGGCGGGTACGCGCACGGTCCGCAGCCGTCGGCGATCGAGGCGTCGCTCGGCGCGGAGCGGTTCGAGGAGCTGGCCGTGATGGTCGACACCTTCCGCCCGCTCGAGCTGGGCGAGGGCGGTCGCGCCGTCGACGACGGCGTGTACGCCTGGACCTGGGCGGGTCGCCACAAGAGCTGAGGGTCTGTGGGATTCTTTCCCGTGTGAGTGAGGACGGGGACACATCGCAACAGGTCGTGGAGCAGGTTTCACCGGAGCCGGAGTCGGACGATTCGCCGGAGGTGGAGGTGCAGGTACCGCCGCGGGACCCGGGGGCGCCCTTCGTCGTCGGCGTCGATCGGGACGCGGTCCTGCGCCGGCGCGAGGTCGTGCGGACCGTGGAGCGGCGCGGCGCCTGGATCACGCTGGCGATCGGCGTGGTCGGCATCGCCGCCGCGGTCTACGCGCTGCTCGCGTTCCGTGGTTCGGGGATGTGGCCGTTCGCGATCTTGTTGATCGTGGCAATGATCCCGCTGGTGCTCAGCACGGTGATGGTCTACCGGCTGCAGGCCGAGCGGCAGCAGTGGTACGGCGCCAACGAGATCCAACCGGTCGCGATGCGGATGTCCCTCAAGGGGCTCGAGCTCGCCTGCGACGGAGCGGCGTACCCGGTCGTCCTGCAGTGGCAGACGGTCCGCGGCTTCCGGCAGCAGAAGCTGCTCGGTCAGTACGTGCTGGACCTCGACCTGGTACCTGGGGTGAGTGCGACCACGGCGGGCGTCCGGGGCCTGGACCAGGCTCCGGTCCGCAGCATCGTGAAGCCGAACCCGCTCCTGCGCCCGACCGGCCTGTTCCTGGTGAAGGCCCTGGACCAGCCGGTCCACATCATCGAAGAGGCGATGAAGCACTTCTCCGGCGGGACCGCGACGATCCGCCGCTAGCAGGGTAGGGAGCGGTAGGTGTAGCCGAGCCTCGTCAGCTTGGTGAGGGCGCTGTCCAGGGCGGCGACGGTTTCGGAGCGGTTGCCGCCGCCGTCGTGCATCAGGATGATCGCGCCGGGCCGGGCTCCGGACATGATCGCGTGCTCGATATGGGCCGTGCCGGGCTTCTCCCAGTCCTCGGTGTCGACGTCCCAGAGGACCTCACGCTGGTGGTACGCGGCCGCGATCGCGTGGACCTGCGCGTTCGTCGCACCTTCCGGCGGCCGGAGGCACTTCGACTTGATGCCTTGAGCGACCTCCTGCCGCATCTTCGCCTCCGGCAGGCGGGTCAGCGTCTTGTGGTCGTACGTGTGGTTGCCGACGTGGTGCCCGGCGGCCCGCTCGGCCGTGACCAGCTCCGGGAACTGCGCGACCTGGATCCCGATGACGAAGAACGTCGCCTGCGCGTGGTGCTTGCGCAGTACCTCGAGGACCTTCGGCGTCCACTCGTGCTGCGGGCCGTCGTCGAAGGTCAGGTACAGGACCTTTCCGTGGCCCGTCAGGTTCCAGTCGTCGGCCGGCGGCTTGGGTGTCGCGGGTTTGACCGCCGGCTGCGCGGGTTTCGTCGACGACGATGCGCCGCGCTTGGACGTGGTCGACGTACTCAACAGGCCGTGGCTGGGCGCCTGGTCGGCGGGTTTCGCCGAGGTGGACGAGTGCGAGGACGGGCTGGCGGCTTGGGCGAGGACGGCACCACAGAGCAGTGCGGCGACCAACGGCAGCAGCTTGCCGGGCGGCTTGGTCATGCATGGCATCTTCTCGTGCGGAGTGGTTCATCGAGGCACCGGGTCGCCCGTAGGGTGGCCCTCGTGCCGGAGATCCCGGCCGGCAGACCAGTGAGGCGGCTGATGACCGACAGCGGTGAGCGGACGACGATGACGAGACGAACGGTGATCGGCGGCGCGGCGGCGCTGGCGGCGGCCGGCTTCCAGGCGGTCCCGGCGTACGCCGGCGGTTCCGGGCACGGGCACGACAAGGCCGTGCGGCTGACCGTGATGGGGACCACGGACCTGCACGGCAACGTCTTCAACTGGGACTACTTCAAGAACGCCGAGTACGACGACACCGCGCACAACGACATCGGCCTGGCCAAGATCTCCACCCTGGTCACCGCCGTCCGGGACCGGATCGCCGCGGAGCGCCACGCGCCGCGCCCGCTGATGCTGGACGCCGGTGACACCATCCAGGGCACCCCGCTGGCGTACTACTTCGCCAAGATCGAGCCCATCACCGGCGGTCACACGCACCCGATGGCGGCCGCGATGAACCGGATCGGGTACGACGCCGCGGCGCTCGGCAACCACGAGTTCAACTACGGGATCGAGATCCTCCGCAAGTTCCAGCGGCAGCTGCGGTTCCCGCTGCTCGGCGCGAACGCCCAGGACTGGACGACGGGTCTGCCCGCGTTCCCGCCGTACGTGCTGAAGCGGGTGCACGTGCCGGGGGAGAAGCCGATCACTGTCGGCATCCTCGGCCTGACCAACCCGGGCATCGCGATCTGGGACAAGGCGAACGTCGAGAACAAGCTGAAGTTCGGCGGCATCGTCGAGCTCGCGAAGATCTGGGTGCCGCGGGTCCGCAAGGCCGGCGCCGACATCGTGATCGCCTCCGTGCACTCGGGTATGGACCTGTCCTCGTCGTACGGCGACGCGCTGCCGTACCCGGAGAACGCGTCCGTCCTGATGGCCGAGACCGTCCCCGGTATCGACGCCGTCCTGGTCGGCCACGCGCACCTGGAGATCCCCGAGCGGCTCGTCACGAACAAGACCAGCGGCGAGCAGGTCGTGCTGAGCGAGCCGCTGAAGTGGGGCATGCGGCTGTCGCTGATCGACCTCGACCTGCAGAAGGTCCGCGGGCAGTGGAAGGTCGTCGGCCGGCACAGCCAGGTGCTGAACGCGAACACCGTCGACGCGGACCCGCACGTGGTCGCGCTGCTGCAGAAGGACCACGACAAGGTCGTCGAGTACGTGAACTCGAAGATCGGCACCTGCACCGAGGCGATGTCCGCGGCCACTGCGCCGTGGGAGGACACTGCCGCGCTGGACTTCGTCAACTTCATCCAGGCCGACGCGGTCTCGAAGGCGCTCGTCGGTACGCCGCAGGAGTCGCTGCCGGTCCTGGCGATCGCGGCCCCGTTCAACCGGGCGGCCGCGATCCCGGCCGGCGATGTCTCGATCCGCGACGTCGCGGGGCTGTACATCTTCGACAACACGCTGCTCGCGGTGACGATGACCGGCGCGCAGATCAAGGACTACCTGGAGTTCTCCGCGCAGTACTACAAGCAGGTGACGGGGACCGGGCCGTTCCCGTCCGACCAGGTCACCAATGCGCCGACCCCGACCGCGCCGACCGGCACGCCGGACTACAACTACGACGTGCTCGGCGGCCTGACCAAGCCCCTGACGTACAAGATCGACATCGCCAAGGCGGTCGGTGCCCGGATCACGGACCTCGCGTACGACGGCACGGCGGTCGCGGCCGACCAGGAATTCGTTGTCGCGGTCAACAACTACCGCCAGTCCGGCGGCGGCAACTTCCCGCACGTCTCGACCGCGCCCGTGGTCTACAACCGCCAGGTCGAGATCCGCCAGCTGATGATCGACTACGTCACCGCCACCGGCGAGGTGGACCCGAAGACCTTCGCCACGGTCGACTGGTCCCTGACCTCGAACGGCGCCCCGATCGTGATCACGGGTTGAGATCGGGCATCGCGTGACCCGGCAGCCAGGAATTCTGGGCTGAACCTGTAAGAACTCGCGCCGTCCGGACACAGACCGGGTATGACGCGACTACAGACCAGGGGTCGGGAGGAGGAGTCGGTGGCCGATCCTCCTCCCGGGACCCGCTTGGCCGACTTCGAGCGGCTCTTCGCGGGGCATCACGACGAGGTACTGCGGTACTTCGTCCGGCGCCTCGACATCCGGGCCGATGCGGCCGATCTGGTGGCCGAGACGTTCCTGATCGCCTGGCGCCGGATGAACGACGTACCCGATGGGCAGCCGTTGCCGTGGTTGTACGGCGTGGCGCGGCGGGTCCTCGCCAATCACCGCCGGGGCGAGACGCGCCGGCACGGACTGGCCGACAAGCTGCGGGACGACCTGCGGTCGATGCCGGCCGAACCCGAGACCGCACTCGAGCTGCGGCACGCTGCCGAGATCTTCCGTCAGCTCTCCGACGCCGACCGGGAACTGCTGTCCCTGGTCGCCTGGGAGGGCCTCGACACCGCGCAACTCGCGGCGGCCCTCGGCTGCGCCCGGAGTACGGCGGCCGTCCGGCTGCACCGTGCCCGCCGCCGGCTCGAGCGCCTGATGAACCAGACCACTCCTGGCCGGGAGCCGGCCCGTACGCAAGGAGATCCCGCATGAACACGATCGAGCTGGTCCGCAGCCTGGATCCGATCGCCGGGAACGACCCGGCTGCCGCGGTCGCCGAAGAGAGCCGCCGCGACCTCTGCACCCGGATCGGCCACTCGCCGATCCCGGCCGCGCCGTCCCCGCGCCGCGGCCGGCGCCGACTCGTCCCGTTGCTGGTCGCCGCCGCGGTCGTCGCGGCCGCGACCGTCACGTTCGTCGAGCGGCCGGGCGGCTCCCGCTCGGAGGCCCTCGGCGCCGCGCTGACGTTCACCTCGCAGGGGGACTTCATCCACGTCCGCATCGTCGACCCGTACGCCGACACCGCGCGGTACAACAAGGAGTTCAAGAAGCATCACCTGAACATCACCCTCGAGCTGATGCCCGGCTCACCGTCGACGGTCGGCACCAGCCCGGCGGCCGGATTCGGACCGGGGTCGTCGAACATCGAGCAGAGCGACGACCCGCCCGGCTGTCAGCAGGCGGGAACCTCCCCGTGCGTCCCGCAGTTCCTGATCCCGAAGAACTACTCCGGCCAGGCCGGACTGGTGATCTCCCGGGCTCCGCGCCCCGGCGAGCAGATCGCGTTCAACGGTCCGGTCGACGGTCGCGGTGAGCCGCTGCAAGGTGTGAAGTACAAGAACCTGCGGGTCAGCCAGGTCCTCGCGATCCTGAAGCAGCGCGGATACACGGTCCCGGAGTACCGCGTCACCACGAACGGCTACACGTCGGCTCCGAAGACCGTGCCCGGCACCTACTACGTCAAGGACGGGCTCCTGGCGACGGACAAGGAAGTCATCCTCTTCGCCGGTCCGAAGCCTTGACCGACTGGAAGACTAAGTGATTTAGTCAGTTTGTGAGTTACTCAGCTGCGGAAGTGCCGCCCAGCCTGTCGGACCGGTTGACCGAGTCGATTCTCGGGATCATCCGGGACGGCGGGCTGGCGCCGGGGGATGCGATTCCGTCGGCCCGGGAGTTGGCGAAGCGGTTCGCGATCACCACGCCGACGGTGCGGGAGGCGCTGCGGAAGCTGGAGGCGACCGGGGCGGTGGAGTTCCGGCACGGGTCCGGGACGTACGTCGGTCTGACCATCAACAACGTCGTACTGGCGAATCCGCATCGGCCGCCGATCACCAAGGACTCGGTGCTGCAGCTGATCAGTGCGCGGCTCGTGATCGAGCCGGCCGTCGCCGCGCAGTCCGCGGTCGCGCGGCAGCCGGAGAATCTGGAGCGGCTGGAGGCCGCGGTCACCAACGCGCTGGTCCCGCCCGGCGGTCCGGCGTTCGCGCTCAACTTCCATGTCGAGCTTGCGGCCGCGTCCGGGAACCCTTTATTACAAGAGGTCCTGGCGTCCTTGCTCAAGGTCCGCGTCCGTGAGCAGCAGCAGATCCGTGCGCTGTACGACAACCGCGAGCGCGACCACGAGGAACACCAAGCGATCGTCGAGGCCGTCCGCGCCCAGGACGCCGAGCAGGCCGAGCGCCTCACCCGCGCACACCTCGACAACATCCGCCGCGCCGTCGAGTCCTCGCCGGAGCTGTCATGAACCTTGCCGAGATGACGACCGACGAAGCACAGGCTGCCGTACGCCGGTCCCCGCTGGTGATCGTTCCGGTCGGGGCGCAGGAGCAGCACGGTGGCGGGATGGCGATGTCCACCGATACCGTCCGCGCGGTCGGTGTGGCCGAGCGGGTCGCCGAGCGGCTGGCCGGCCGCGCCGTGATCGCACCGGCCGTGCCGTACGGCGTTTCGCCGCACCACATGGCCTTCGCCGGCACGATGACGTTGTCTCCGGCAACGTTCATGCAGGTTCTCCGGGATGTCGTCGCCAGTCTGCGCGAGCACGGCTGGCGGCGGTTCCTGGTGATCACCGGGCACGGCGGGAACAACGCCGCCCTGTCCGTGCTCGCGCAGGAGTATGTCCGCAGCGACCTCACGTTCGCGTGGACGCCGGTCACGTCCGTGGTCGCGGACCTGATCACAGGAGTCAGCCAGGTGCACGGTCACGCCGGCGAGGCAGAGACCGCGCAGATGCTGTACCTGGCGCCGGACCTGGTCCAGGCCGATCGCCTGGAGCCGGGCGCCACCACGCTCGACGAACTGACCACGACAGCCCGGCTGTCCCGGCAGTCGCAGGGACCGCGGTTGTCCGTCGGGTTCGACGCGTATCACAAGCGTGGCGTGCTGGGTGACCCCCGGCGCGCCACCGCCGAGGACGGTCGTCTCCTGGTGGAGACCGCCGCCGACCGGATAGCCGCCTTCGCCGACGAGTTGCTCTCGGCCTGACCAGTTCGGCCCGATCACAAGGGCCCGACGCAGTACCACCCCGAACACTGGACCTTCGCTCAGGGAGGTCCAGGCGCGTGCCTGCCCGCCTGCAGGCCGCTTGCCCGAGGAGGCACCCCTGATGAACCTCGCACGCCCTGAAACACTTGGCCGGTCCACCCGGCGGATCGGCGCACTGCTGGCGTCGGCGGCTCTGGTGACCGCCGCCACCACGTTGCCAACGGCAACCGCATCGGCGGCGTCCACCACGCCCGGCTGCGGCAAGCAGGCCGCCCCGAGCGGCGACTACACCGTGGAAAGCGGCGGTCTCACCCGTACGTACCGCCTGCATGTGCCGGACAACTACAAGAGCTCCAAGGCGGCCTCGCTGATCGTGGTGTACCACGGTCGCGGCAAGACCGGCGCCCAGACCGAGGCGTTCTCCGACCTGTCGAAGCTCGACGCGATCGTTGCCTACCCCAACGGTGTGATCGGCGACGAGGACAAGCAGGCCTGGCAGGGCGCGCCGTACGCCGCGAAGGGTGTCGACGACGTGAAGTTCACCGCCGACCTCCTCGACGACCTGGAGTCGAAGTACTGCGTCGACAAGCGCGCCGTCTACGCCACCGGCAAGTCCAACGGAGCCGGGTTCACCGGCATCCTCGCCTGCCGGATGGCGGACCGCTTCGCCGCGATCGCCCCGGTCTCCGGCGCGTTCTACATCGAGGGCACCCACTGCGCTCCGAGCCGGCCGATCCCGGTCCTCGACATCCACGGCACCGGCGACACCACGATCCCGTACGGCGGTGACGGCGAGCGGGACCTGCCCAGCGTGCAGACCTGGGTCCGTGACTGGTCGGTCCGCGATCACTGCAACGCCGATCCGAGGACGAGCCAGCTCGGCGACGACGTACTGAAGTTCACGTACAAGGGCTGCAAGGCCGACGTCGTGCACGTCGCGGTCACCGACGGCGGACACAGCTGGCCGGGCTCGGACTCGACGTCCGGACCGGGCTACGTCACCCAGACGTTCGAGGCGCACGAGCTGATCGGCGCATTCTTCAAGGCGCACAAGCTCTCATGAGTACGACGACCGAGACCAGGGAGCTGCCCCGCCTGGTGCGGGCGATGGCGGTCATCGAACGGATCGGCAACGCCCTTCCGCACCCGTTCTGGCTGTTCTGGATCCTGTCCGCGATCCTCGCCGTGGTGAGTGCGATCCTCGCCGCGCTGGACGTGTCGGTGCTCTCGCCCAAGGACGGCAAGGAGGTCGCCGTACAGAACCTGCTGTCCGGCGACGGACTGCAGATGGCGGTGTCGACGGCGATCTCGAACTTCGCCGAGTTCCCGCCGATGGCGACGATCGTGGTCGTGATCATGGGCGTCGCGCTGGCCGAGCGGACCGGGTTCCTGCAGGCCTTGATGCGGGTCAGCGTGTCCCGGGTGCCGACCTCGATGGTGGTGTTCGCGGTCGCGTTCGCCGGCACGATGGCGCACGTCGCGTCCGCGGCGGCGTACATCATCCTGGTCCCGCTCGGCGGGCTCGCGTTCCGCGCGGTCGGGCGGTCGCCGATCCTCGGCATCGTGGTGGCGTACACCGCGATCGCGTCCGGGTACGACGCGAGCCCGATCCCGACCCCGAACGACGCGATCTTCGCGGGCATCACCACCGCGGCCGCGAAGACGATCGACCCGGACGCGCACGTCTCGGTGCTGTCGAACTGGTTCTTCAACATCGCGTCGTCGGTCCTGCTGGCGCTGGTGATCACGCTCGTCACCCGGCTGGTACTGAGCAAGCGGACCGACCTCGACGCCGACCCGGACGCACCCGGCGACGACGCGGATCAGCTCGCGGTATCGGTTGCCGAGCGCAAGGGTCTGCGCCGGGCCGGCATCGTCTTCCTGATCGCGGCGGTGGCGATCGTCGCGGTCCTGCTGCCGCACGACTCGCCGTTGCGGGGCAAGGACGGCAGCATCGTCGACTCGCCGTTCCTGGACGGGATCGCGATGGTCGTCGCCGTACTCTTCGGCCTCGTCGGCATCACGTACGGCGTGACCGTGAAGGCGATCGAGCGGGCGGCCGACGTACCGAAGTTGATGGGCGAGGGGATCAAGCAGATGGCGCCGGTGCTGGTGCTGTTCTTCGCGATCGCGCAGTTCCTCGCGTACTTCGACTGGAGCAACATCGGCGACCTGTTGTCGGCGGAGTCGGCGCGGGTGCTCGGTGACCTCGGCGCGCCGAAGGTGGTGATCTTCCTCGGCATCCTCGCGCTGCTCACGGTGATCAACGTGCTGGTGACGAGCGGCTCGGCGATGTGGTCGCTGACCGCGCCGATCCTGGTCCCGATGATGCTGCTGCTCAACGTCCCGGCCGAGACCACCCAGGCACTGTTCAGGATCGCGGACTCGGGCTCGACGGCGATCACCCCGATGAGCCCGTACTTCGTGATGGCTCTCGGCTTCCTGCAGCGCTACCGCAAGGACGCCGGAGTCGGCACCTTGGCGTCGTACACCGTGCCGCTGGCGGTGTCGATGACCATCGCCTGGACTCTCCTCTTCCTGGCGTGGTGGGCGCTCGGCATCCCCCTCGGACCAGGCGCACCGGTCAGGTGACGTCGACGCCTGCGGTGCGGAGGTCGGTGAGGGCTTGTTCGGTGCTCGACGGCGCGACGCCGGCGGTCAGGTTGATGAGAACCGTCGTACCGAAGCCTTCCTGGTGGGCGTCCAAGGCGGTGGCCCGGACGCAGTAGTCGGTGGCGATGCCGCAGACGTCGACGTCGGTGACGCCCTTGCCGCGGAGCCAGTCGGCGAGGGTGTGGCCGCCCTCGTGGGACTTGCCTTCGAAGCCGGAGTACGCCGCCGCGTACTCGCCCTTGTCGAAGATCGCGTCGAACGGCTGCGGGTCGAGGTTCGGGTGGAAGCTGACCCCGTCCGTGCCGGCCACGCAGTGCCGCGGCCAGGAGTGCACGAAGTCGGGCTCTCTGGAGAAGTGGTCACCCGGGTCGATGTGGTGGTCCCGGGTGGCCACGACGTACGCGTACTGCCGCTCGTCGGGCTCGGCCTCGTGCCAGTGGTGCAGCAGCTCGCCGATCCGGAACGCGACGTCGGCCCCACCGGCGACGGCCAGGCTCCCGCCCTCGCAGAAGTCGTTCTGCACATCCACCACGATCAGTGCCCGGGCCATCACGACGCTCCTTCATCGGGGGTTCCCTCAGCCCACGGTACAAGCGTCGACGCCGTCCCGACGGTATTGCGTGGTTATGCAGGCAGCAGGTTCCCGCCGGTCACCCGCAGGATCTGCCCCTGGATCGCTTTCGTCCGCGGCGAGGTCAGGAACAGGATCGCGTCCGCGAGCTCCGTCGTCTCCGGCAGGTGCCGGGCGCTGAACCCGGCCGCGATCTGCTCGAGTGCGGGCTGCGGGATCACCCGGTGGACGCCGTTCTCCAGCGTGATGCCGGGCATGACGACATTGACGAGTACGCCGTCGGCGCCCAGATCGTGCTGCACGCTCGCGACCAGCCCGTGCAGTCCGGCCTTGGCCGCGCTGTACGGCCACGAACCCGGCAGGCCACGCTCGGCCAGATCGGTCGAGATCAGCACCAGCCGCCCGTGCTCCGACCGGCGCAAGGCGGGCGCGACCTGCTGGACCAGGTGGAAGTTGCCCTCCAGGTTGGCCCGCATGATCGGCACCCACCACTCCGGCGGGCCGTCCTCGACCTTCGTCGGCCGGTCGTGGAACCCGGCGTTGCCCCAGTCGACAGCGTTCCCCACCACGGCATCGAGCCCACCCCACTGCGCAACGGTCGACGCCACGGCTGCCGCGATGCTCTCCGGCGCAGAGAGGTCCATCGGTACGACGTACGCCGTACCGCCCGCCGTCTCGATCTCCTCGGCGACCGCCTCGGCGGCGTCCTTCCGCGAGTTGTAGGTGATCGCGACCCGCGCGCCCTCGGCGCCGTACGCGATCGCCGTCGCCCGCCCGATCCCCGACGACCCGCCCGTCACCAGCACCGCCGCGTCCTTGAAACCCAGGTCCATGACCCGTCCTTCCGGTATTTGTTAGTCGGCTAATAAGAAAACTTAGCCGACTAACAAATCGGGCGCAAGTGCCTCGTTTCCGGACGGCCGGCGCTCAGGCGTGGACGGCGGGAGGCGCGGCGAGCGCGAAGAGGCGGTCGAAGACCGGGACCCGGTCGAACTGCAACGCGTACGCCCGGGCGCGGTGCTCGGCGGACGCCCGCTGCTCGTAGGTCCAGTCGCACACGACCTCGTCGAGCACGGTCCGCAGCGTGGCGGGGTCATGCTGCGGCACCAGCAGAGCCGTATCACCGACCGCCTCGGGTACGCCGCCGGTTGCGCAGGTGATGACCGGCCCGCCGCCGGCGAGGGCCTTCTCGACCAGGGCGATCCCGAACGTCTCGACGAACTCCGGCTGCTCGCGGGTCGGCAGCACGAACGCCGCGCTGCCGGCCATCAGCGCCGGCTTCTCCGCGTCGTCCACATCGGTCAGCACCCGCACCCGCTCGCCGAGGCCCGCTGCCGCCAGCCGCGCCACGACCTCGGCTTCCTGCGGCCCGCGCCCGGCCAGGACCAGTTGCACCCGCTCGGCCGACCGTGATCCGGCGTAGGCGTCGATCAGGTCGTCGACCCCCTTCGCCGAGGCGATCCGGGACAGGAACAGCACGTACCTGTCCCGCGAAAGGCCGCGCCGGGCAAGGGTTTCGGCGATCCTGTGATCGGTGAGCGACAGGTAGGGCCAGGAGTCGACCGCCGGGTAGGAGATGGCGATCCGTTCCCGGCACTGCTGCGCGAACGTCGTACCGTGCATGCCGTCGAGGGTCGCCGCCGACGCCACGATCAGGTCCCTGGTGTACTCCGACACCGCCACGCAGTGGTCGGCCGCCAGGTAGACCGACAGGATGTGCGCAGCCGCCCCGAACCGGCCGGTGTTCACGCACTCGCGCACCACGTTGGTGATGTCGGAGCCCACCGCCTCAGCCACCGTGATGACCTGTGCGGGCCCGATCCGGCGCGCGACCTGGACGGCCTCCTGCACGGCGATCGCGTGCGGGCTCAGGTACAGCGACATCGCCACCGTCGGCACCCCGTCGCTGAACAGCTCGACCAGCCGCCCGATGAGCCCGGACAGGTAACGCCCGTCCAGAACCCGGTAGTCGCCGACGGGATCGGGCCGCTCCACGGTGATGCCAGGGCTGTACGGCAGCACGCGGTCGAGTGGTTTCAGCGGGAGCCCGGCCGCCTCCAGCGCATCGAGCGGCCAGCTCACGATCCGTACGTCGTCGAACCCGCGGGTGAGCGCCACTTCCGCGAGGCACCGGGCCTCACCGGAGTGCCCGCAGATCACCGGATCGGCGCGGACAACAAGGACCAGACGGCGCGTGGGTGTGGATGAGATGTTCATGCCTCACCTCCAGTGGCGGGTAGTGGGTCGGATGTGGATGGTGGCCTGATCCGGGTGCCCCAGCCGGAGGGCTGAGGGCCGAGCTCGATGTGCAGGTTGCGGATGTGCCGCAGTTCCCGCCCGGAGATCCAGGGGCGTTCGAGTGTCTTGCCGTTCACCGCGATGGATCGGACGTAGGAGACCGGTCCGCCGGCCTCGACCGGCTCGAATCCTGTGGTGGTGATCGACAGCTCGCCGTCCGGCAGCCGGGTCACGGACTCCGCCACGGCCGGCGCGCTCACCAGGAACAGGTTCTGCCCAGCCACCGGGAACAGTCCGAGCGTCGCCCACACGTACCACGCGGACAGCCCGCCGGAGTCGTCGTTCCCTGGCAGCCCGCCCCGGCCGGTGCCGAACTGGTTGGCGATCGCGGCATGCACCACCTCTGCGGTTCGGTCCGGCCGTCCCGCGTAGTGGTAGGACCACGGCGCCTCGTAGTCCGGTTCGTTGTTCAATCCCTCGAACCGGTACAGGCCGTACCCGGCGTCCATCTCGGCCACGCTCGGCGCCACACCGGGCTGGGCGACCGGCGCAGCGTCGTACCCGAAGAATCGGTCGAGGAGCCCGACGAACGCCTCGTCGCCACCGGCGAGCGCGATCCGGGCGCGCATGTCGTGCAGCAGCCGGAAGGAGTAGTTCCAGCGGCCGCCCTCGTAGAACGTCGAGTCGCGCAGCAGGCCGGTGCCCGGGTCGTACGCCGCCTGCCAGCCGTGGGCGAGGTCGCGCATCTGCTGGGCGAGCGGCCGGTCGCGCACCTTCTGGGCGATCGCCGCGGTGCAGTGGTAGGCGTACGCCAGGTCGAGGGTGTGGCTGATCGGGTGCGCCACACCGTGCACCAGGTAGTCCTCGCCGTACGTCCGGCGCAGGTCCATCTCGAGGTGCACCATCGCCCAGTCCCAGTCGATACCAGGCAGATCCAGTTGGCACAGGTCGGCGAAGAAGGTATGCGCGAGCGCACTGCCCTGCCGGGAGAACCGGTCGGCGCCCTTGGCCATCCGGTAGCCGATCGGCAGGTTGCCCTCCTGCTCGCAGATCGACAGCAGCGCGCCGGCCAGCTCGACCGAACGCTGCGGGAACAACGTGGTCATCAGCGGCAGCTGGGTGCGGTAGATGTCCCACATGGTGCAGATGTCGAACGCGTACGGGCCCTCGGTCGTCCACGACGGGCTCTCGTCGGGGGCGAAACACGGCTTGACCAGCGAGTGGTAGAGCGCGGTGCCGAAGACCGTTGCCTGGTCGTCGGACTCGGCCTTGATCTCAACCTTGCCGAGGTGGTCGCGCCAGCTGGCGGCCGTCCGGTCGCGCCGCCCGGCGAAGGTGACCTGCGTGCGGCCGACGTCCGCGTGCAGGTTGTCGCGAGCCTTCTCGCACCCGCGCAGGGAGAACCCGAGCCGTACTTCGACGGTCTGCTCGGCGCGCGAGGGGCCCATGAACATCAGCCCGAACGGCCGCAGTGTGGTCGGCCGGATGTAGTCGAAGTCCAGGCGGGTGCCGCCGGGCATCAGGCGCCGGTCGTACCACAGCAGTTGCCGCCAGCCGGGTGCGTCGACCTCCAGATGGACGGCCAGCGGAACCCCCTCGACGTGGATCTCGCCTTGGGCCACCCCAGGCTCCAGCATCGCCAGGTGCGCCTTCAGCGGCACGGTCCGGCTGTGCGGGATGGCCAGGCCGCCGGTCGAGGCGTCGATGACGATCCGGGCGGCGTCGTTGGCCGGGAAGGTGTACCGATGGACGGCCGACTTGGGGCCGACCGTCACCTCGCACCGGATCCCTGAGCCCAGCGTCGCCGCGTAGTAGCCGGGCTCGGCAACCTCGTCCAGCAGGTCCCAGGTGGTGCCGAGGTCGTCGAGCGGGCCGAGCATCGGCGTGACGCGGAAGTAGTTGTAGTACTTGCGGATCGCGCCGGTGCCGGACTGCTGGAAATGGGTGAAACCGGAGGCGACCGGGCGGTCGTACAACTGGTCGGGCACGCCCTCGGTGTTGAATTCGTACAGCCCGTATCCGGTCGGGTAGGCCCCGGAGTACGGGCAGGCCGACACCATCCCGAAGGGGTGCATGGCGCCCGGGTGGGTGTTGCCGACCTGCGGTTTGGGCCACCACCACGTCCCCGCCAGGCCTTTCGGCGTGGGCAGGTCGGTGGCGCCGGTCCCGATGAACGGGTCAACGTGCTCGTACATGGGGGCTCACCGCCTCGCGCGGCTGACGTGGACTCTCAACGTAAGAAGCGCATGTTTCAGCCGCGTGACCGAAGGAAACGCGCAGGTTACGACCGGTCGGGTCCGCCGCATCTCAGCGTCCCAGGAGCACAATGGCGCTCTCCGGGGAAGGGAGTTGCGGTGAGCTTCACGATGCTGGCCGTGGTCGTTGCGATCGGCCTGGTCGGTCCGGTGCTGGCGTTGCCGCGCGGCTGGCACATCCCGGTCGTGCTCGGCGAGCTGCTGGCCGGTGTCATCCTCGGCAAGACGGGGATCGGGTATTTGGTTGCGTCCGACGACAAGTTCACGTTCCTCGCCGACATCGGGTTCGGGCTGGTGATGTTCGTGGCCGGCACCCACGTTCCGGTGCGCGACGAGAGCCTGCGGAAGGCGATCCGGCCCGGTCTGCTCCGCGCGGTGGTCACCGGCATCCTCGCGACCGGTCTCGCCTTCGCCCTGAACGCAGTCTTCGACACCGGCCACGTCGCGCTGTACGCCGTCCTCATGGCGTCCTCGTCCGCGGCGCTGATCCTGCCGATCGTCGACTCGCTCGGACTCGGCGGGCGGCCGGTGGTCGAGCTGCTGCCGCAGGTCGCGATCGCCGACGCCGCCTGCATCGTGGCCCTGCCGCTGGCGATCGATCCACCGCACGCGGGCCGGGCGGCGCTCGGTGCGCTGGCGGTTATCGGGGCGGGTGCGGTGGTGTTCTTCCTGCTGAACTGGGCGGAGCGATCCGGTGCCCGGCGTCGGGCGCACGACGTCTCGGAGGACCGCCGGTTCGCGGTCGAACTGCGGGTCAGTCTGATCGTGCTGTTCGCGCTCGCCGGTCTGGCGACGGCGACGCATGTCTCGATCATGCTGGCCGGGTTCGTGCTCGGGCTGGCCGTGGCGGCGGTCGGTGAGCCGCGGCGGTTGGCGCGGCAGTTGTTCGCGTTGACCGAGGGGTTCCTCGGGCCGGTGTTCTTCGTCTGGCTCGGGGCGTCGCTCGATCTGCGCGAGCTCGGCACGAAGCCGGACTTCATCGGCCTCGGCGTGGCGCTCGGAGTCGGTGCGGTCATCTGTCACCTCTCCGGGATGCTGTCCCGGCAGCCGCTGAGCATCGGCGCGCTGGCGTCGGCTCAGCTCGGCGTCCCGGTGGCGGCCGCCACGGTCGGTACGACGCTGCACGTTCTTCAGCCGGGGGAGCCGTCCGCGCTGATCCTCGGCGCGCTGGTGACCATTGCGGTCGGCGTCGTCGCGGGCGGCATCGCCGTACGGCGTGGTCTGGTCGCGGAGAAGGCTGTGTCGAAATGACGGCCGATCCGGTGGCGGCGACCACGGCGTACGAAGACTGGCTGGCGACCCGGATTCCCGTCGTACGGGAGGATCTCGAGCTGAAGCATCGTGAACTGGCGGCGGACCCGCTGCGCTTCTTGCGCGGGACGTACTACCTCTGGCTGGAGCGGGTCGCCGAACTGGTGCCGGCGTTGCTGGACGGTCAGCAGGTGCCGGCCGTCGGCGATCTGCATGTGCAGAACTTCGGGACGTGGCGTGACCATCGCGGCGTACGGCGCTGGGGCGTCAACGACCTCGACGAGCTGGCCTGGGCGCCGCCCGCGCTCGACCTGCTCCGGCTCGCTGTCTCGGCCGTGCTGAGCCCGCAGGTGCCGATCAGCCCGAAGCAGATCTGCCGCCTGCTCCTCGCGGCGTGGTCCACGGCCAAGCCGGGCCGGGCCGTCGATCTGTCCGACCCGGACGCCGGGCATCTGCGGGCGCTGGTGCCGAAGCGGGCCGACACCGACCGGTACTACGGCAAGCTCCGGGAGGGCGCGCCGGCGGATCCGTCGATCCTGCCGCCCGCGGTGCTGAAGGCCGTGACCGTTGCCGACCCGACCTGGCACCACCGCCAGGCCGGCACCGGATCCCTCGGCCATCCGCGGCTGGTTGCCGTCGGCAAAGACATTGCCCGGGAGGTGAAGGTCGTCGGTCCACCCACCGCCTTGTACGTCCAGGTCGGAGTACAGCCCGACGACCTCCTCTACGGCCGGGTGCTGACCGCTGTCCGCGGCCCCGACCCGATGCGCCGCATCGACGGCTGGCAACTGCGCGCCCTGGCCCCGGACGTCGAACGCATCACCATCGAGTCCCTCCGCCCCCGAGCCGTCGAAGTCGTGCTGACCTCGATGGCCCGAGCCGCCGCCAACGTCCATGGCGTGATCCCGCACCACCTCCACGACGCCCGCCAGTACGTCGGAACCCTCCCACCCAGCTGGCTGCACGACGCCACCCGCCAACTCACCGCCGACACCAAGTCCCGCTACGACGAGTATGTCGCGCACCCGCTCAACCAGTGACGGGGTGTCGGCCGCCCATCGGACCAGTGATGGAGCGTGGGCCGCCCTTGGGCCAGCCCATCGACCCCGGGTCGCGGGCCTCGCGGCGGATGCGTTTCTCGATCACGAACTTGCAGGCGGTTTCCTTGATCACCGCGCCCAGGCGACCGGCGATGTAGAGGTTCACCGCGGTGTCGTCCTTGCGGGCGAGCTGCCGGATGCCCGCGTGCCGACCGAGGCTGACGCAGGCTCCCGTGAAGGCGAGGTCGAGCGCCGCCGGTTCGGTCCCGGCGATCCGGCTCAGCACCGTGTTGGCCGCCTGCGCCCCGAGCGGCCCAGCGGCGTACGTGCTCATCCGTAGCGGCTGCCCCGACGGCGCCGCGGCATCGCCGGTCGCGATGATGCGCTCGTCGTCGACGCTGGTCAGCGTCTCGTCCGTGAGCAGCCGGCCGAGTGTGTCGGTACGCAGGCCGCTCGCAGTCGCCAACTCCGGTACGCCGAACCCGGCCGACCAGATCGTCAGCGCGCTCGGACGTACGACCCCGTCGGACAGCACGACCGCATCTGCCCGTACCTCGGTCACTCGGTCCGCCTCGAGTACGGCGACACCGTGCCGAGCCAGCCACTTCGCGATGTAGCGACGCCCCTGAGCGCTCAGCGTCGAGGCGAGCGTGCCGCCGCACACCAGCGTGACCTTGCGTCCTTGCTCGGCCAGTTCGGCAGCGGTCTCGATACCGGTGAACCCACCGCCGACCACGGTGATCGGAGCATCACGGGCCAGCTCGTCCAACCGCGCGCGCAACCGCTCCGCGGACTCGAACTCCGCGATGTCGAACGCGAACTCGGCCGCGCCGGCCACCGAGGCCGGGATCGCCGCCGTGCTGCCGACCGCATAGATGACGTAGTCGTAGTCCAGCCCGCCGCCCGATGCCAGTCGCACCGTGCGTTCCGCTGTGTCGATGGACGTCGCGCTGTCCACGACCAGCCGGATCCCGTCGCCGAGCAGCGTGCCGTAGTCGATGGTGGCCTCGCCGGTCCGGGCGACGAACTGGTGCAGCCGGATCCGTTCGACGAACTGCGGCCGGGGATTGAGCAAGGTGATGCCGACGTCGGCGCGCATCCGCAGATGGTTGGCCGCGAGCGTTCCGGAGTAGCCGCCGCCGATGACGACGACCTGGTGTTGTTCGGACATGGTGGACTTCCTTTCGTTGTCTCACCAGACCGACAAGGCAGTCCGCCGGAACGTGAGGCGTGACAATTCAGCCCGCTGTCTTGTCGTAGGTTCATGAACGAACGGCGCCAGCTGATCAATCTCGCCTACCGGCTGCTCGGCTCCCTGGCCGATGCCGAGGATGTCGTCCAGGAGGCCTACGCCCGCTGGTACGCGATGTCCCGGCCCGAGCAGGAGGCGATCGCGTCCCCGGGTGCGTGGCTGACGACAGTCACGAGCCGTCTGTGCCTCAACCTGCTCTCGTCGGCGCGGGTCCGGCGCGAGACCTACGTGGGTGCCTGGATCCCCGAGCCGCTGCCCGAGCCCACGAGCCTCGATCCGGCCGATCGGGTCACCCTCGACGAGTCGGTGAACATGGCCTTCCTCGTCGTCCTCGAGTCGATGACCCCGGCCGAGCGGGTCGCCTTCGTCCTGCACGACGTCTTCCGGTACCCGTTCGCCGAGGTCGCCGGCATCGTCGGCCGGTCGCCGGCGGCCTGCCGGCAGCTGGCCTCCTCGGCCCGCCGCCGCCTTCGCGCCGCGCAGGCGCCGGTGACGCCGGCTGCCCGGCAGGCCCGCATCATCAGGGAGTTCAAGCGGGCCTGGGAAGCCAAGGACATCGAGGCCCTGGTCGGCCTTCTCGATCCCGACGCCACCGTGGTCGCGGACAGCGGCGGCCTGGTCAGCGCCGTGCTCGGCCCGATCGAGGGCGCCGAGCGGATCGCCCTGTCGATGCTCAGGTTCGCCGGCAAGCTCAGCGAGCTGACGATCCTGGAGCGGACGGTCAACGGTCAGCCCGGACTGGTCGCGCAGCGCGACGGCGTGATCGTGACGGTGTACGCGTTCGAGGTCGCCGGCGACCGGATCAAGCACATCTGGGGTGTCCGCAACCCCGGCAAGCTCCGGCCCTGGTTTCGCGACGAGGTGAGCTGACAGTTATCGTTTGACGGCGCATAGTCACCGAGTCATGGGTCGGCATCTTCCGCCGGAGCGGGCCCAAGGGGGTTCGCTCATGAAGAAGGCTGTTCTGGCCGTTGTCACCGGCGCGGCTGTGGTTGCCGCGGCGCTGGTCCCGTCGGGGCCCGCGGTGCAAGCCGCTCAACCAGTGGCACGCAGTGTGCCGCGTGGGTTCGGCTCGGCCCTGTCGTCGGTGCAGCAGACCTCGTGGCAGACGAACGCGAGCGTGAACGCGGTCGCCGTGGCGGGCAATCTGGTGTTCGCGGGTGGTCTGTTCACCCGGGTCCGGCCGCCGGGCAAGGCTCGCGGTGTCGGGGACGCGGCGCGGAAGTACTTCGTGGTGCTGAACCGGACCACCGGCGTACCGACGCGGTTCGCGCCGCGGGTGAACGGGCCGGTGTGGAGCGTGGCCACGTCGCCGGACGGCCGCTGGGTCGTGATCGGTGGGGACTTCACGGTCGTCGACGGCGTGCCGCGGTCGCGGGTGGCGATGTTCGACGTGGCCACCGGCAAGCTGGTCGCCGGCTGGGACCCGGTGGTCAACTACCGCGTCGCGGCGCTGAAGATCACCGACAAGACGGTCTACCTGGGCGGCTCGTTCGGCACCGTCGACAAGATGGCCCGCAGCCGGGTCGCCGCGGTCAGGCTCGACACCGGCACGCTGCTGCCGTGGAGCCCGGACGCGAACGACGACGTCCACGCGCTCGAGGTGTCCACCGACGGCAACCGGGTGTTCGTCGGCGGCGGCTTCACCCGGATCGGCGGCCGGAACGATCACGCGCTCGCGATGGTGAACGCCACCACCGGCGCCCTGCTCTCGATGCCGGCGGTCGCGGCGATCCCGCCGAAGACCGAGGGCTGCGACAGCCGCGTGAAGGACCTCGAAGTCCAAGGAAACAAGGTGTTCGCATCCAATGCCGGTACCGGCAGCGTCTCGTGCTACGACGGGGTGCTCGCCGCGGACGCGACGACCGGCAAGCTGATCTGGCAGAGCCACTGCCGGGGTGCGACCGAGGCGATCAAGGCGATCGGCAACTGGCTGTACAAGGGCTCGCACGCGCACGACTGCAGCGCGGACGGCGAGTTCCCGGACAAGACCGGGATGCACCACCTGCTCGTCTACAGCACGATCACCGGCAAGCTCGGCCCGTGGTTCCCGAACACCGATGCCGGTGGCACCACTTTGGTCGGGCCGCTGGCGTTCGCGTCCGGCGGCAACGACCTGTGGTCCGGAGGCGATTTCACCGAGGTGAACGGCGTACCGCAGGAAGGTCTGACCCGGTTCACCAGCACCCCGGGTGGGGCCGCACCGGCCCGGCCGGCCGCGCCGAAGGTCGCCAGTGCGCGGGCCAACAAGGTGACGATCGCCTTCCCGACCGTGCTGGACCGGGACAACCTCACGCTCACCTACCTCCTGTACCGCGGCAGCACGCGGATCGGCAGCTGGTCGCGGACGTCGAACTCCTGGACGAAGCCGACCGTCACGACCGTCACCGACTCCCGACTGAGCAGCGGTCAGACGCTGCCCTACCACCTCGAGGTCAGTGACGGCCGCAACGTTCAGAAGAGCGCCACCGCCAAGGTCAAGGTCCGCTGACTCAACACCGCTCTGATCGGGGTCAAGGCGGGCGTGGCCAACCACGTCCTCGCAGTACGCCCGGAGGAGGTGTCCGACGCATTGTCGGTGATCGAGTCGACGAGCCGCGACGCCCTGGTCGAGCTGCGGCACATGCTCGGCCTGCTCACGCGGCGCCTGATCGCGGAGTTCGCCCGCCTGGCCGGGCCGGGTTAAGCGCCGTCGACTGCTCTCGACGGAGTGACCGATCGCGAGCGGGAGGTGCTGTCGCTGATCGCCCGCGGCCTGTCGAACCAGGAGATCTGCGACCACCTGCACGTCGGCCACGGCACGGTGAAGACCCACATCGGGCACCTGCTCGCCAAGCTCCACGCCCGCGACCGGGCGCAGTTGGTGATCGCGGCGTACGAATCAAGTCTGGTGCGGCCACGCCGGCGATGATTTAGGCTGACCGCCGAGCCGAAACCTTCGAGGAGTTGAGGATGCCCGGTCAACCGGGCACGCGCTGACCGCAACCCCGTCATCGCGTGCCGCCTGCAGAGTCATCGCGGAGTGGCACCTTTCCCTACCCGGGCCTGCCCGGGCCAGACTCCTGGGACTTCTCCGTGTCACTGTGGACGCATCGTGATTTCGTCCGGCTCTGGATCGGCCAGAGCGCATCTCAACTGGCAAGCTTCGCTGCCGGGGTGACCCTGCCGCTGGTCGCGGTCACCTCACTCGGCGCCGGCGCCGCACAACTCGGCGTACTGCGCGCCGTACAACAACTCCCGATCCTGTTGTTCTCGCTGGTGGTCGGCGTCCTGGTCGACCGTTGGCGGTTCCGGACCGTTCTGGTGGCCGCGGACCTCGGCCGGGCGCTGGTGTTCGCGTCGGTCCCGCTCGGAGTGGGACTCGGGTTGCCGTTCCTGTACGTCGTCGGGTTCGTGGCCGGGGTGTTCACGGTCTGCTTCGATATCGCCTACCAGTCCGCGCTACCGCGCCTGGTCGAGCGGGATCAGCTTGCCCAAGGCAACAGTATGCTCGAGACGACGCGGTCGGCCGCGCAGATCTCCGGTCCGGCGCTCGGCGGCGGGCTGGTGTCCCTGCTGACCGCCCCGATCGCCGTACTGGCCAGCGCGGTGCTTTTCGCCTGCTCGAGTCTGTCCGTCGCCCAGCTCCGCAGCCGCACAACCATCGGCATTCCGCGGACGGGTGTCCTGCGGCAGATCGGCGAGGGCCTGCGGATCGTGGTTCGCGACAAGTCGTTGCGGGCGATCGCGGCGGCGACCTGTGTGTACCAGTTCGGGTTCACCGCACTGACGACGGTCTACCTGTTGTTCCTCAGCCGCACGTTGAGCCTGCCGGGTGCGGTCGTCGGACTGGTACTGGCGTCCTTCGGTCCGGGCGTGCTGATCGGCTCGCTGCTGTCGGCGTGGCTGCCCAGGCGCTTCGGCTACGGCCCGGTCGTGGTCTTCGCCGCGCTGATCTCGGATCTCGTGATGCTCGTCACGTCGTCCCTGCACGGCTCCGGACCGGCAACAATCGCCGCGCTGATCGTGATCAACGTGCTGTACGGCGCCCTCAGTCAGTCCGTCGACGTAGCGGTGACCGCAGTCCGCCAACTCGTTACGCCGTTGGCGGTCCAGGGCCGGGTCGTTGCCACGATCAACTTTCTTGGAATGGGGCTGACGCCGTTCGGCGCACTGCTGGGTGGCGCGCTGGCCGCGACAGCCGGATCCGGACGGCACTGCTCGTCGCGACGGTCTGGCTCTTCCTTTCCCCGCTGTGCCTCACGCGGCTCCGCCGTAGTCTGGCGCGGTGAGCTCACGGGTGAGGTACGCGTGACGGGGCCGGAACACCTGGCCGTTGTCGGCGCTGGACTGGGTGCGGGCATCCTGACGTCGACCGTCGGGGTCGCGTCGTTGCTGAGCTTCCCGGTGCTGATCGCGCTGGGGATCCCGCCGGTGGTGGCCAACGCCTCGAACACTCTCGGTCTGCTCCCGGGCGCGCTGAGTGGTGCGATCGGCTACCGGCGGGAGCTGCGCGAGGTCCCGCGGCACCAGACGGTGGCCGTCGTCGTGATCTGTGCCGTCGGCGCGATCGGCGGCGCCGCGTTGCTGCTGGCGCTGCCGTCGCGGGTGTTCGCGTCGGCCGCGCCCTGGCTGATCCTCTTCACCTGCTTGATCGTCGGCGTACAGCCGTGGATCTCGCGGTGGCTGCGAGCACGGTCGGACCACCCGCACGGCACCCCGCGATCGATGTCACCGGCAACCACTCTGTTCACCGCACTGACCGGCGTGTACGGCGGCTACTTCGGCGCCGGCGCCGGCGTGATGATGATGGCGGTCCTCGGTCTCGGACTCGACCTGGAGCTCCGGATCGTCAACGGCCTGAAGACGCTCGCGCTACTGGCGGCGAACCTCGTCGCGAGCATCATCTTCGTCTTCATCGCCGACCTGAACCTGACCGCCTCCGGCCTGCTCGCGGCCGGCTCCATCGTCGGCGGCTACGTCGGCGCCCACATCGGGCGCCGGCTCCCGGCCACCTTGTTGCGCGTGCTGATCGTGCTCGCGGGCGTAGTGGCCGCCGTACTCATGCTGCGCTAGACGTGCTGCAGGACGGCGGCGACGGCGATCAGTAGGCAGATGCCGCCGTTCAGGTACGGGTGGCTGAAGAGGATCGCGACGAACTCGCGGATCGTTGCCGTCGGCCAGTAGTAGGCGGCGGTGGGGGAGCCGATCACCTGGCCGTTGACCTTGGCCTTGCGGGCGGTCATCGCGGCGCGGAACGCGTGGAAGTTGTTCGTCACGATCAGGCAGCGGTACATCGGCGTCCGCGCGACCATCAGCTCCCGGCTGAAGGTCAGGTTCTCCAGCGTGCTGGTCGACCGGTCCTCGCGCAGGATCGCGTCGTCCGGGACGCCCCGCTCGACCAGGTACGACGCCATCGCGTGCGACTCGGGGACGTCCTCGTCGGGGCCTTGACCACCGGACGTGATCATCATCGGCGTACGGCCCTTGCGCTGCGCCCGGTCGTACACCTGTTTGCCGCGGTCCAGCCGGCTCGCGAGCAGCGGCGGGACCCGCGAGCCGCGCAGGCCGGCGCCGAGCACGATCACGAAGTCGACCTTCCGGGACGAGCGGACCCGGCTGTACACGAAGGCGTACACCAGGAAGCAGACGAACAGGAACGCGATGTAGGTCAGGACCCCGATCAGCACCGACCGCAGCGCCGCCAACGGCTCCCAGCCGATCTTCTGCACCGCGACGCTGAACACGACGAACCCGATGATGCCCAGTCCGGCCAGCAACGAGAGCAGGTTCTTCGGCCGGCGGCCTTCCCGGCGCAGCATGGTGATGCCGTTGACCACCAGGAACACCGCGAGTACGGCGATCGCCAGCGGGATGATCGCGAGGATGGCCAGCACCAGCCAGCGGGCCGCGGTGTCGTTGAAGGCGTCGACCACGAAGATCACGCCGATCCCCGCGAACATCAGCGTCAGGACCAGGAAGATCCCGTTCTTGAACAGCCGCCGGTCCCGCAGGAAGCTGACCGCGAAGACGGCGAACCAGAACGCGGCGACAGCGAAGGCGTACATCGGGCACATGAAATCACGGCCGCCTGACCAGAAGCTGGAACCGAAGGGTTCCTGAGTGTCCGGCGTGTGCGAGGCTGACCGCATGAGTGGTGTGACTAACTGGGCCGGCAACGTCGAGTTCGCCAGCGAGCTGCAGCGGCCTCGGTCGGTTGCGGAGCTGCAGGAGCTGGTCGCGGCGGCGGAGAAGGTGCGGGTGCTCGGCACCGGGCACTCCTTCAACCGGATCGCCGACAGCACCGGCGAGCTGGTGAGCGTGCAGGAGCTGCCCGCGGTCGTCGAGGTCGGTGAGCGTGGGGTGACCGTTTCGGCCGGACTCCGGTACGGCGAGATCACCGCGGTGCTCCAGGCCCAGGGCCTCGCGCTGCACAACCTCGGGTCGCTGCCGCACATCTCGGTCGCCGGCGCCTGCTCGACCGGTACGCACGGCTCGGGGGATGGGAACGGCCCGCTGGCCGACGCGGTCAACGCGATCACGTTCGTGGACGCTCGCGGCGAGCTCGTCACGCTGACCCGCGAGGATCCGGACTTCGCCGGCTCGATCGTCTCGCTCGGAGCGCTCGGGGTGACGGTGAGCATGACGCTCGACGTACAACCGTCGTACCAGATCAGCCAGGTGGTGTACGACGGGTTGCCGGTGGAGCGTCTCGGGACCGACTTCGCCGAGGTGATGGGCAGCGCGTACAGCGTCAGCGCGTTCACGGACTGGGTCGACCCGGACGTGATGGTCTGGCGGAAGTCGCGTGATCTCGGTGCGCCCGCGCCGGAGTGGCTGGGCGCTCGGCTCGCGGACGGTCCGCGGCACCCGATCAAGGTGATGCCGGCCGACTACGCGACCCAGCAGGGCGGCGTGCCCGGACCGTGGAACGAGCGGCTGCCGCACTTCCGCCTCGAGTTCACCCCGAGCAACGGGGACGAGCTGCAGTCGGAGTACTTCGTGCCGCGCGAGCGGGCGGCTGAGGCGTTCGAGGTACTACGGGCCCTGGGCAACCAATTCGCGCCGGTGATCCAGGTGTCCGAGGTGCGGACGATCGCCGCCGACGAGCTGTGGCTGAGCCCGAGCCAGGGCCGCGACACGGTCGCGCTGCACTTCACCTGGATCCAGGACGAGGCAGCGGTCCGGCCGGTCGTCGCTGCCTTGGAGGAGGCGCTCGCGCCGCTCGACGTACGGCCGCACTGGGGCAAGGTCTTCGCCGCCGACGCAGCCACCCTGGCCGAGCGGTATCCGAAGGTGAAGGACTTCATCGCGCTCGCCGCGAAGTACGACCCGGCCGGCAAGTTCCGCAACGAGTACCTCGACACCTTCCTGCCTACGAGCTGAGCTCCACGAGCGACAGCGGGAGATCCTCGATCCGGTACGACGGCGTCGGCGTCCGCAGCAGTGTGCCGCCGACGTGGCGGGCGCTGTTGCTGAGCACGACCCGGCCCTGATCGTTGACGATGGCAACCTTCCGGTGGGTCGCCCGCAGGTAGGGCAGGATCGCCTTCTCGAAGGTGAAGACCCGGACATCGGCTCCGGCGACGCCGACGAACCGGTCCTCGACCGTGACCGGCACGGTGAAGGTCAGCGTGTAGTCGTCGGTGCAGAGATAGTCGACGTACGGTCCGGTGATGTGCCGGCGGCCGGTCCGCTGCGGCACGTCGTACCAGGGCAGGGATTCGTAGTTGTAGAAGTTCTCGCCGCGCGGATCGGTGTCGACGATCAGGCGTTCGGTCGTGCCGTTGCTGAGCATGAACCACTCGAGCCACCACCGGGAGTCGGCCAGCGCGTCGACCGCTGCGATGAAGCCCGCTCCCTGGATCCGCGCGTCCGGGTCCTCGAGCACGGGCTGGGCGAGCTCGAGCACGCCCCCCAGATCCGCTCGGCGGACCGACGGCTTCCGGGTGAACACGGCTGCCGTCTCCGCGCCGATCCGGTCGGCCAGGCCGAACGCCTCGCCGACCACGGACTCGACCAGCTCGAGAACGGTCTCGAGTCCTGCATCGAGCGCCAACGCGCTGTCTGTCCCGCTCATGTGTCCTCCAATGCCAGTCTGAGGTCGATGAGGCGCTCGGTCGACTCGGCCACCCGCTCCTCGGCGGCAGTCCGGGCCGCGTCACCATCGGTACGATCGATCGCGGCGACCACGTCCCGGCAGCTCCGGACCGTCCGGCGATGGCTCTCGTCGTCGCCGAACGCGAGCCAGAGCAACGTGCCGACCTCGGCCTGAAGGCTCACCTCGGCCCGGTAGAGCCGGGTCGACTGCGCGGTCGCGGCCACCTCGATGTGGAACTGGGCGTCCGCGCGCCGGCGTCCACCCAGGCCTTCGGCGTTCTCCAGTCCGTCGCAGACCGCGGTGAGCCGCTGTACGTCGTCCGGAGTCGCCCGCTCGGCGGCGAGCCGGGCTGCCGTCCCCGCGATCGCGCTGTAGTGGTCGCCGAGGTCACGCAGCTGGGCGAGGCTCAGCTCTGCCAGCCGGTCGCGGACGATCGCGGTCGACATCTCCTCGTGCGCACGGACGAAGCTGCCGCCGCCGCGACCCCGCCGGGTGTCGATCAGGCCGCGCTGCCGCAGCGACGAGAGGGCCTCGCGGATCGTGGTGGTCGAGACGCCGAAGATGCCGGCCAGGTCGGTCTCGCCCGGCAGCTGCTCGGCGTCGGGGATCAGGCCGAGCGCGATCGCGTCGGTCAGCCGGCGCGCCACCAGTTCCGATCGGCTCAGCGTCTCCAGCGGTGCGAACACCGCCGCCGCGCCACTGCCGTAGAACCGCAGCGCCATCTCACCCACCCTCCCCAGCCGCCGAACACACCGCCGAACACAGCGTCGAACACGCCGTCGGACACAAGTCTGCCAACATCGTCGCCGATCCCTTGAACTTTAACATCTGTTTTCATATGTTTACGGCCACCGACCGACTGGGGAGTGTGCGATGCGAACTGTGCGGAACCTGATCAACGGAACACCTCAGGACGCGCTCAGCGGCGCGACCAGCGAGCTCGTCGATCCGGCCACCGGCAAGGTCTTCGGTACGGCGCCGTTGTCCAGCGAGGACGACGTGGATGCGGCGTACCGGGCCGCGACCGCCGCCGCTCCCGGTTGGGCCGGCGCGACTCCGGCCGAACGCCAGCGAGCGCTGCTGCGGTTCGCCGATCTGGTCGAGGCGCGGGCGGACGACCTCGTCGCCGCCGAATCGCAGAACACCGGCAAACCGCTGGAGCTGACCCGCACCGAGGAACTCGCGGTGATGGTCGACCAGATGCGCTTCTTCGCCGGTGCGGCCCGCCTGCTGGAGGGCAAGTCGGCCGGTGAGTACCTGGCCGGGCACACGTCCTGGATCCGTCGCGAACCGATCGGGGTCGTCGGCCAGATCACGCCGTGGAACTACCCGATGATGATGGCGGTCTGGAAGTTCGGCCCGGCGCTTGCCGCCGGCAACACTCTGGTCCTCAAGCCGGCCGAGACCACCCCGGTGACGACCGCGATGCTCGCCGAGATCGCGGCCGAGGTGCTGCCGCCCGGCGTCTTCAACGTCGTCTGCGGCGACCGCGCGACCGGACAGGCCGTCGTCGCGCATCCAGCGCCCGGCCTGGTCAGCATCACCGGTTCGACCCGGGCCGGCTCGGAGGTCGCGAGTACGGCGGCCCTCGATCTGAAGCGCACCCACCTCGAGCTGGGCGGCAAGGCACCGGTCGTGGTCTTCGCGGACGCGGACCTCGCGGCAGCCGCAGAGGCGATCGGAGTCGCCGGCTACTTCAACGCCGGCCAGGACTGTACGGCGGCCTGTCGCGTGCTCGTCGACGCGTCGGTCCACGACGAGTTCGTCCGGACGCTGGTCGACTGGACCCGCTCGAACGCACGGCCCGGACTTGCCGACGACGCCGATGCGCTCTTCGGGCCGTTGAACAGCAGCCTGCAGCTGGATCGCGTTCGCGGCTTCCTCACCCGCATGCCCGAGCACGGCTCGATCGCCATCGGCGGCGAGCGGCCGGGCGGGGCGCTCGCGGACGGCTACTTCCTCGAAGCGACCGTCGTGACCGGCCTGCGCCAGGACGACGAGATGATCCAGGACGAGGTGTTCGGGCCGGTCATCACCGTGCAGTCGTTCGCGTCGGAGGACGAGGCGCTGGAGCTGGCCAACGGCGTCCAGTACGGCCTGGCGGCGAGCGTGTTCACCGCCGACCACTCGCGCGCGCTGCGGATGTCCAAGGCACTCGACTTCGGCTGTGTCTGGATCAACACCCACATCCCGTTGGTGGCCGAGATGCCGCACGGCGGCTTCAAACACTCCGGCCACGGCAAGGACCTGTCGATGTACGGGGTCGAGGACTACACCCGGGTCAAGCACGTGATGTCGGCGATCGGATGAGTTCGGTGGACGCGCAGGTGCGGACCGTGGCGACAGACGCCGCCGCGGTCAGCCTGCGCGGCCTGCGGAAGACATTCGGCGACATCACTGCGGTGGACGGGATCGATCTCGACCTGACCGAGGGCGAGTTCTTCTCGATGCTCGGCCCGTCCGGCTCCGGCAAGACCACGGTGCTGCGGATGATCGCCGGCTTCGAGGTGCCGACGGCCGGCCGGATCCTGCTCGGCGGCGTCGACGTCACGGACCGGGCGCCGTACGCGCGGGACGTGAACACGGTCTTCCAGGACTACGCGCTGTTCCCGCATATGAGTGTGCTGCAGAACGTCGAGTACGGGCTGCGGGTGAAGGGGGTCGACCGGCGCAGTCGCCGTACCAGGGCCGTCGAGGCGCTCGAGACGGTCCGGTTGGAGGGGTACGGCGACCGCCGGCCGAGTCAGCTGTCCGGTGGCCAGCAGCAACGGGTCGCGCTGGCCCGCGCGCTGGTGAACCGGCCGAAGGTGCTGCTGCTGGACGAGCCGCTCGGCGCACTCGACCTGAAGCTGCGGCGCGAGATGCAGATCGAGCTGAAGGCGATGCAGCGCGATGTCGGCATCACGTTCGTGTTGGTCACGCACGACCAGGAGGAAGCACTGACGATGAGCGACCGGATCGCCGTGTTCAACGGCGGCCGGATCGAGCAGCTGGCCGCGCCGGTGGAGCTGTACGAGCACCCGGCGAGCGCGTTCGTCGCCGGGTTCGTCGGCACGTCCAACCTGCTCCAGGGTGACGTCGCGACCGCGATCCTCGGCGGCGAGGGGCTGTACACGGTCCGGCCAGAGAAGATCCGGCTGCAGTTGCGCGACACCGCCGCGCCGGCAGGGGCGTGTACGGCGACCGGAGTGGTCCGCGAGGTGGTGTACCTGGGATCGGCCACCCAGTCGGTGGTCGACCTGGACGCCGGCGGCTCGCTCATCGTCCTGCAGCAGAACGAGCAGGGATCCGTGCAGGACAAGCTCGAACTTCGCGGTACCCAGGTCCGGCTCGTCTGGACCCGCGAACACACCGTCGCGATCGGCGGCCCGCAGTAGATACCCCAGGAGGTTCTGATGAGGAAACTCAGTGTGGCGGCGAGCCTGGTAGCGCTCGCGCTGGTTGCGGCCGGGTGTGGAACGTCCGGTGGCGGCGGTTCTGACAGCAAGGCAGCCAGTGGTGGTTTCACTGCGCCGAGCCTGCCGAAGCTGGACAAGCTCGGGACCGGGGAGGGCAAGCTCAGCGTGCTGGCCTGGCCCGGGTACGCGGAGGACGGCTCGAACGACCCGAAGGTCGACTGGGTCACGCCGTTCGAGCAGCAGACCGGCTGCCAGGTGACGGTGAAGACCTTCGGCACCTCCGACGAAGCGGTCACCCTGATGAAGACCGGGCAGTACGACGTCGTGTCCGCCTCCGGCGACGCGACGCTGCGGCTGATCGCGGGCGGGCAGGTCGAGCCGGTGAACACCGACCTGGTCCCCAACTACGCCGACGTGTACCCGTTCCTGAAGAACCGGCCGTGGAACTCGGTGAACGGCCAGATGTACGGCATCCCGCACGGCTGGGGCGCGAACCTGCTGATGTGGCGCACCGACAAGGTGAAGCCGGCACCGACCTCGTGGAGTGTGGTGTTCGACGCGAACTCGCCGTACAAGGGCACGGTGACGGCGTACGACTCGCCGATCTACATCGCCGACGCGGCGATGTACCTGATGGCAACCAAGCCGGAGCTGGGGATCAAGAACCCGTACGCGCTGGACGACAAGCAGTTCAGTGCCACCGTGGATCTGCTCAAGATGCAGAAGACGCTGGTGTCGGAGTACTGGTCCGACTACCTGAAGGAGGTCCAGGCGTTCACCAGTGCCAACTCGGTGGTCGGCACGACCTGGCAGGTGATCGCCAACGTCGCGTCCGGTGAGAAGGTCCCGGTCCAGGTCACCGTGCCGACCGAGGGCGTCACCGGCTGGTCGGACACCTGGATGGTCAGCGCCACCTCCGAGCACAAGAACTGCGCGTACCTGTGGATGAACCACATCATCAGCCCGCAGGCGAACGCGGCCGTGGCCGAGTACTTCGGCGAGGCGCCCGCCAACGGCAAGGCCTGCGCGATGACCGCCGACAAGAACCACTGCACGACGTACCACGCGGGCGACGCGTCGTACGCCCAGAAGATCTGGTACTGGACAACCCCGATCGAGCAATGCCTCGACGGCCGCACCGATGTCAAATGCACCGACTACACCAAGTGGACCCAAGCCTGGACACAGATCAAAGGATGAGCACTTCGAACCGCCGTTCGCGGGTGCGGGTGGGGTTGTTGCTCGGGCCGCCGATGTTGTGGCTCGGGGTTGCTTATCTGGGGGCGTTGGCGGCGTTGTTCGTCACCGCGTTGTGGACGCAGAACGGGTTCACCGGGCAGATCGAGCGGGAATGGACGCTGGACAACTTCCGGACGCTGTTCACCGTCGACGTGTACCGGACGATTGCCCTGCGTACGATCGCTGTGGCCCTGCTGGTGACCGTGATCGACGCGGTGGTCGCGCTCCCGATCGCGCTCTACATGTCGAAGGTGGCCGGGCCGGGACTGCGGCGGTTCCTGCTGGTGGCGGTGCTGATGCCCTTGTGGGCCAGCTATCTGGTGAAGGCGTACGCGTGGCGCGGGATGTTCTCCGAGGGTGGGCTGGTCTCGTCGGCGTTCGAGTCGGTGGGGCTCAAATCGCCCGGATACGGGCTGGCGGCAACCGTCGTGACGCTGGCCTACCTGTGGCTGCCGTACATGATCCTGCCGATCTACGCCGGCCTCGAACGGCTGCCGAACTCGTTGCTGGAGGCATCGGCCGATCTGGGCGGCCGCAGTCTGCAGACGCTGCGGCGGATCGTCCTGCCGACCGTGGTACCGGCGGTGGTGGCGGGTTCGATCTTCACGTTCAGCCTGTCGCTGGGTGACTACATCGCCGTCCGGATCGTGGGCGGCACCAACCAGTTGCTGGGCAACGTCGTGTACGACAACGTGGGTGCCGCCAACAACCTGCCGTTCGCCGCCGCGGTGGCCACCGTGCCGGTCGTCGTGATGCTGGTGTACCTGGCGGCGGTCCGTCGTACCGGAGCGATGGAGAGCCTCTGATGACGATGTCGCGATCGACCCGGATCGTCCTGCGGGTGCTGACCGTCCTGATCCTCTGCGTGATCTACGTGCCGCTGCTCCTGGTGCTGGTGAACTCGTTCAGCGCGAGCAAGACGTTCGCCTGGCCGCCGCGGGACTTCACCCTCGACTGGTGGCGGCGGGCGGCCGAGAGTCAGGGCGCGCTGGACGCGCTCTGGGTGAGCGTGCGGGTCGGGCTGGCCGCGACCGTGATCGCGCTGGTGCTCGGCACGATGGTCGCGTTCGCGCTGCAGCGGTTCCGGTTCTACGGCCGGGAGGTCGTCTCGCTGCTGGTGATCCTGCCGATCGCGCTGCCGGGCATCGTCACCGGGATCGCCCTCAACAACGCGTTCCGGACCATCTTCGGCTGGCAGCTCGGGTTCGTCACGATCGTGATCGCGCACGCGACGTTCTGCATCGTGACCGTGTTCAACAACGTGATCGCCCGGTTGCGCCGTACCGGTCTGAGCCTGGAGCAGGCGTCCGCGGATCTGGGCGCGTCCGGGTTCACGACGTTCCGCCTGGTGACGTTCCCGATGATCCGGTCGGCGTTGCTGGCGGGGGCGTTGCTCGCGTTCGCGTTGTCGTTCGACGAGATCATCGTGACCACGTTCACCGCGGGGGCGAACCTGCAGACGCTGCCGATCTGGATCTTCAACAACCTGTTCCGGCCGAACCAGGCGCCGGTCGTCAACGTCGTCGCGGCCGCGCTGATCGTCTTGTCGGTGGTCCCGGTCTGGCTGGCGCAACGCCTCTCGGGCGATGCCGAGTCCTTGGGAGCAGGACGGTGAATGTTGCGCGCGTCACACCTGCGGAACCAACCAGAAACTCCGCCCGTAACGTCGTATCGATGTGGGGATTCTCGACCGAACGGTCACGACCGTATTCGTTCTCCTGGTCGGCGTCGCCCTGGTCGGCGTCGCTGCCGACCTCGGCGCGGTGATGGGGCCGGACGACGCCCGCGAACTGCACGCGTACCGGACCGCGCCGCACTGCTCGACCGCTCCGTCCGCACCGGCCGAGTGCCGGTGGACGGAGGAGTTCACCGTGTCCGACGTCGACGTCGTCCCGGAATACAAGCGGGGCGACCGCAGGGCGGTCCTGAGCCGTCCATCCGGCGCCAGCTGGACAGTCGGGTTCAACCGAAGCGGCCCGGTCCTGGAGAAACTCCACGAGGGTGAGCGGGTGACCGGCACCGTCTGGCGCGGCCGGATCACCGGGATCACGGCCGACGGGGCCGCGCAGGAGACGCAGAAGGCTCCGGACGGCGCGACCGGGCCCGACCTTTTCGCGCTGATTCTGGCTTCCAGCGGCCTGCTCGCGGTCGGCGCCTCCGCCTGGCGGCTGCGACGTCGTCGCGCCGCCCCGACCCGGGCGATGGAAGCCACGTTCGTCCTGAGCATCGGGATGCTCCCGCTCGGCCTCTTCACAGTGGGCTCGCCGCTCTTCCTGAGCGTCTTCCTCCCGGTGAGCGTGGCCGAGAACTTCTGGCTGCTCGCGGCGATCTTCTGTGCCGGCGCCGTCTGGATGACTGTCGCGACCCACCGGAGCCTGAGGAACGAGGTTCGCCTCCCGGGCAAGCCGATCTAGCCCACCGCGCGTCGGCGTACACCTCAGGGTTCGAGGGTCATGGTGATGGTCCACAGCAGGTTGCGCAGGAGGCGGCGGTCCTCGGGGCTGAGGCTCGCGAGCGCGCGGCGGCCGGCGCGGTCGTAGACCTCTTGGACGGTGTGGGCGAGCTCGACGCCCCGGTCGGTGAGTTCGATACCCACCTGGCGGGCGTCGGTGCTGCTCTTCACCCGGCGGACGAGGCCAGCGGCCTCCATCCGCTGTGTGGTCTTGGTCGCGGTCGGTACTTCGACGTCGAGCACCTTCGCGAGCTGCGCGACCGGGAGCGAGCCGTGGTGCAGCAGCTTCGCCAGCACCAGCTCCTGCCCGATGTGCAACCCGCTGCCGGCCAGCTCCTCGGCCACCGCCTTCCGCGCCGCGCGATCCGCGAACCGCAACGCGACCAGCACATCCGCCTCGTCGGCCGGCGCGTCCGGCGACCACTCGCCCGCGCTGCGCGAGGTGGTCATGTGTGGCTGCGGGGGTGGAAGGGATTGCGGGCGTCGTAGTCGCCCTCGTACTCCGTGGGGATGGCCGGCTCGCCGCGGCTCAGCTGGCTGGCGGAGCGGGGGAGTTCGTCGCGGACCTTCTGGTGGAACGCCTGCGACTCCTCCGGCGTGGTCCGCCCGACGATCTTGCCCGCCTCGACGAGCGACTTCAGCAGCACCCGGTCGTCGCCGTCGTCGACCGGCTGCTCGCCGACCCCGATCAGCTCGAGCTCGGCGACCCCGGCCGGCGTCCGGCGCCGCAGCGCCCACTTCCGGCCGCCGATCGAGATCTTGTCCGGGCTCTTCTTCGCCACCGGGACCAGCGTCCCGCTCTCGTCCTCCCGCGCGACCAGCTTGTACACGAACCCGCAGGTCGGGTATCCCGACCCGGTGACCAACGACGTCCCCACGCCGTACCCGTCGACCGGGGCCGGAGCCAGCGCGGCGATCTGGAACTCGTCCAGGTCGCTGGTCACGATGATCCGGGTCTTGGTCGCGCCGAGCGAGTCCAGCTGCTCGCGGACCTGGCCGGCCAGCGACGGGAGGTCGCCGGAGTCCAGCCGGACCGCGCCCAGGTCGGGCCCGGTCAGCTCGATCGCGGTCCGGACCGCCTCCGCGACGTCGTACGTGTCGACGAGCAGCGTGGTGCCCTTGCCCAGCGCCTCGACCTGGGACCGGAACGCCTCCCGCTCGTCGTCGTGCAGCAGCGTGAACGAGTGCGCCGCGGTCCCGGTGCTCGGGATGCCGAACCGGCGGGCCGCCTCCAGGTTCGAGGTCGCGGTGAAGCCGGCGATGTACGCCGCCAGCGCCGAGGCGACCGCTGCCTCTTCATGGGTACGCCGCGAACCCATCTCGATACACGGCCGCCCACCGGCCCACCAGGTCATCCGCGACGCCGCCGAGGCGACCGCCGAGTCGTGGTTCAGGATCGAGAGGAAAACGGTTTCCAGGAGCACTGCCTCGGCGAACGAGGACTCGACCACGAGGACGGGGGAGCCGGGGAAGAAGATCTCGCCGTCGGCGTAGCCGGAGATGTCGCCGGTGAACCGGTAGTCCGCCAGCCAGTCCCGGGTAGCCTGGTCCACGATGCCGCGATCGGTCAGGAAGGCGATCGTCTGCTCGTCGAAGCGGAACCGCTCGAGCGCGTCGAGCAGCCGGTTGACGCCGGCCACCACGCCGTACCGGCGGCCGTCCGGCAGGCGGCGGGCGAACAGCTCGAAGACCGAGCGGCGGTGCGCCGTGCCGTCGGCCAGGCTGGCCTGCAGCATCGTCAGCTCGTAGTGGTCCGTGAGGAGTGCCGTCGAGTGGGTCACAGAGGCAGCCTATTGCGAACCGCGAACCGATGATGGGGAGAATGGACAGGTGAGCACCGCACCGAGCGAGTTGGACAGCCCCGAGGTCACCGAGGCGATCCAGCTGAGCCCGCCCTGGATGACGATCGTCTGGAACGATCCGGTGAACCTGATGGACTACGTCACGTTCGTGTTCCAGACGTACTTCGGCTACTCCAAGCAGAAGGCGGAGAAGCTGATGCTCCAGGTGCACCAGGAAGGCAAGTCCGCGGTCTCGAACGGCAACCGGGAAGCGATGGAACGCGACGTGGAAGCGATGCACTCCTACGGCCTGTGGGCCACCTGCGAGAAGTCGTGACCCGGTTCCGCAAGCGCCGCAAGACCGTCGTCGTCAGCTTCGCCGAGCATGAGGCGGACATCCTGGCGAACCTGCTCCGCAACCTGGTCGAGCTCCTGTACGACGGCCTGCCGCCGCGCTCCGCCGAGTCCAGCGACCCGCTCGCCGCGCTCCTGGAGTCCGACGGGCCGACGTCCCCGCCCGAGGACGTCGTACTGCAACGGTTGCTGCCCGACGCGTACAAGACCGACGACATGGCATCGGCGGAGTTCCGCCGCTTCACCGAGCGCGGCCTGCGCGAGGGCAAGGTGACCGACGCGAAGCGGGTCCTGTCGGCCCTGGAGGAGTCCGGCGCCGACGAGATCGCCCTGGAGCCCGACGAGCAACTCTCCTGGCTCCGCGCCCTGAACGACCTCCGCCTCGCCATCGGCACCCGCCTCGACATCAAGGACGAGGACGACTACTCCACCTGGGAGAACCTCCCGGACGACGACCCCCGCCGCCTGACCTACGACCTCTACGACTGGCTGGGATACCTCCAATCGGCGCTCCTGCATAACATGCGCTAGGTGAGCTATCCGAAGGTTGGGGTGCCGGACTTTCCTGGGGTCGAGCGTGGGGTGCTCGAGTACTGGGAGGGCGACGGGACGTTCAGGGCGTCGCTGAAAGGTGAGGACGAGTTCGTCTTCTACGACGGGCCGCCGTTCGCCAACGGGCTGCCGCACTACGGGCATCTGCTGACCGGGTACGTGAAGGATGTCGTGCCGCGGTACCAGACGATGCGCGGGCACCTGGTGGAGCGGCGGTTCGGGTGGGACACGCACGGGCTGCCGGCGGAGCTGGAGGCCCAGCGGGTGCTCGGGCTGAAGACGAAGGCGGAGATCCTGCAGCTGGGGATCGAGAAGTTCAACGACGCCTGCCGGGCCTCGGTGCTCAAGTACACCGACGAGTGGCGCAGCTACGTGACCCGGCAGGCGCGGTGGGTCGACTTCGAGCACGACTACAAGACGCTCAACCCCGACTACATGGAGTCGGTGATCTGGGCGTTCAAGACGCTGTACGACAAGGGCCTGGTGTACGAGGGCCTCCGGGTCCTCCCGTACTGCTGGAACGACGAGACCCCGCTGTCCAACCACGAGCTGCGGATGGACGACGACGTCTATCAGCTCCGACAGGACCCGTCGGTCACGATCGCGGTCGAGCTCGAGACCGGCGAACGGCTCCTCGCCTGGACGACCACGCCGTGGACCCTCCCGAGCAACCTCGCGATGGCCGTCGGCCCCGACGTCGACTACGCGGTTGTGCTGGTGGATGGCCGGGAGACGATTCTCGCTGAGGCTCGGTTGGATGCCTACGGGTACACGGATGTCGTCCGTCGCCTGAGGGGTTCCGAGCTGATCGGCCTGCACTACACCCCGCTGTTCGACTTCCTCGCGGGTACGGCGAACGCCTTCCAGGTGATCGCCGCCGACCACGTCACGACCGAGGACGGTACGGGCGTCGTGCACCTGGCGCCGGCGTACGGCGAGGAGGACCAGCTCGCGTGCGAGGCCGCCGGGATCCCCACGGTGCTGACCGTCGACGACGGAGCACATTTCACGTCGGTCGTTCCGCCGTACCAAGGTCTGCATGTCTTCGAGGCGAACCGGCCGATCATCCGCGACCTGCGCGCGGCCGGCGCGCTGGTCCGCGAGGACAGCATCGTGCACAGCTACCCGCACTGCTGGCGGTGCCGGAATCCGCTGATCTACAAGGCGGTCTCGAGCTGGTTCGTCGAGGTGACCCGGATCCGGGACCGGATGGTCGAGCTGAACGAGCAGATCACCTGGGTGCCGGAGCACGTCAAGCACGGGCAGTTCGGCAAGTGGCTGTCGAACGCGCGTGACTGGTCGATCAGCCGGAACCGGTTCTGGGGTTCGCCGATCCCGGTCTGGCGGTCGGACGATCCGGCGTACCCGCGGATCGACGTCTACGGCTCGATCGAGGAGCTGGAGCGCGACTTCGGCGTACCCGTCCCGGACCTGCACCGGCCGTACGTCGACCAGCTGACCCGGCCGAACCCGGACGACCCGACCGGTCGCTCGACGATGCGGCGGGTGCCGGATGTGCTCGACGTGTGGTTCGACTCGGGGTCGATGAGTTTCGCGCAGGTGCACTACCCGTTCGAGAATCAGGACTGGTTCGAGGGCCATTTCCCGGGCGACTTCATCGTCGAGTACATCGGCCAGACGCGCGGCTGGTTCTACACGATGCACGTGTTGTCGACGGCGCTGTTCGACCGGCCCGCGTTCCGGTCGTGCCTGAGTCACGGGATCGTGCTCGGCAACGACGGGCAGAAGATGAGCAAGTCGCTGCGGAACTACCCGGACGTGACCGAGGTGTTCGACCGCGACGGCGCGGACGCGATGCGCTGGTTCCTGATGTCGAGCCCGATCCTGCGCGGCGGCAACCTGATCGTCACCGAACAGGCGATCCGCGACGGCGTCCGCCAGACCCTGATCCCGTTGTGGAACGCCTGGTCCTTCTTCACCCTCTACGCCAACGCCGCCGACCTCACCGGTCGCTGGTCGACGGCGTCCACCGATGTCCTCGACCGCTATCTGCTGGCCCGACTCCGCGTGCTCGTCACCGACGTGCAATCCCACCTCGACAGGTATGACATCGCCTCGGCCTGTGACGCGGTCCAGGGGTATGTCGACATCCTCACCAACTGGTACATCCGCCGCTCCAGGGACCGTTTCTGGGCCGGTGAACAGGATGCGATCAACACGCTCTACACCGCCCTCGAGGTTCTCTGCCGGACCGCGGCGCCGCTGCTCCCACTGGTCACCGAGGACATCTGGCGCGGTCTCACCGGCGACCGCTCCGTGCACCTGACCGACTGGCCGTCGTACGCCGACCTGCCCGACGACCCGGAACTCGTCGACCGGATGGAGCGCGCCCGCGAGATCTGCTCGGTCGCGTCGTCGATCCGCAAAGCGGCCGGCATCCGCGCCCGCCAGCCGCTCCAGCGGTTGACGATCGCGGTCGCCGACCCGGACGTACTGCGGGAGCTGGCGCCGATCATCGCGGCGGAGGTGAATGTCCGCGACGTGGTTCTGACCCCGTTGGACGAAGCGGACGCGGCGGACGCGCCGGTGTCGCAGCGGCTGACCGTGTCTGCACGGGCGGCCGGACCGCGGCTCGGCCGGGACGTGCAGACGGTGATCAAGGCGTCGAAGAGCGGTGACTGGTCGGTGTCCGACGCCGGTGTCGTGGTTGCCGGGGGCATCGAGTTGGCGGAGGGCGAGTACACGCTCGAGACCACGTTGACCGACGAGGCGTCCGCGAGCGGGCTGCTGGCTCGCGGTGGGTTCGTCGTACTGGACACAACGGTGACGCCCGAGCTCGAGGCGGAAGGGACTGCCCGCGACGTGATCCGCTCGGTGCAGCAGGCTCGCCGCGACGCCGGACTCGAGGTGACCGATCGGATCCGCCTGTCGCTGACCGCCGCCGACGAGGTTGTCCGGGCCATCGACACGCATCGCGAGCTGATCATGGCCGAGACGCTGGCGGACGAGGTCACGTTCGCCAGCGGCTCCGAGCCGTTGATCAGCGTCGAGAAGATCTCATGAGCTGACGGGCTGCGCAGCGAACAGCGCGAACTGCCGCTCGAGCGCCTTGGACGTCCCGTTGCGCCAGCCCTCTGCCACCGGTTCCGAGAAGGGATCCGGGAAGATCTCCTCGTCCCCGTTCTCGATGCCGTCGAGGATGGCGCGGGCGACCGACTCCGGTGACGCCTTCGGGATGTCGGCGCGCGGGCCCATGTCGGTGTCGACCGGTCCGGCCAGGGCAGCATGCGCCGTCACGCCCTGGCCCGCGAACGCCGTGCGGAACGATTGGGTGAGCGAGAAGGCAGCCGCCTTCGAGACCGAGTACGTCGGATCGAGGGGTACGGCGGCCAGGGACGCCAGCGACAGCACGTTGACGATCGCCCCGCCGGACCGGGTCAGCAACGGCAGGAAGGCATGCGTCACGTCGTACGTGCCGAACAGGTTGACGGCGAGGTGCTGTTCGAGGGCGGCCCGGTCGCTGAGATCGGCGTACAGCCCGAGGCCCGCGTTGTTGATGAGAACGTCCAGGGACTCGACGCTCTCCACGGCTGCGCGGATCTGCGCCGCGTCGGTCACGTCGAGGGTGATGGGTGTGACGCGCTGATCCGGGTGGGTCAGCGGCCGGCGCGTACCGGCGTACACCCGCTTGGCGCCTCGCTTCAGCGCGTCCTCGACGAGTGCCTTCCCGATACCGCGGTTGGCTCCGGTGACCAGAACTGCAGTGTTTTCGATGTTCATGACAGAACAGACCAGGTTCGGGTCGCGAACTGACCGGTCCCGCAGCGATCAGTTCGGCCGCCCGCCGGTGTCGGGGCCACGCCGCACCGGTGTCTAAGGTGTCGGGCATGGAGACGCGGAGACTTGGACGGACCGGGCGGGACGTGGGCGTGGTCGGGCTCGGTGCGTGGCAGTTGGGCGCGGACTGGGGCGAGGTGGACGAGGGCGATGCGCTCGGCGTGCTGCACGCGGCGATCGACGGCGGCGTCACGTTCATCGATACCGCCGACGTGTACGGCGACGGGCGCAGTGAGCGGCTGGTCGGCCAGGTGCTGAAGTCGCACGACGGCCTCACCGTGGCGACGAAGATGGGTCGCCGGGTCGAGCAGGTGCCGGCGAACTACGCGGCGGCGAACTTCCGTGCCTGGAACGACCGCTCCCGCCAGAACCTCGGCGTCGACACGATCGACCTGGTCCAGCTGCACTGCCCGCCGACGCCCGTGTACTCCAGCGACGAGGTCTTCGACGCGCTCGACGCGATGGTCGACGAGGGCCGGATCGCGGCGTACGGCGTGAGCGTCGAGACCTGCGCCGAGGCGCTCACCGCGATCGCCCGGCCGAACGTCGCGTCCGTGCAGATCATCCTGAACGCGTTCCGGCTGAAGCCGCTCGACGAGGTGCTCCCCGCGGCGCGGGAGGCCGGCGTCGGCATCATCGCCCGCGTCCCGCTGGCCAGCGGTCTGCTCTCCGGCAAGTACGACGAGAACACGGTCTTCGGCGCCGACGACCACCGCACGTACAACCGTCACGGCGAGGCCTTCGACGTCGGTGAGACCTTCTCCGGCGTCGACTTCAGCACCGGCCTGAGCGCCGTACGCCGCCTGATGCCGTGGGTGCCGGCCGGCACCACGATGGCCCAGTTCGCCCTCCGCTGGATCCTCGACCAACCCGGCGTCTCGGTCGTCATCCCCGGCGCCCGCAACCCGGAGCAGGTGGCCGGCAACATCTCGGCCGACACCCTCGCCCCGCTCACCGGCGACCAACTCAGCGCGGTCCGCGACACCTACGACGAACTGATCCGCCCCCAGATCCACGACCGCTGGTAACTCGCTGTCCGCATTGTGGACCGACTCCGTGGTTGGCGGGGTCGGCGCGGCGCTCGCCGTACCGTGGAGGCGTGCTGGTGATCGAGAAGGCGACGTACGAGGCGATCGTCGCGCATGCCCGGAAGGACCATCCGGACGAGGCGTGCGGGGTGGTCGCGGGCGCGGAAGGGTCGGACCGGGCGACCCGGTTCATCCCGATGCTGAACGCCGCCATGTCGCCGACGTTCTACGAGTTCGACTCCGGGGATCTGTTCCGGCTGTACAAGGAGATGGGCGAGCGGGACGAGGAGCCGGTGGTGATCTACCACTCGCACACCGCCACCGAGGCGTACCCGTCGCGCACCGACATCAACCTGGCCCAGGAGCCCGGCGCGCACTACGTGCTGGTGTCGACCCGGGACGGCGCCGACTCCCCGGCGTACGACGGGCCGGTCGAGTTCCGCTCGTACCGGATCGTCGACGGCGAGGTCACGGAAGAAGAAGTACGCGTGGTTGGTTCTTATACGGAAATCGAAGGAGAGCACTGAGATGGCGATCGAGCTGCGCGTGCCGACGATCCTGCGCACCTACACCGGTGGCGCGAAGGCGGTCGACGGTGACGGCGCGACCCTGGCCGAGTTCATCGACGACGTGAACGGCAATCACCCGGGCCTCAAGGAGCGCATCGTGGAGGGTGAGCCGGAGGAACTGCGCCGGTTCGTGAACGTGTACGTGAACGACGAGGACGTCCGGTTCACCGGCGGCCTGAAGACCGAGATCAAGGACGGCGACGTGGTCGTCGTGCTGCCCGCGGTCGCCGGCGGCTGATCGTGCGCTTCGACAGCCTGCTCGACTCCGTCGGCGGCACCCCGCTGGTCGGCCTCCCGAAGCTCTCGCCGTCGGGTGACGTGCGCCTGTGGGCGAAGCTCGAGGACCACAACCCGACCGGCTCGATCAAGGACCGGGCCGCGCTCCGGATGCTGCTGGACGCGGAGAAGGACGGTCGGCTCCGCCCGGGCAACACGATCCTCGAGCCGACCTCGGGCAACACCGGGATCTCGCTGGCGATGGCCGCCAAGCTGCGCGGCTACCGGATGGTCTGCGTGATGCCGGAGAACACCTCCGAGGAGCGCCGCCAGATCCTGCGGATGTGGGGCGTCGAGATCATCTCCTCGCCGGCCGCGGGTGGGTCCAACGAGGCCGTGCGAGTCGCCAAGCAGGTCGCCGAGGACCACCCGGACTGGGTGATGCTGTACCAGTACGGCAACCCGTCGAACGCGCTAGCGCACTACGACGGCACCGCGCGGGAGATCTTCGCTGACCTGCCGTCGGTGACGCACTTCGTGGCCGGCCTCGGCACGACCGGCACGCTGATGGGCGCCGGCCGGTTCTTCCGCGAGCACAAGCCGGACGTGAAGATCGTCGCCGCCGAACCGCGGTACGGCGAGCTCGTCTACGGCCTGCGCAACCTCGACGAGGGCTTCGTCCCCGAGCTGTACGACGAGACGCTGATCGACGCCCGCTTCTCGGTCGGCCCGCGCGACGCCGTCCGCCGGGTGCGCGAACTGCTCGACAACGAGGGCATCTTCGCCGGCATCTCGACCGGCGCGATCCTGCACGCGGCGCTCGGCCAGGCGGCCAGGTGTGTGCATGACGGCGAGACCGCGGACATCGCGTTCGTGGTCGCGGACGGCGGCTGGAAGTACCTGTCGACCGGCGCCTACGAAGGCACGATCGACGAGGCCGAGGATCGCCTCGAAGGCCAGCTCTGGGCCTGAAGGTCCGGGCCGGCGGGCGGAGGGCCGGTCCGTGCCTTTTGTTGCCTTTGGCACCTACCTACTGTTGTTTGAAGAAGAGCTTGCGGCCCAGCCGGGGCTGGATCCCGCGACCCTTGCAGCTGTTGCACGGGCGTTGGGCGTAGCTGAAGATGCCGCCGTGGTGCCGGCCGGCACCTTTGCATCGGCCACACTTCGCGTTCGGGTGCAGGGACAGTGAGACGACGTACAGGGCGAACGCCGCCATCAGGAGCAGCAACAGCATGCCGGTCGGCCCGATGGCCGTCACGACGTCAGCGGCAGTGCTCGTGTTCGAGTCCGTGGCCTGGGTGGCCGCCTGTCCTGCGGCGGTCACGTGGTCAGGCTGTGGAGTTGGTGCGGTGCCCATTGCTACCGCGATGTGGTGCGCCAGGTTCATGGCGTTCCGAGGGGCGGTCGAACAAACATCGCTCCAGAGTGGCGCGCATCACGCGAAAAGGCAATTCCATAACGTAAAGATGTGGACAACCTCGGCGTGTCTTCTGGTGGGGTTAGGTAAGGCTGCCTTCGGGTCTGCCCGGCAGCGGACTTGTATAAGCTCTTCTTCGTGGCTGACGCACCGGTGGGGATCTTCGATTCAGGCTTCGGGGGACTCACTGTCGCCCGTGCGGTTCTGGACCAGTTGCCGCACGAACCGATCCTGTATCTGGGTGACACCGCCCGCCAGCCGTACGGTCCGAAGCCGATCGCCGAGGTGCGTGAGTACGCGCTGGAATGCCTGGACCATCTGGTCGAGGCCGGCGTGAAGATGCTGGTGATCGCGTGCAACTCCGCCAGCGCCGCGATGCTCCGCGACGCGCGCGAGCGGTACGACGTACCGGTCGTCGAGGTGATCCTGCCGGCGGCGCGACGGGCCGTTGCCGCGACGCGGAACCAGCGCGTCGGCGTGATCTGCACCAAGGCGACCGCGCAATCGCTTGCTTACGAAGACGGTTTCGCCGCGGCGCCGCAGATCGAGCTGTTCACCCAGGCGTGCCCGAAGTTCGTGCCGTTCGTCGAGGCCGGCGTGACGTCGGGGCCGGACCTGATCGAGGCGGCGCACGAGTACCTCGATCCGATGGTCGAGGCCGGCGTCGACACGTTGATCCTCGGCTGCACGCACTATCCGTTGCTCACCGGCGTCATCTCGTACGTGATGGGTGACAACGTCACCCTGGTCAGCAGCGCGGACGAATGCGCCAAGGACGTCTACAGCATGCTGACGAAGACCGGCCTGCTCCGCCCGGACAACCTGCCGGCGCCGCAGCACCGCTTCGTCACCACCGGCAGCCCGGACGAGTTCGCGGCCATCGGCTCGCGCTTCCTCGGGCCGGTGCTGTCCGCGGTCGATCAGTTCGCCTGGGTTCGCTGAACTGTGACATGGGTCGCATCCAGATGTTGTCAGGGGCATCAGACCGCGGCGGAACGCCTGTGTGGCAGGCGGATCGACGCGTCGGGGTTTCCTGCGAACGCCGGAACTCGCCGGTAGTGTTCGAGGTATGAAGCTCACCGTGATCGGTTGCTCCGGGTCCGTGCCCGGGCCGGACTCGGCCGCCTCGAGCTATCTGGTCACTGCCGACGGGTTCAACCTGATCCTGGACCTCGGCAGCGGTGCGCTCGGTTCGCTCCAGCGGCACGTCGCCGTGCCGGAGATCGGGGCGATCGGCCTGTCCCACCTGCATCCTGACCACTGCATGGATCTGTGCGGTCTGTACGTCGCGGCGAAGTACGCGCCGGGCGCGCCGATCCCGCGGATCCCGGTCTTCGGCCCGCCCGGTACGGCGGAGCGGATGGCGCTGGCCTACGACCTGCCGCTCAATCCGGGGATGGAGGAGGAGCTGGAATTCCATGCCTGGCAGGACGTTCAGACCGTCGGCCCCTTCACGATCCGGACCGCGCCGATGGTGCACCCGGTGCCGGCGTTCGCGATCCGGGTCGAGTACGGCAACAAGTCGCTCGTCTACACCGGCGACACCGGGCCGAACGACGCGTTGATCGACCTGGCCCGCGGCGCCGACGTGCTGCTGTCCGAGGCGGCGCTGCCGGACAACGATCCGCACAACCCGACCGACCTGCACCTGACCCCGGCCGACGCCGGCGAGCACGCGAAGAAGGCCGGCGTGAAACGACTCGTCATCACCCACGTCCCACCGTGGTACGACCGCGTCACCCAGGCCGAGAACGCCCGCCGTACCTTCTCCGGTCCGGTCGACATCGCCACCCCGCATGCCGTTTTCGACATCTGACGGCGTGCGGTTGTGGACCGCAACCACCGGCTCGGCAACCTCCGCGCCCGCAGTGGTGATCCTGCACGGCGGGCCGGGATTGTGGGACGACTACGCCGTCCTCGCGGAGATGATCGACGACCTCACCGTCGTGCACCGCTTCGACCAGCGCGGTTGCGGCCGCTCGGACCCGTCCGAGGTCCAGACCATGGCCCGGCACGCGCAGGACCTCGACGAGCTCCGTGCCTACTTCGGCCATGAGCGGATCGTTGTCCTCGGCCACTCCTTCGGCGCATCGCTCGCGCTGCTGTACGCCGCGACGTACGGCGATCACGCGGCGGGTCTCGTCTACCTGGACGGCGTCGGCATCGGCGACTGGCGTACGTCGTACCACGCGGAGCAGGCGCGCCGGATGACGCCGGAGCAGGGTGCGCGACTCGACGAGCTGACCGGCCGGAAGCGCACGCCGGCCGAGGAGACCGAGTTCCGGGCGCTGTCGTGGTTCACCGATCACGCCGACCGGGACCGGGCGATGGAGTGGGCCTACGCGAGTGCGGCCGTCGAGCTCCCGATCAACTTCGCCGCCAACAGTGCGCTCGGTGCGGAGATGCGGCGCTGGCCCGACGACTACGTCCCCGGTCTCGCAGCGGGCCTCGAGTGCCCGGCCACGTTCATCCACGGCGAGGGCGATCCGCGGCCGGCGTTCGCCGTACGGGACTTGGCCGCGCATGTCCCGCACCACGCATTCGAGCTGATCCCGGACGCCGGGCACTCGCCGTGGCTGGAGCAGCCGGAGCTGGTGCGGAGCGTGCTGCGACGCGTCGTGTCAGGCGAAGAAGGGGCGTAGGGCCTGCGCGACCTGGGCCGGGCCGCCGTCGTCGGTGGGGCCGGAGTGGTCGAGTTTCGGGATGGTGATCCGGGACGAGCGCGGCAGCACCGCGGCGAGCACGTCCAGCGAGCGCCCGAAGTACGCCGAGCTGCGGGAGCCCGTGAGGAGCAGGACGTCGGCGTCGACGGTCGCGTAGTCGTCCGTCGTGTCCGCGAGTTGCGCGATCAGTTGCATGTCGGCGGACATCGTCGGGACCAGGTCGGGGATCGGTACGTTGTCGCCGGTGGGCTTGCGCTGGAGGCGGAGCACGACGTTCATCGGCGGGACGAGGACGAAGCGGGGGACCGTGGTGAACAGACGATCCGCTTGGAGACCCTTGAGCACGCTCACCAGCGCCGCTGCCGTCTTGCCGTCGGCGAGCTCGCGCTGGTACCGCGGCACCCAATCGACCGGGACCGATCCGTTGACCGACAGCGGCGGCTCGTAGAGCGCGAGCTTCTCGACGGCCGGCGTCACCCTGGCCGCACGGAGGCCGATCAGCGCGCCTGAACTCAGTCCGAACACCCGCGAAGCGCCGGTCTCCTTGAGCAATGCCTGCAGGTCCTCGACCTCGCGGTCGATCCCGTAGCCGGTGCCGTGCGGTCCGCTCAGGCCGCGGCCCCGGCGGTCGGGCACCGTGACGGTGAAGTCGTCGGCCAGGGCCGTGGCCAGCTTCATGAAGTCCTGCGCGGCGAGCATCGACCCGTGCAGCAGGATCACGCCCGGCCCGCTGCCGACCTGCCGATAGCCGATCACCGTGCCGTCGGCCGAAACCACCGATCCCTTGCGATACATCCTGTCCTCCCAAACCCGGGCACGCTGTACGCAGTAACCGTACTGCGAACAGCGTGCGCAGTAAACTCCTGGCCATGGACCGACCTCCGATCTGGCTGCGCCCGGAGCGAGCCGCCCGCGGACCCCGGCCGGCACACAGCCGCGCCGAGATCGCTGCGGCCGCCGTCCGGGTCGCGGATGCCGAAGGACTTGTAGCGGTGTCGATGCGGCGCGTCGCGACCGAGCTCGCCACCGGCACGACCTCGCTCTACCGGTACGTCGACGGCAAGGACGAGCTCTTCGACCTGATGGTCGATCACGCGATGGGCGACGGCCGGCCGCCGGTGCCGACCGGCAGCTGGCGGGTCGACCTGGCGGCGGTCGCTCACGCGCAACGCGCCATGATGCTGCGCCATCCCTGGCTCGTCCGGCTGCCCGCGACCAGGCCCGTCCTCGGTCCGAACACGCTGGCCTGGCTCGAGGCGACGTACGCCGCGGTCGACGTACCGGGTCTGCCTGCCGACGAGGTGCTGGCGCAGGCGGCCACCCTGCTGACCTTCGTGCGCGGTCATGCGCTGGAGGAGCTGACCGAGCGCGAGGCGGGCTCGACGATGGCGGACTGGCTGACGAAGCAGTCGCGGCAGTACGCCGAACAGGTGATCGGGAGCGGCGACTACCCGCATCTGAGCCGGATGATGCTCGAGGCCGAGACGCCGCATGCGGCCGACCGGTTCGACCGGCTGTTCACGCGGAGTCTCGACCACGTGCTGACCGGGCTGGCGGCGGATCGGGGCTAGACATCGAGCAATTCTGAGATCTACTCTCAAATTAGAGCTGATCTCAGAAAGGTGTTCTGTCATGACCGCAGCAACCCTCGACCCGCGCCGGTGGTGGGCGCTGGGTGCGATGTCCATCAGCCTGATCGTGATCGGGCTGGATCTGACCGTGCTGAACGTCGCGCTGCCGACGCTGGCGACCGATCTGAAGGCATCGACCAGCCAACTTCAGTGGTTCGCGAACGCCTACACGCTGGTGCTCGCCTCGCTGCTGCTCCCGGCCGGCCTGCTCGGCGACCGGTTCGGCCCGAAGCGGCTGATGCTCGGCGCGCTCGTGGTGTTCGGGCTCGCCTCCGCGGCGTGCGCGTTCGCGAACTCGCCGGGTCAGCTGATCGCGGCGCGGGCGGCGCTCGGGGTCGGCTCGGCGTTCCTGATCCCGCTGTCGATGTCGTTGCTCAACCTGCTGTTCGCGCCCGAGGAGCGGCAGCGCGCGATGACGATCTGGCTGATGGCGAACTCGATCGGGATCCCGCTCGGTCCGCTGCTCGGCGGCTGGCTGCTGGACCACTACCGCTGGGGCTCGATCTTCTTGATCAACCTGCCACTAGTTGCAATCGGACTAGTTGCCGTGGCGCTGTTGATCCCGTCGATGGCCGGCCACCGTTCGCGGCGCATCGACGTACCGGGGATTGTGCTCACCGCAGCCGGACTGGTCTCGCTGACGTACGGGTTCATCGGGGCCGGCGAGCACGGCTGGGGTTCGGCATGGGCGCTCGGTGGGATCGCGGTTGGAGTGGTTTTCCTGACTGCGTTCTGGGCGTGGGCCCGGCGTACGGCGGATCCGTTGGTCGACCTGAAGCTGTTCAGGTCGGCGGGGTTCACGTGGGGGACCGTGCTCGCGACGCTGGCCTCGTTCGCGTTGGTGGGGTTGCTGTTCGTGCTGCCGCAGTTGTTCCAGGCCGTGCAGGGCGCGGATGCGTTCCAGGCCGGGCTGCGGTTGCTGCCGATCATCGGCGGGATGCTGATCGGCGCCAAGGTGGCCGAGCGGCTGCTGGAGCGGGCCGGGGCGCGGGTGACGGTGGTGATCGGGTTCTCGCTGATGCTGGCCGGGTTGGTGATCGGGGCGTTCACGAGCGTCGGCGACGGCTACGGGTTCACCGCGATCTGGGTCAGTCTGGTCGGGATCAGCATCGGGTTCACGTTGCCGCCGATGAACGGGCTGGCGCTCGCGGCGTTGCCGCTGGAGCGGAGCGGGTCCGGGTCCGCGCTGATCCAGGCGTCACGGCAGGTCGGCGGCACGCTCGGGGTCGCGATTCTCGGCACGGTGCTGAACGCGGCGTACCGGAGTCATCTGGACGTCAGCGGACTCCCGCCCGCGGCCGCCGGCGTGGCGCGCGACAGTGCGTCGGCCGCGATCGCGATGGGTTCGCCGGAGCTGACTCGCTCGGCGCGGGCGGCGTTCGTCGACGGCATGAACGTGACGCTGTGGGTGTGCAGCGGGCTCGCGGTGGTCTCGATCGTGCTCGCAGTCGGGTTCCTGCCACGTCGGACCCGCGTTGCTGACGAACAAGTTGTCACAATCAATGCATGAGCGGGTTGCGGGAGCGGAAGAAGGCCAGGACCAGAGCGGCGATCCAGGAGCACGCGCTGCGGCTGTTCCGGGACCAGGGGTACGCCGAGACCACGGTCCAGGAGATCGCGGACGCGGCCGAGGTGTCGTCGGCGACGTTCTTCCGGTACTTCCCGACCAAGGAGGACACCATCGTCCTCGACCGGCTCGACCCGCTGATGATCGAGCTGTTCCGCAACCAGCCGCCCGAGCTGACGCCGACCGACGCCTTGCGCGCCTCGATCCGGCAGAGCCTCGACACGCTGACCGAGGACGAGTGGGCGCTGGAGTCCGAACGCCAGCAGTTGGTGATGCACGCCCCTGAGCTGCGGGTGCGGATGCTCGACCAGCTCTATGAAGGCATCGACCTGCTGGCCTCTCTCGCAGCCGAACGGACCGGCCGGGCACCGGACGACATCGCGGTCCGGGCCTGGGCCGGGGCGGTCGTCGGCGTCGTGATGGCGACGTACCAGCAACTGGAGATCGACGGCCCGCTCCCGAAGTACCTCGAGACGATGGACCGCGCCTTCGACCAGCTCGGCGGCCTTCGGCTCGGACCGTAATCAGGCCACAGTCAGGCCACAGTCAGGCCACCTTCTCGGCCACCTGCACGGACAGCGGATCGCCGGGCCGCAGACCGAACGCGGCGGCCGCGGAGCCGCCGCGGATCACCAGCTCGGTGAAGCCGCTGCCGGAGCTGCCCTGGATGATGCCGGGAGTCTTCCGCGGTACGGCGGTCAGGTGCGGGTAGCAGGTCACATCCTTGCTCTGGGCAACTGTCACGACCTCGCCGGGGGTGAGGCCGAGGTTGCGGTCGAGTTTGCAGTTGCCGAAGTTGTCGACGACGGCAACGACCGGGTCCTCGTCGGGGGTCTCGGGGATCGCGGTGCCGACGGCGGGTACGGCGCGACCGTCGGCGACCCATTTCGCCAGCAACGGCAGGTACCACAGGCTCCTGAACTGCGTCCCGGCGATCTTCTCGATCTCGTCCGGGGTGAATCCTGCCGCGGTGACGGCCTCGCGGATGTCGGTGACGTAGACCCGGTCGATGCCGAGCTCACGGCGTACCAGGGAGAGGGCGCGGGCGGTGAAGGTGCTCGCGACCAGGTGCTTGCCGTGCCAGAAGAAGCAGAACGGGACGCCGTTCGGCCAGACGCCGTCGCGGGGCGCGATGTTGAGCAGCGTGATCGTCGGATGGCCGTCCCCGCCGAGCGAGGAGGTGGCGAGCAGACAGTCGAGCAGGGTCAGTGCGGCGAACGACTCCGGATCGGGTCCGTCGGCGGCCACGATGGTCGGCGACTGGCCGAACAGGGCGCCGATCCGGGTGCTGAGTCTGGCTCGGGCGTTGGCGTCGTAACAGTCGGTGATGTAGGTGATCGGGTACATATGAGGCTCCGTGAGGTTCGCAGCGGTTTTGGGAAACGAAAGAGGCCCCCGACATCGGGGGCCTCTCGCTGCAAGCACACGTGCCTACGCCGCTAGAGTCCTCCGCATCGAGGGCTCAGCATTCGCAGTGCGGCGTACCAGGTCACGTCGTGGAGAATAGCACTCAGCGAACTTGGCCGTTGTCGAAATAGCTGACCAGGGCCGGGTCCAGCGGTGGGATGTCCTGCGGTACGCCGTTCGCGCGGAGCGACTGGGTGGCGGCGTAGCCGGCCGCGACTGCGGCGCGGGCGGCGACCGGGGAGGTGAGCGTCGCGCCGCCGTCGCGGACGAAGTTCACGAACTCGGCCACCAGGTGCGGGTCGGCGCCACCGTGGTGCTCGGTCTCGCCGGCGATCTCGACGACCTGGTCGGCGTCCTCGCGGTATCCGGAGCGGCGGCTGTTCCACACCTTCACCACACCGCCCGCGGTGTCGCCGAAGTTCTCCAGCCGGCCGTGGGTGCCGATGACGGTGTAGTTGCGCCAGTAGTCCGGTGTGTAGTGGCACTGCTCGTAGGTCATCAGGACCCCGTTGTCGAGCAGCAGGTTCGCCGTCGACAGGTCCTCGACGTCCATCACCGGCGCCAGGCCCTTCTGCTCCAGCGGCGGCCAGTTCTTCTCGCTGACGAACTCCTTGAACCGCTGGTCCGACCGGTCCTGCCGGTCCGTGATCCCGCCGTACAGCGTGAGCGCGCCCATCGCGTTCACCCGGGTCGTGTAGCCGCCGGCCAGCCAGTGCATCACGTCGATGTCGTGGGCGCCCTTCTGCAGCAGCAGCCCGGTGGTACGGCGACGGTCCGCGTGCCAGTCCTTGAAGTAGAAGTCGCCACCGTGGCCGACGAAGTGCCGGCACCAGATCGCCTTCACGTCGCCGATCGCGCCGTCCTGGATCAGCTTGCGCATCGTCAGTACGACGGACATGTGGCGCATGTTGTGGCCGACGTACAGCCGGGCGCCGGAGTCGTACGCCGCCTGCAGGACCCGGTCGCAGCCCTCGGCGGTGATCGCCAGCGGCTTCTCCACGAACACGTTGACGCCGGCGGTGAGGAAGTCGATCGCCGGCCCCTCGTGCAGGTCATCCGGCGTCGTCAGGAACACACCGTCGAGCTTCTGGTCCAGCAGCTCGGAGTGGTCGGCGTGCGCCGTTGCTTGCGGGTACAACTCGAGCGTCGCGTCCCGCTGGGGGGCGGACGGGTCCGCGACGGCCACGACCTCCGACCCCTCGCCGGGACGGTGCGCGTACTTCGCGATCCGACTCCGGGACCCAAGACCCACCACGCCAAACCGAAGATCACTCATACCAGCACTCCTGCGCATAGTTGTTTCCATCAGCCTAACTCCGAGCAGTTCTGATCCTCAATCACCTGCCTTTGCCGTGACGTTGCCCCACTCGTCACCCGCCGAACATCACCGTCTCGCTCCGTACGCTCAGGATGGCGGAATGTGAGCCTCCACTACGTGGCACTGGGGGACTCGACCACCGTAGGTGTCGGGGACCCGATGAACGGCAGCAGTACGACCGACCTGTCCGGTGCCGGTGCGCGCCCGGGCGAGGGGTGGCGGGGCTGGGCCTCGCTGCTCGCCGACTCCCTGGCCAGCTCCCACCGTGTGACGTTCTCCAACTTCGCGACCAGCGGCGCCACCGTGCCGATCGTCGCGACCGAGCAACTGCCCGAAACCGGTGATGACCCGATCGACATCGCCTCCCTCATCGTCGGGGTCAACGACACCCTGCGGTCGACCTTCGACGCCGGCCGGATCCGTGAGCATCTCAACCTGGTGGC